>JAPLCP010000153.1 GCA_026392155.1 Armatimonadota bacterium | reverse complement strand
GCTCCGTTAGTGGGGCTACGAGGCGCACCTAGACCGATCGCTGGTGCTAAATGCTCAGAATCAGGCAAGCAGCAGCATCCTTCAGTGTATCTTCCGTTGGTTCTTTATGAGTAAAAACTACTTCCTAGGTTGTTTGCTGTGTATGGCTGTTGGTGATGCTATTGGATTACCAGCGGAAGGGCTGCATCCGAAACGCCAGGTGCAGCTTTTTGGAGCAATCATCAGTCACCGACTTTTTTTCGGACGCGGCTTTCTCAGCGACGATACGGAGCATGCAATCATGACCGCTCAAGCTCTGGTTGCTGGTGGGCGTCTCCCCCGAGCGCTCCGGCGTTTTCTCCGCAGGCAATGGCCCCGCCATGCGCGCCCCGGTTATTGGCCTTTTCTGCGTCCATGACAAAACCGACACTCGCCTCAACGCGCTGATTCGCAGCTCCACGCGACTCACACACCGATCCTAAGGCCGAAGCGGGGGCACTGGAAATTGCGAAAGCGATGACCACGCTCCCGCCGATTGTTTTGTTTCACGGCTTCCGACGGCTTTTTCCACCGCACTGAGATTGGGTACTATCTAACTCTATGCCCACTCAGCCTACCGCGATTCTTTTAGACATTGACAACACGGTCTATGCCTACGCACCGTGCCACGAAGCCGGGCTCAGAGCCGCGTTTGCTGCCAGCGATTTCTCGGACGAAGCTGAATTTCGTGTGAACTATAATCTTGCGCGGGAGCAGGCAAAGCACGCCATCGCAGACACGGGCGCGGCGCACTGTCGCTTGCTCTATTTTAAGCGGCTGCTAGAGAATCGCTTGGGGCACACAGCGCTCACCGAGACATTGATACTCTACAAAGCCTACTGGGACGGCTACCATGCGGCGATGCAGCTCGACCCCGGTGTGCGAGAGTGCCTCCAACACTGGCAGAACTCTGGCATCCCGACGGCTTGGATCACGGACTTCACCACCGAGCAGCAGCTCCGTAAGCTCCAGACGCTCAACATAGCCAATCTTGTCACCTATCTCTTTACGGCGGAAGAAGTCGGGGCCGTCAAGCCCGATCCGCGTGGCGTGGACGAGGCTCTGGCTCGCTTTGGGATCGCCCCCAGCCCGGAAATCTGGTTCATCGGTGACGATACCAAGCGCGATCGAGGCGTCGCTGAGGCATGCGGTCTAACGTTTCTGTGGCGGGATCGCAACGATGCGGATTTCTGGCACAACCTACTGCCATAAGGGGGCGCAGGCAAGGCTGGTCATGACCGCGTCTAAGCGGAAATCCAGCGCGGCGAGCTGGGCTCTGTAGCCCGGAATGTCGTGTGGGCGGCCCCAGCGCTCGGGGCAGACGAGGCAGGTCTTGAGGCCAGCGAGCTGTGCTTTCACGGTGGCATCCAGCGACAGACGGGTGTTGGTGTCGATCCAGACCCAGTCCACGCGCTCTTTGTAGGTCAGTGCGGTCTCGATGCTCTCGTCTTCTGAGTAGCGCACGGCGATACTGCGCTCGCCCAACCGGCTGGCGCGGTAGAGATAGGGAAACTCCACATCGAGCAGAAAATAGCGCTCGATCCCCCGCTCCCGCACGAGCCGCAGTACCTCGGTCTCGATTCCCGCCTCTTTGATATTGAGCACGAGCAGGCCGTGGCGGTAGGCGTCGAGATAGTCCACAAACGCATCGGCGTCTTTCTCGCAAAACGCATCGTGGTGGAGGTAGAGCTCGCTGCCCCGGGCACGCAGATCGATCTCCGTACCGAAGTGCGATGGAACTATTTTGAGACTCTCAAGGGTGTTGATGCGATGTGCGACGATTTCCATTGTTTGTTTTTAGTGTTCTGCGTAGCTCGAAGATATAGGCGAGTGTTCGCTTGATGAGCTTGAGCTTGCCCTTCATCGTGCCGCCGCCCTTGGCCTCACCATGCTCACGCTTGCCAAAGACGACATCTTGCTCTAGGAGCGTGTAGCCGCGTGTCTTGGCTTCGTAGAGGAAGAACAGGTCCAGTGAGAAGTCCGTGGGAGCCTTGTCGAGAAGCGACACGAAGCTCTTGGGAAAGAGCTTGGGCTGGGCATTGATATCGTGGAGCCACTGCCCCAGTGCGGCGCTGGAGAGCCAGGCCATCCCCGAGGTGAAGAACTCATCTAAAGGCGGGCGGTTCTTGCGGCGGCCTTTCACAAGAGTGCGTTCGGGATCGTCGCTCTGACGTAGCTTCTCGTAGGCGGCGAGAATATCACGTGGGTCGGTCTGCATGTCGGCGTGGGACCAGGCGATAAATGCTCCCTGCGCAGCCCGAACGCCCGTGAGAATCCCGTGACCGTAGCCCTGGTTTTTGGGGATGCTCACCACGCGAATCGGGAGCGTGTGGGTGGCTTGCAGCTCCGCAAACACAGCGCTTGAGCGATCTGTGGAGCCATTGTTGACCAGCAAGACCTCGACATCGGGCTGGGTTTGCAAAATCTCACTCAGCACGGCGTAGATCTTAGGCAGGTTCCCCGCTTCGTTGTAGCAGGGCAGGACAATACTCAGTGCGACGGTACGGTCATCCATTGGGCAACTTTCAGGCGTGATGAGAGGCAGAGTAAAAAGAGAAGCTGCACGCAGCCCTCCAGCCCTTCCTCGAAGTGAAAACTCGCGCTCAGCTCATCGGGGTTGGGGATGAGCTGGGCAGCAAGCTCGGCGAGCGTGGTTGAGGCGATCGTGCCCTCCAGCTCTAAAACCTGCCAGCGGCCATCCAAAAACGGCTCGTACTGGCGGATGACGACTCCAGCGACACTCAGCAGCTCCACCAAGCCCGAGAAGTCAAAGCTATTGAGCGCTTGAAGGTGCAGGCAGAGCGCGGGATTGCTGTCAAAGTCGCCCGGCTGGAGGGGCTCGACGGTTCGCCAGGAGAGAATCACATCCGCAAGCTCACGCTGGGCCAAGATATACTTCTCACGATCGGCGGTGCGCTTGTCAAGCTGCGCCAGCACTTGCTCGGTGGTGTAGCCGCGCTCAGTTTTATCGCGCTGGACTTTCCAGAGGCGGCGGACGTCTTCTTGCGGGTCGAGAAAGATGCGCAAGTCGTAGAGAGCGCGTAGCTGCAAGAGCGAGAGGGAGTGCAGGCCCTGAAATAAAATAAACGGCTTCGGTGCCACGGCTTGCTCCTCGGTGAAGCGGCCCGTGGCGTGGTCGTAGTGCGGCTTGTAGATCGTGTTGTCCGAGGCCAGTGCCAGCGCGTGCTCCACCTGCTGGTGAAGATTGTTCGCCCGGACATCTAAGTGCGAGTAGGTCTTCCACGACTCATGACCCCGCGGCCACTTATGATAGTCGTCGCCTGCGATCACTTCCAGCTGCTCTGCTCCCAGAAGCTTCTCAATCCCAAATGTGAGTGTGTCCTTGCCCGAGCCACTATCGCCTGCAAGGCCGATGAGTACCGGACGGCTGCGCTCCTGGTAGATCTGATTGCTCCGCAGGCCAAACAGGTAGTTCGAGAGCATCACGCCCGCCAGCCCTGCCTCAAAAACCGTGAACGAGAGACTGGGCCAGAGCGAGCTATGGAGCAGAGGGGCAAGAAAGCTCTGCTGCTGTGCGGCCAGCCCGGGGGCCACAAGAGCCAGGCTCTCTAACACATCCGACTGCGGCCCGAGCAAGAAGTTGAGGAAGTACCCGACGATCAGTAGCGCGTAGGGAAGCCCGTACTTGCGCGGCTGGCGGCACAGCACCGTGATGAGAAACGGCAGGCTCCAGAGGATATAGGCCGGGCGCGGCGGCACCAGCAGCACCAGGGTCGCAAAAACCAAGCTTAGATAGACCAGCAGCAAGTCCCAGTTGCGCTTGGGGTAGCAGAAAAAGCGCACGCAGAGCAAGAGGATCACCAGCGGCGTGATCAGCACACCCTGGCTCCCATTTCCTCCCACGGGAAGCTGCAAGGCAAGCAGGCGGCGGCTCTCTTCCGTGCCAAAGACCATCTGCCGAAAGCCAGGGTGCTGTGCAAAGGGAAAGAGGAAGATCACGAGAGAGGCAAGTGCAATGATGGCGTAGCGCGTCGTGCTCTGCCAGCCCTTTTTCTGCGCGATATAGATAAAGAAAAAGGGCGCGGCGGCCAGCAGGTGCGCCTTGGTCGCCAGCGCAACACCAAACCAAAGCGCGGCCCCTCGGTAGTGCTCTTGGCGCAGGCTCGCCAGAGCGCAGAGAAAGAGCGCCGTCGGGATAATATCGAGCTGCCCGTGCCAGTAGCAGATGTAGACCACCAGCGGGTTGCACCAGTAGAGCCACAGCACGCGCGACTTCTCGCGCGGAAACCAGGAGAGCAGGACACTGAGAATGGCGAGATCTGAGAGAAGCAGCGGGAGCCGGAAGACCAATAAGTGCCCGAAGCTGACGGTCTCCACACCGCCGGGGAGCAGTGCGGAAAAGAGCTGACGCGGAATCGCCAGAGCGTAGAGCATCAGGGGGTTGTAGGGAAAGAGATCCATGCGGCCCTGCGCCACAAAGTGCTGGTAGGGGTCCTGAAAGCCCGAGAGGACGTAGTAGTTGACAAACGGAATGAACAGCCCCCGCAGGTAGTGCGACGCGAAAAACGTCCCCAGCAGGAGCTTAAAAGCCAAAACGCCCCAGAACAGGCGGCTACGCAGCGAAGTAGTCCGCCCAGTAGTCATAGGTTCTCACATCGTCGGGGACACCGAAGCAGAGGTAGTGCTCCACAGGGAACACTTGGGCACTCCGGCCCTGCTCTAGAAGCAAGTTGATGCTGGAGTCCACATAGAACTCATTATTCACTCTGAGATTTTTCGCGATCAGCGCATCGGCGGCGGCGAAGAAGTACTTGGCCTTCTTAAACCAGAACGCCCCAATCACGCCATGCGCTTGTCGAATGTCGCCACTCGGGGCCTGCTTGCACAGAACCGTCTTGGCGTTGTTTTTCTCATCCAAATCCACCCAGCCGTACTGTTTTGGATTACGATTGGCGTGCGGGTGGTTCTGGAAGGTCCAGATCAGGCAGTCCGGGCCGCTCGCACTTTGGGTTAGCAGCTCGTAGTGCAAGGCATCGTAGACAAACGCAGCATCGCAGGGAGCGATGAGCAGAGGCGCTTCGGGGTCTATCTGGTCACGCGCCAAGAGACACGTACATGCCTGGCCCTCGGTGAGCTTCTCGACGGGCAGTAGCGTGAGATTGCGCCCGTCTTGGCTCATGTACTCGGTTAGGCAAGGGCTGGTGAGGTGCTCCGTGCGGCAGGCGGTGATCCAGTTCTTGGCAGCGGGCAGTGAGCGCAGGGCACGGGCGATCATGGGCGTGCCATCCACAGGCACGAGCGGCTTGGCGACTTTGTAGCCCTCTTGCGCAAAACGCATCCCGGCTCCCGCCATGGGGATTAAGTTCGTACCAGGCATCGCGGGCAGCTCAGGAGCCCAGCCATCTTTCTCGGCGTAGTGGCTAAAGTAGCGCGACCAGGTGAGATACTCTTCAAGATCTTCTGGCGTGCCCCACTGGAGAAAGTGCTCTAGCTCATAGACACGCACGGGCTCATTTTTCTCAACGAGCAAGTTAAAGGGCATGCTGGCATAAAACTCGCCGTTGGTGGAGAGATCGCGCTCGATAGCCTCGTTAAAGGTGGCTTTGAGCAGTTCACCAGAGCGGAAGTAGTACGTCCCCGATGAGGCAAACTCCTGCATGCGATTGTCCGTGAAGCAGTGCTTCTCTTGAATCTCCAGCATTGCCAGGCTCTCTTCGTCGTGGCGCAGGTAGGCGTAGAGATTCGGTCCGAGCGAGTGAGGATGAAAGCCGCGGTACGCTGTGACGCAGCCGGCGGGCCTCTCGCGCTCCATCGTGGCTTTAAAGTCTGCGTAGTCCCAGCCCACGCAAAAATCCGTGTAGTTCAGCACCACGGGCTGGTCGTCTTTAATCCACTCCGAGGCTTGCAGCGCCGCCCAGACCGGCCCGCGCTTGTGCGGCGCGATCCCGATGATCTTGCCCTGCGGCGCGAGGCGCTCCAGTGTCGGGCGCAGCTCGGGGATCGTCTCTAAAGCGTCTTGGCCGCAGATAAAGAGAAAGTCTGTCTCGCCCGGAAACATCCGCACGACATGCTCGATCATGGGCATGCCATCCACCTCAATGAGAGGCTTGAGCTGTGAATAACCCGCGCGCTGGAAGCGACTGCCCTGACCTGAGAGAGGAATCACGATTTGCATTAGCTTTTTATCGGTTGTTCGCTCGTATTATCCTCAGGCTATAGTCACAGAACTTTCCTGCCAAAAATACGGGGTATGGAGCATCTCTTTGGGCTACGTCCTCGCAAGAAACAGCATGTCATTGCTTTTGTTCTTCTATTTATGCTAGCCTTTGCTGGAATCCGGCTGGAGAAGATCGCCAACAACTGCGAGGGGGGCCTACCGATCTCGGTGACCTTTGAGGGTCTTTCAGAGACAGATGCCCATACGGTGCAAGCAGTAGCGGTCTCTCCCAAAGACATCATGCTGCCACTGAGCCACAAGCCAGGCACAAGTGTCTGGGAGCTGGAGTTCCTGTTCTGGGCACAGTGTGTGCGTGTCTACGCTCCTCAAGAGCTTCTTCAGCGAAAGCTTCCGGTAACACTCACCATCGGCGAAACTCAGATCTTCAAAACAGACACAGCGACCATGCTCGAAACCTGGAAAGCCGCCCCTGCTCCAAGCGGCCTTGTCGCACTGGACTCACCACCCAATCTGAGTGCTGCCCACCTGCCTTTTCTCGGCAAGATTATCAACGGCCCCATTGAGGCCCCGTTTCTGGAGCTCTTTGCGCAAGCCATCACGCTGGCCTGTATTGGGGTTCCTGTGCTCTATCTCTCGCTCCGGAGAGCTCGCCCTCGTGCAAAGCTCGCGCAGTGGCTGCGGCTCTGCCTGAGTGAGCGTGTGCCGCTTGTCCAGCCAAAAACCATGGAGCGCGGCTATCTTCTGGCGGGACTTCTGACTCTCACGCTGAGTCTGGTGCTACTAACCCACGGCCAGCGCTACGGGTTTGTCCATGACGACAACATCACGCAGTTCTTCCCGACAATCTTGCAGGGCTGTCGTAGTCTAGAGCTGGGGGTCTTTCCCACCTACAATCCCTACTCGCTCATGGGAAGCCCGACAGCGAGTGTGGGAACCTACGCGCTCTCCTACCCTCTGACTTATCTTTCGTACTTTATGGCCGCCCATCTTCTCCGTGATCCCTACCTCACACTGGATATCTTTGCAATAGTACACCTCGTGCTGGGCTACTTCGCCACTTTTGCTCTGGTACGACGGATCGGGCTACGCGCGTCTCTGGCGATGTGTGTGGCGCTGAGCTTTGTGCTCTGTGGCTACTTCTGTGTCTACACGCGTGGCTGGTTCTACATGGCCCCCGTTGCGCTCTGGACACCACTGCTGCTGCTCTCCCTCACTCGGCTCTTAAGCGCTGTGCAGGTGGGTGGGCGCTGGGTACTGGAGACCGGGTTGGTGATTGGAGTCTACTTCCATGCGGGCAATGCCCAGATGTGGAGCTATACACTTCTCTTGGGAGCGGCGCTGGTGGGCTTCTGGCACTACGGCGGAAGGCTCTCCAAAGGCCGTCTGCTCTGGCTGCTTCCAGCGCTGCTGCTCGGGCTGGCGATTGCGGCTCCGCTCTTGGTGGCACAGTCGGCAGAAGTGACAGGAATTGAGCGTAGCGCGGACTTTAAGCAGGGAGTCCTCAAGGGCTTTCTGGCACTGCTACTGCCTGCACCGCTTGTGGATGCCTGGCATCCCGGGATTCATCCTGGTGTCCAGAACCTCTGGGCACATCTCTACCACTTTGCGCCACTCTACTTCTGTGGCCCTGTTTTTCTCGCTTTAGGACTGGTGGCATTGACCTCGCTTCTTGTGCTACGCTGGGGACGGCGGCTTGTAGGAGCCAATGCTTGGTTGCTCTGTGCGGGGCTAGCTCTCTGGCTGAGCCTTGGGGCAGACGGTGGCTTGGCTGCGCTTCTGGCGCACCTGCCGGTCTTTAATAAGTTTCAGCACTGGTGGAAGTTTCTGCCCTTTGTGGCACTTTTCTCGGCTCTGGGAGGCGGCTTAATCATAGAGCGCTGGCTGCAGAGCACGAAAAATCTCAAGGCGGAGCGCACACTTGTTGTCTTGATTCCGCTGCTGCTGGCCTACAACGCCTGGATCAGCAAGACCGTCATGTCGCTGGCGGACAAGCCTTATCCCGCACTTCCTGCCGAGCTCAAGACACTCTTTTTCAACCCTGACGAACGTCTTCAGCGGGGACTGACCATCTCGCCTTGGAAGCGCGATCATGCAGGCTTTGTCTTCAGCATGGCGCAGAACTTCGCCACGGTCTACAAGCTCCCCATGCTCAACGGCTACGATCCACTGGTCGAGGCTTCGTCGCTCAACCAGGCGCTAGAGAGGCGCTACAAGCCAAGTCACTCTCTTACCCGAGGCTCCGCAAGTTTCCAGCCGGGTCTTCCTACCGAGGCGCTAGAGTCACTCAGACGCTATGGGGTGCGCTGGATCTGTGTCACCGATGGCGTTCAGTCCCTAGATCAGCTCAGGCTCCTTGAGGCGCTAAGCGGCCAAGTGACGCTTCGATACACGCGCCTAGGGCTGCAAGTCTATGAGTTGGGAGGAGGTGATCCCCTCGCCTTTGTTGAGAGCGATCCGTCCAAGAGCCTCCCACTCGCACTAAACGCCAACGGCGGGACGGTCACGCTCGGTGGTGCCACTCAGGGCCCTGTTGTGGTGAACTTGCTCGCCCGGGAGCGCCTGCATGCATTTGTAGACGGCAGGCCCATTGCCATCACCAAAGATGCCTGGGATCGGGTGGTCGTGGCAGTTCCTTTGGGCGCAGAAGAGCTGACGCTACGCTACGAGCCGACTTGGAGCAAAGGACTAGGACTCGCGGGGGGACTGTTACTTCTCGCCAGCCTTTTCGGAGGGATGCTACGTCACGCGACCACACTATCCTCAGGCTCCAGCGAAGTGACTTTATTGCCAAAAATACGGAGGTGAAACTCCGCTCTCTACGCCAGAAAATCCTCTTACTCTTTGGCTTTATACTTGTCTTCGCCGCGATTCGCGTGCAGGTGGCGGTAGATGATGCGGCGGGGACTCTTCCTCTCACGCTGAAACTCACGAAGCTTTCGCCGCAAGAGTGTGACTCGGTTCAGGTCTTTGCCCTCTCGTCACGTGCTAAATCTCGCCCCCTAACCCACCAAGTAGGCGTCTCCGAGTGGAAACTGGGCTTTGCATACGGGGCTCAGACCGTGCGACTCTACCTGCCGCCGGAGCTCCGTCAGAAGCCGCTTGCGTTTCGCTTGGAGTGTGAGGGAAAGCTCCTACGAGAGGGCGAGCTTGCGACGGTTCTCGCTAGCTGGAAGCCCGTTCCCAAGCCCGACAATCACCCCTCGCCTCTGGTGGGCTTCGACTCGCCGCCCGAGCTACGGGGCTCCTGGGGGTTACTCAATGGCCCAGAGCTCACTCCTTTCCTGGAAATTTTGGGGCAGGCAGTGGGGCTTTTTGTTTTTGGGCTTGTCTGTGTGTGGCTGAGTGAGCGCCTCATGCCTCGCCTCAAGCGTCCCCTGCAGGTACTGCGTGTCTGCCTTCAACCACGTGCGCCCTTATCACAGTCGCGTACTATCGAGCGCCGCCACGCCCTAGCAGGGCTGGTGCTCTTGCTCCTGGGGCTCATCGTGCTGGTGCAGGGAAGACGCTATGGGTTTGTCCACGACGACAACCTCACGCAGTTCTTTCCCGTGATCTTGCAAGGTGCCCAGAGTCTCTTTGACCAGGGTGTCTTTCCTACCTACAATCCCTACCAGCTCCTCGGAAGCCCGACGGCTACAGTGGGAACCTATGCGCTTACCTACCCTCCGACCTATCTCTGCTACGCCGCTGCTCGCTGGCTCTTTCGTGATCCTTACCTCACACTAGATATCTTTGTGGTGATGCACTTGGTGCTGGGCTACTTCGCCACTTTTGCTCTGGCACGACGGATCGGGCTACGCGCGTCTCTGGCGATGTGTGTGGCGCTGAGCTTTGTGCTCTGTGGCTACTTCTGTGTCTACACACGCTGCTGGTTCTACATGGCTCCCGCCGCGCTCTGGACACCTCTTCTCTTTCTCCACCTAATCGAGCTGACCCAAAAACGCGTACTTACCTGGGGCTGGGCGGCACGGACAGGGATCGTGATTGGGCTGTACTTTCACGCGGGCAATGCACAGATGTGGACCTACACGCTTCTCTTAGGGGCGGCACTCCTCATGCTCTGGTTACTGACAGGTAAGCTCTCACGCAATCAGCTCCTCTGGGCGCTTGTGGCACTCTTGGTTGGCCTTGCACTTGCGGCACCTCTCTTGCTTCCCCAAGCGGCTGAGATTGCTCCCACAGATCGCGAGGGAAGCATCAAGTTGGGAGTGCTCCGTGGCCTCCTTGCCATGCTACTCCCCGCACCGCTCGCGACCGCGCCCCATCCAACAATCGAGCCGGGGACGTTGGCTGTCTGGAAGCATCTCTATGACTTTGGCCCTCTCTATTTCTGTAGCCCTCTTTTTTTGGGAGCTGGCCTGCTCGCCCTAGTGAGTCTGCCTTTGAGCCGTCGCATGGTAGAAACGAATGCCTGGTTGTTCTGTGGGGCACTGGCGCTGGTGCTGAGCCTAGGTGAGGAGGGAGGGCTGGCACAGCTTCTGGCGCCTCTTCCGGGGCTCAATAAATTTCAGCACTGGTGGAAGTTTCTGCCCTTTGTCGCGCTTCTCTTTGCGCTTGGTGGAGGACTCCTCGTAGAGCGCTGGCTACGGATAGCAAGAAAGCCTGGCATCGAGCGCGGGATTCTCGTGGCTGTTCCACTCCTACTTCTCTACAATGCTGCAATCTCACAGCCGATGATGGAGCTTCCTGAAAAGCCGTATCCCGCACTGGCATCGGATACGAGGGCGCTGGTGCTCAATACGGCGCAGCCGCCCTCTCGTGGGATTGCGTTGGCTCCGTGGCTCCCGCAGTGGAAAGATCCAGGGCTGATTGCGGGCTTGAGCCAGAACTTTGCAACTCTTTATGGAGTCCCTATGCTAGAAGGCTACGACCCCCTGGTGGCGAAGTCCCCACTGAACCTGCGCCTGACGGATCGTCTCTACGCCAGCGCCACTCTCAAGCGTGCACGTCAAGACTTCGACCCGATCCCTGCTGTCGAGCCGCTGACCGCGCTCCGTCGCTACGGGGTTCGCTGGGCCTTCCTGACCGAAGGGCGCGACGAGATCAAGGGAATCTATGCCCTGGATAAGGCGCTTATCGAGAGCACAACACTGTGCCAGACCACGCAGCACACGCAGCTTCGGGAGCTAGATGGAAGCGATGCACTGGCTTTTTCCGAGAGAACACCACAGCAAGCCCTCCCGCTGATCCTCACAGGTGAGGGAGTCCAAGTCGGACTGAGAGGCACGGTCACTGGGCCCGTGATCGTCAATTTTCTCGCCCGCGAGCGGCTCCATGCTTTTGTGGACGGCAAGCCGGTTGCAAGTGAGAAAGATGCCTGGGATCGGGTGCGCGTGGTGGTTCCAGAAGGCGCGAAAGCGCTGACGCTGCGCTACGAGCCTGCTTGGGGCAAGGGGCTCGCAGTGGGTGGTGTGCTCCTGATTCTTGCACTGGGCCTGTGCCTCTATCTGTCACGCCCGTTGACGCGAGCCTAAAAAGCCTGGATACTGATCTTATGCAAGTTATTCTTGGAGCGGGGAGCTATACCACCACACTTCCTGCTGGTGCGAAAGAGCCCGCCACTGCTCCCTTTATTACCCCAAGCGTAAGACGTCCCATGCCCACCAATGACTGGTGGAGCTCACTTGCGTTCCTACAATTCTCCAACCAGATGTTCCCGCATCCGCTCGGGGTACAAGCGCACGCGAAGGGTCTGCGAATCTACTACCCAGGAATCGGCTACACGGCCAATCCCGAGGGCGTGTTTACGGCGGTCATGGGAGAGCCCAATGACCTCATCATCGGGCACTCGGCGCAGGCAAGCTTCCCCGACACTCGCGTGGAAGACTGGAGCGACTGGTTTGTGACGGCGGCGTTTGGCGGAAAGCTCTCCCTGACATTTGGCCACGGCTCCCCGTTTGTCTACGGCAAAATTAATGACGGTGGCGATGCGACGTTTAGTTTTGGGAGCGCCCCGAAAATCTTTGCTGGTGAGGCCAAAAGCCCTGTGCTGGGCATAAGTGTCCAAGGCCGCAGCTACGCTCTCTTTGGGCCGTCGGGCTGCATATGGGACGGCATCGGCACCAATCGGCTCGTCTGTAAGAGTGGCGGCAAGAGCTATTTCTCTGTGGCACTACTTCCTGATAGTAAACCTGAGACAATAGCGCTCTTTGCAAGATATGCGCACAATCATATCACCAACTCCAAAGTGAGCTGGAGCTACGACGAAAAAAGTAGTAAAGTCACGACGAAGTATGCGTTTACGACAAAAAACTACGAGGGCAGCACGCCGGGGACGCTCTATGGGCTCTATCCGCACCAGTACCAGCGCAGCACCGACAAGCTCTTAAACCACACTTATCAGACCATACGGGGCGTGATGAAGCTCGCCGCCGGGACGGGCTTTACGACGGTCACGCCGTTTCAGGGAGTCCTGCCGCTTCTGCCCGATCTGGGCAGCTACGATAAAGCCACACTAAAAAAATATCTGGACGCCGACGCGGCGAGCTTCAAACCGGAGCTGGTAGATACCTACTGGACGGGAAAATCCCTCGGGAAGCTCGCCACCCTCGCCGCTCTCTCGGATGCTACGGGCAATCAAGCCGCCAACCAGCAGTTTAAGGCGCGGCTCAAAGCGCTGCTCGAAGACTACTTCACCGCCAAGCCCGGCAAGATAAAAGGGCTTTTTTACTACAACAAGCCCTGGGGGACGCTCATTGGCTACCCGGCGTCTTACGGCAGCGACGAGGCCCTCAACGACCATCATTTTCACTACGGCTACTTCATCCGGGCAGCGGCGGAGCTGGCGCGTCAGGAGCCGCAGTGGGCCGCGCAAAGTAAATGGGGCGGGATGGTGAACTTGCTGATCCGCGACTGCGCCAACCCCGACCGCGACGATCCGCTGTTTCCGTTTCTGCGCAACTTCGATATCTACGAGGGCCACACCTGGGCCGATGGAAAAGGCGACTTTGCCGATGGGAACAACAATGAGTCGTCGTCGGAGGCGATGAACGCCTGGACGGGCATGATCCTCTGGGGAGAACTCACGGGCGATAAGAAGCTGCGCGACACGGGAATCTATCTCTACGTCACCGAAAAAGACGCCATTGACAACTACTGGTTTGATGTCAACAAGCTCTATCCGCAAGCCTTCACGCGCTCGCTGGCCTCGATGGTCTGGGGTGCAAAAGCCGTCTTTGCGACCTGGTTCTCCGGCGACCCAATCCACATGCACGGCATCAACTTGCTGCCCGTCCAGAGCGGCTCACTCTACCTAGGAACGCATCCCAGCTATATCCCTAAGAACCTCGCCAGCCTTGCCACCGAGCGCATCGCCCACGATAAGAAAGACCCGAAGTTTGATCCGAGCAAGCCGCCGCGCACGGGGAAAAACTGGGGCGGCTGGGGCGATGTCATCCTGATGCACCAAGCCCTCGCGGATGCGCCCACGGCGCTGGCAAGCTGCGAGTTTGAGACTCAAGAGATCGAGCAGGGCAACTCGCGGGCGAATTTCTACCACTGGATCCATTTTCTCAACAAAGCGGGTCAAGTAGACACCACAGTCTCTGCGGACACGCCACTCTATGCCGTGCTGAAGAAAGGCACCAAGCGCACGTATATCGTCTACAGCGCTACGCCCCAGCCGCGTAAAGTCACGTTCTCCGATGGCACGGTGATCGTCGTGCGCAAGGCAGGGCTCAGTGTGAAGTAAGGCTTAGTGCCCGACTCCTGCCTTGGTGAGTGCTTCCTCAATCCGGGTATCTTTCTCGCTGAAGCCGCTGTAGGCACGGACCACCTTGCCGTCTTTGCCAATAATGTAGGTAGTGGGGATACCACTGACTTTATAAAGCGTGGAGGCAATGGACTTCTCCGTTTCCTCACCCGCGGGATCGAAGACAAAGGGCAGGGTGTACTTCGAGCGATTGCCCGGCACCCACTTCTGGTAGGCCTCTTTCTTGTCCCAGACACAGACCGCCAGCACCGTGACATCGTCGCGGGTTTTGAACTTCTTCCAGACTTCTTCGAGGTGAGGCATCGCCATCATGCAGGGACCACACCACGTCGCCCAGAAATCTAGGATAACCACTTTGCCACGGAAGTCAGAGAGCTTCAGAAGCTTACCATCCCAGGTCTGCACGGTAAAGTCTGGCGCGTCTGCTCCCTCGGTGAGCAGGGCGGGCCGTACACGGGGCGTCGCGACGGGAGACTTGTAGGCGGGCTTGTCGCTGTTAAAGAGTGCCAGGCTCTTTCCATCAGGAGTTAGCTTCGCCTCATAGACTTTTCCCCCCAGCTCAAAGGGGGCGCGAAGCTCAATATGGGTTTTCGTATCGCCGTTGAGATAGAGAGTGACACTGGGCTCGCGGCGCTCGAACGCTCTATCAAAGACCCCCCGCTGGCTGTCTTCTGTGATGGCGAGCGTATAGGCTTGACCATTGAGGCTCAGCTCTCCGATTTGCGCTCCGCTATGGTAGAACTGAAGAACAGGGTTGCCCTCATAGCGGTAGAAGGTCAGGGCAAAAGGCGCGGTGCTAGTCTCCTTCTCTGCCGTGCCGTAGGAGGCCCGGACCGTGATATTGGTTGCCGTCGCGTACTTTCTCTTCGTCTGGGTACGAAGCTCATCAATCTCTTTTTGCTCCGTCCACGCATTCCCGCCATCATCGGTCAGATCCCCATTGGCATTGCTGTCTATATAGAGCCGCCAGGGCTGGTTTTCAGGCTCATCGAGGGCAATCAGATGCGCTGCCTTGGGGCCGGTGCCGACAGTGAGCGTGCCATAGAGGCGCTTTCCGGCGACGGCAGGCTCTTTCTTGAGCGTGGCAGGCTTCTCCGGCTTAAGCACGAGTGCGCCCGGACGATAGCCCACTTTAAAGCTCGGGTCATAGGCAAGTTTTACGAAAGCAACAGGAGCTTGTGCTGGGGTTTGAGGAGGGAGCATGTCTTTATTGTGCTTTGAGGTCAGGGCCAGAAGGCGTAGGTCGGCACTTCGCGGACGATTCCGGTGAGGTTCCAGAAGCCGCCCATGAGGCACTCTCCCAGAATCACGCCTAAGAAAAACGGGACGCACTTGCGGTAGGTTGCCAGGCCGCCATAGCGCAGGATCACGATCTTGATGACCCAGGCGATGAGCATGGGAACCCACAGGACGCTCATTCCCCAGCTTGAGGCGATGGCGTAGCCGACCGGGTGAAACGGGAACCCGATCCAGCGGCCTCGGATCATGTTCAGTAAGAGCGTAAAGCCCATCCCGGCCAGCACGGCAGCTCCCTCGCGGTAGTGCGGCGGCTCCGGGATACCTGTCCAGTTGTTGTAGCGGTTCCATGCCTCGCGGCCAAAGATCTCCATCACATTAGGCGGCGCCACGGCTCCTGCAGCACCGTAGGAGTAGGAGAGATGCAGCAGCGCCCAGAACGCGCAGAGTGGCCCCAGAACGGCGGCGGCGATCAGCGCAAAGAATGGCCAGCGGGTTCCCACTTTCGCCTGCTCTGCCATCTTGAGCGACTCGATCCCGATGGGCATGGTGTGGCCACGGTAGGCGCGGTTAAAACCCCACCAGAAGCTCAGGCCAATGTGCTCGTCGCGGGAGAACGCCGTGGGGCCGAAGATCTTGGGGAGCATCGTGTCCGCGCCCGCGTGGTGCAGGTCATGAACAGGTGGCCCAAGCTCAGCGCGCATACGGGTGATGGCAATGGCAATCCCCAGATAGATCACCAGCCCCGCCCCGATCACCAGAAACGAGAGCCCGGAGAACCGGAAAAAAGTCACCAGAAGCGTCAAGCACACCAGCACGCCCCAGACGGCGCTACGCTGGGAGATAGGGTCGTTGGGGTCGGGAGCTTCGACTTCTTCGCGGAAAAAGACCCGCGCCAGCCAGGAAAAGTGACGTCGCGCCGCCCAGATTGCCCCCACCCCAATCCCCAGATAGGCTCCCAGTGCCTGCGCATCGGTGTAGGGGAAGTTGGGCTCCTGGTCCCATGCCATCCATGCGGAAACCACGAGCTGAAACTTATAGAACAGAAAGAAGAACCACGACGAGAAAATCAGATCTACGGGCAGAAGCACGCCCAGCGCGATGCCAAACGGATAAAACCCCATCGGGAGCCAGCCGATAGCGCTCCACGGGCGTGTGGGGAAGTTTGTCGGGCCTTGGTCCACGTACTTGAGCTGGATCAGCGGCACCTGAGGATTGAGGACTGCCGCACCGTTCCAGAGCTGGAGAAGCACCGCAATCGCCACGCCTGCCCACAGCACTTTGTTCTTGAGCAGCGGCGCGCCAGGAGCTGTCAGTTCTAAAGGCAGCTGGATCAGCGGAAAAGCCAGCTTCTCACTCTCGGTCCAGCGGCGGCGCAGCAAGACATTGAGAAACATAAAAAGCACGATCATCGTGGTGAGAAAACCGCACCAGCAGAGTGTCGGCACCAGCCACGCCTGGATATGACTGGCTTCGTAGAGCGTCGAGTGCCCCTCAAAGTACGGCTTGAGCGCTTCTTTATCCGTGACAACTAAGTGTTTGGGGAGCTTGGGAATAAGATCTTGTTCCCAGTTGTTGGTGGCATTGGCACGGTAGACCGGGTAGGCCAGAATGGGCAGGAGCACCTCGATACTATCGTG
The DNA here is from genome assembly GCA_026392155.1 of Armatimonadota bacterium. Taxonomy (GTDB): domain Bacteria; phylum Armatimonadota; class Armatimonadia; order Armatimonadales; family Armatimonadaceae; genus Armatimonas. Next base: position 3,816 of record JAPLCP010000153.1, on the reverse strand, counting down.
GCCCGCGATTCCGGTGCAGATATTGAGCATCCCGTAGAGGGTCAGCAGCTCCAGCCGCGAAAAAACGGCTTTGGGCAAGACGCGCCCAATGAGCCCATTGAAGGCGAGCAGGACGCAGAGCCAGAAGATCGTGTTGTAGAACAACGAGATCGTGGTCGGGTGCCCGGCGTAGCGCATCACCTCCGACTGGATAATCCAGATGGCATTGGCGGGGATCAACAGTGCTGCCGCAAAGAAAAACCGTCCTCGAAGACGCATGCCAGCAGATTCGACGCCCCCCCCTCACTTCCCTGCTCAGGCATCGTGGAGAAACTCTGGCGGGACGTGATCCGTCAGCCAGACGCCGTTATCCGAGCAGTAGAAAAGATGCCCTGCGGCATGCATGGCCTGCGTGTCCACCACAAAGAGATGGGGCTTGCCGTGTCGCGCTCCGACTTTACGGGCGGTCTCAATATCAGGTGAGAGGTGGACATGGTGCCGCCGTAGCTTGAGCAAGCCCTCGCGGCGGATCGCTTCGACACTGCCTACGCCGGTGCCGTGGTAGAGAGTCCCGGGTGGTACCTGAGCAACCAGCGCAAGGTCTACCTCAACGGAGTGCCCCTGGTTGGCGCGAATCCGCTCACCGCTCTCATCAAAGCTAAAGCGCTGCTTGTCATTGCCTGCCACAACAGCATCGAGCTGGGCACGGGAGATAAAGAAGCGACTCTTCGCACACGCGGCCAAGAGCTCCTCCACACCGACCCAGCCGCCAGGCTGAAGCGTGAGGCCAAGGCTCTGGGGCTGATGACGCAAGTGTTTAGAGAGGTACTTGCTGACCTTGACGAGCTGTTCGTCGTTCATTTTATTGTCCTAACGGAGGCAACGCGGTGCCTCATGGTGTATTCTTGAATTTATGTTCGTGTTAATTTATCACAAATTTCAATAAAGTACAATGGAGCCATAGGCCGTAGGATAAATCTCTGGGCTTGCTTGCTATACAATAATCTCATGCTCACTCTTGAAAAACTAGTGTCTGCGGACATTTTGGGTGTCTTTGTGGGCTATGTGACGGTTGTCTGGCACGCGCACTATACGCCCTTTGCCGCCGAGAGTATCCCCGAGATCGCGGATTTTAATGTGCTGCCCGAGTGGCGCAAGCGTGGCTTTGGCACGGCACTGATGGACGAAGCCGAGAGGCTTATTGCCCAGCGCTCACCGGTTGCGGGAATCGGAGTCGGGATGACGGCGGACTATGGCGCGGCGCAGCGGCTCTATGTCAAGCGCGGCTATGTCCCCGACGGGCGCGGTCTGACCTACGACGGGAAAGTGTTGGCCCATGGCGAGAGTGCCCTCAACGACGATAGCCTGGTGCTCTATTTTATGAAAAACATCGTTAGCCGTTGACTAGTTTGTTGTGGTGGGCGATAATCAATCTATGACTAAACTCAAGGCAGGAGTGATTGGAGCAGGCGGGATGGGCGCGACCCATGCGCGGGGCTGGATGAAGGCCGAGGGATTCGAGCTGGTCGCGGTTGCGGATGTGGATCTTCCCAAGGCCGAGGCACTGGCAGAGAAATACGGGGCGCAGGCGTTTGGCTCTGTCGAGGCGCTTCTCAGCTCGGGTATCGAGGCGGTGAGTGTCTGTCTACCGAGTGCCCTACACCGCAGCGTGAGCGAGGAGGCGCTTCAGATGGGCTGCCACGTGCTCTGTGAGAAACCGATGGCACTCTCCGTGGCGGACTGCGACGCGATGATCGAGGCGGCGCGGATCGCCGGGCGACGGCTCTCAGTGGCGCAGGTGGTGCGCTTCTTCCCCGAGTTCGCCAATGCCCATAGCCTCGTTCAGAGTGGCGGAGTTGGCAAGCCCGCCGTGGTGCGCACCCGGCGCGGGGGTGGCTTTCCGGGCTGGTCGAGCTGGTTTGGCGATGAGGCCCAGTCTGGGGGAATTCTCTTTGACCTCGCCGTTCATGATCTTGACTGGCTGCTCTGGACCTTTGGCCCCGTCGAGCGGGTCTACGCCAAAGGCCTCACGGAGCGCGGCTTTGAGCGGCTGGATCATGCGCTGATCACCCTGCGGCACGCCAGCGGAGCTATTAGTCATACAGAAGTGACCTGGGCCGACCCAAAAGGCGGCGGCGCGACCTTTGAGATCGCAGGCGATGCCGGGCTACTCGCTCATGACTCCCGCAAAGAGGTCTCGCTGAGCTTTCGCACCGAGACACGCACCGGTAGTGGCCGCCCCCTGATCCCCTCCGACGATCCCTACGACAAGCAAATCGCCGCCTTTGCCCACGCGATTCTCAGCGGCGGGCCGCTTGCCGTGACGGCAGAAGAAGGCCGGAGCGCGGTTGCCGTGGCTGCTGCCGCCCGAGAATCGTTGAAGACAGGCCGCGCTATCGCACTCTAAGGAGCTATGACTATGTTCTCGTTCTCACCCAACCCCTACACTCGCCGCCGCCAGCAAAAAACCGCCGCACTCTTCGTCGTCTCTGGCGTGTTTGCTGCCGTCGGGCTTGTCCAAGCCCTGCGTGCACCCACTGCGCTTCCTCAGGCACGTCTGGAAACCGCGCCCGACCTCGCAAGCTTCGGGAAGATCGCACTCGCTCCTGGCAGCATCTATCAAGTGGAGCTAGTCGGACACCAGGTGCGCCTACGTGATTTTGCCGACCAGAGACTAGTGGCCGTCCAAGACGTTCCCAGTGCTCAGGGAGTGCGCTTCAGCTCGGATGGGAGCAAGGTTCTCGTCCACACGCTCCAGCTCCAGGGCGTCAAGCTCCAGGATGCCGTGATCTCGCTCGAGGTTCGGACGGGGCTACAGCTCTCGAAGTGAGTATAAATTAATCATGCTTAAAATTGGAATTCTCTCGACGGCGCACATGCACGCCGGAGCCTACGTGGCGGGCCTGCGTGGCTCGACCGAGGCGCAGATTGTCGGACTCTGGGACGACGACACGGCCCGCAAAGACGAGCGAGCGGCGGGTTTCTCTATTCGTGCCTACGAGACGCTCGACGGGCTACTGGACGCGTCGGACGCCGTGGTGATCTGCTCGGAAAATAGCAAGCACCACGCCCTCACCGAGGCGGCGGCGGCGGCAGGCAAGCACGTCATCTCTGAGAAGCCCCTCGCGCCCAACGCCGACGATGCCAAGGCCATGGTAGATGCCTGTGCGAAAAACAACGTGAAGCTCTACACCGCCTTTCCCTGTCGCTTCTCCCCGGCGTTCTGGCAGCTCAAGAGTGCGGTCGAGAGCGGCGACCTCGGCGAGATTTTAGCAGCGCGGTGCACCAACCAGGGAATGTGCCCCGGCGGCTGGTTTATCGACACCAAGCTCTCCGGTGGCGGCGCGGTCATGGACCACACGGTTCACGTGACCGATCTCTTGCGCGCCCTGCTGGGCGACGAAGCCAAAGAAGTTTACTGCGAGGCCAGCAATGGCTTCGCCCACTCGGACTACGACGACGCGGGAATCTCGACCATTACTTTCGAGAATGGCATCTATGCTAGCCTCGATGCCTCGTGGTCCCGCCCGAAGTCTTTTCCCACCTGGGGCAATGTCACGATGAGCGTGATCGGCACCAAGGGCGTGATTGAGATGGACATGTTCGCCCAAGAATCGGTGCTGTATTCGGATAAGACCAATAAAGTGAGCTACCAGAACTGGGGCAGCAACATAGACGCCGGGCTCGTCACCGCGTTTGTCAAAGCCTGCCTCGGCGATGAAGCGTCGCACAAAATGCTCGCGTCGGGCATCGACGGCCTCCGCGCCGTGGAAGTGGTCGAAGCGGCGTATAAAAGTGTCGTCAGCAACCAGCCGGAGCGGGTGGTGCGAAGATAGC
>JAPLCP010000027.1 GCA_026392155.1 Armatimonadota bacterium | reverse complement strand
GGCGAGAAGGACGGACTGGAAAACTGTAAAAGATTTGTTACTGTTAAATAAATCTGATTTTCTAGAAAAATGTTCTGAAATTACAAAATCTGTAAGTGCTGATAATTCGCATTCCGTTGAGAGTCTAAAAAAAAACGAACTTAAATTGTTAGATGCTGTCATACACTTCCAAACGGCATGTAGTGAAGCAGAAATAATTTTCACTAGAAAAATTTTATTATGCTTTCTATCTAGTTTGGGCTCGAAGAGGTTTACGATTCTTACAGGTCTTGCGGGGTCAGGGAAGACGAAGCTGGCGCAGGCTTTCTCGCAGTGGATTTGTCCAGCCGTTGGTGAGGGTGAGGAGAATCCATACTATGCTCTGGTTCCAGTTGGGGCGGACTGGATGGGCAACGAGAATATCCTGGGCTATCCCAACGGCCTCAAGCCCGGTGAGTACATCGCCAAGCCTGCGCTGGAGCTGATTCTCCATGCCAAAGACCACCCCGACACGCCGCACTTTCTGATTCTGGACGAGATGAACCTCTCCCATGTGGAGCGCTACTTCGCCGATATTCTCTCCGCCATTGAGTCCGGTGCGCCCATCCCGCTCCACCGGGAAACGACGATGACGGCAGGGGAACTTAACGTGCCGCCGTCCGTGGTGCTTCCCGAGAACCTCTTTATCATCGGAACCGTGAATGTGGATGAAACCACCTACATGTTCTCGCCCAAGGTGCTAGACCGCGCCAATGTGATCGAGTTCCGCATGGCCCAGAGCGAGCTGACGGCGTTTCTCAGTGCCCCCAAAGCCCCGAACCTAGACGCACTCAACGGCCTCGGCGAGGGCTACGGCACTGCATTTGTGGCGGTGGCGAAAAATAAAGACATCACGGTTCCCGCCGACGTTCAGGAGAAATTTGCCGCCGAGCTGGCGCTGCTTTTTGGACTCCTCCAGAAACACAACGCCGAGTTTGGTTACCGAGTCGCCTACGAAGCCGCACGGTTCATGCACTTCTACAAAGAGCTGAGTGGAGCGCCCGACGACTGGTTCAACGATGCAATGGACGCCGTGATCGTGCAGAAGCTCCTGCCCAAGCTCCACGGCTCCCGCTCCAAGCTGGAAGGACTGCTCGAAGCCCTCGCCTGGCTCTGCGCCGACGGAACCAGCGGGATCAGTTTGTCAGCTTCGCTGAGGCGTAAAGGATGCGCCACTTCCCAAAACCCTGGCAGAAAGCCCCTGAGAACGAGTCTCTGGGCTTAAGAGGGCGACGGCGACCTTCGTCGCCAACCGAATCTACTGCTCGCGAAGGCGAGCGTCGCCCTCTTAAGCCGCTGGATTTATCCGACGGCCCCTCGTGGTTCCGGCCACTTTCGGCGAGGCCATCGTGAACCACGCCAAAGTTGAGTGCAAAACGCCGCAGGGGCGGACGCTTGCCACGGTGACGATCTACGCCCTCAGTAAAGAGAGCGACGCGCTGCGTGTGCTCTCCGCCGACGAGGCCAACAGCCACGGGGAAGCGCCCGTTCAGCTCAAAGAACGCGGACGCTACGAGTACAGGATTGAGGAACCCGGCTACGTGCTCCAAGAGAGCCGGGGCATCAGCCACAGCGCCATTGGGGACGGGCGCATGGGAAGGATCGAGCCGCAGGACTTCTGCGGCCAGCTCTCCCTGATCCTCCTCAAGCCCGGCGACACCAACCCGCTGGCCTACGGGACGGTCGAGGTGCGCTCCTACAAGCTGACCTACCGCGACGACTACCGAGGCATGCTCACTGACATCTCCGAGCGCTACGCCGGGCTCCTATTAGACTGTCGCGCTCCCACCCAGCTCAAGCTCGACACCCTCTGGCAGAAAGACGCCCACCTCCCCGAGCAGCAGCTAGAGTTCCTCCGCGCCACCCTGGAGTCGTCGGCCTTTCGGGGCGCGGTGGACCAAGTGCTCCACAACCCACACCGGCTCCTGGAAAGCGAAAGAGAGCAGCGCGAGATCACCCGCCCGTTCAAAGCAGGCAAGGACTTCTCCCGCCAGGTAGCCCAAGCCGCCCAGCGCGTCGCCGTGCCTCACGGCCACCCGCTCCACGCCATCGCTGCCTCACTTCCCGCTAAGGTCATGGTCACCACCCGCCGCGATTTTCTCGACACCCCCGAGAACCGCTTCGCCAAGCAGGTACTGGTGGAGTTCCGCGACTTTCTGGTTGCCCTCACTACCTACCTAGAGCGCAAGCCCAGCCCGGAGAACCTACGGCTCAAGAGAGAAGCAGCACGCCTTCGCGGAAGCCTGGAGAGCCAGCTCTCCCGTGGCTTCTTCCCCGAGGTCTCTGCTCCCACCACACTCCCTCTCGGAAGCCCTGTCCTCCAGTGCAAGGCAGGCTACCGCGAGCTCCTGCGCTTCTGGCTCCAGTTTCACACCAGCGCACAGGTTTCCTGGGAAGGGGGGCAAGATGTCTACCAAGCGGGGGCACGCAATGTCGCCACCCTCTACGAGTACTGGCTCTACTTCCAGCTCGAAGCGCTGTTCCGCGAGAAGTTCGCCGCCACCGCGCCTCTGCACAGCATCGTCTTGGATAAAGGCACACCTCCCAAACTGCTCCTCCAGCGCGGCAAGGAGCTACGCGCCACCGAGGGCCTGACACACGCAGCCACGGGCCGCAAGCTCAGCGCACGCTTTCAGTTCAACCGCAAGTTCGCCCGAAACAAAGAGAACGACCACACCAAGCCCGGAAGCTGGACACGCGGCGTCCAGCCCGACTACACCATCAGCCTCTGGCCCACAGAGTTTACGGAAGCCCAGGCCGAAGCCAACGAGCTCCTCGTCCACGTCCACTTCGACGCCAAGTACCGCGTAGACAACCTCGGAGCACTCCTCGCCGATGAAACCGACGAAGACGCATTTTGTGAGGCTCCCGACAACGCCACCGCCGCCAAGTACACCGACCTACTCAAGATGCACGCCTACCGCGATGCCATCCGCCGCACCGCTGGAGCCTACGTCCTCTACCCCGGCAACCCCGACGGAGGCAACAAAGAGTTTCAAGGCTTCCACGAAGTCCTCCCCGGCCTCGGAGCCTTCGCCATCAGCCCCGACAAAGACGGCAAGCCCAAAGGCATCGTAAAGCTCTCCGAGTTCTTAGACAAGGTCATCGAGCATCTTGCCCACCGCACCACGGCACGCGAGCGCACCACCTACCATGTCCGCGAAGCCTACCGCACCAAAGAAGACCCCGCTGCCTACGGCTCCGTGCGCCTGCAAGAGTCCGATACCTACGGCACCACCTCGTACCGCGCCCTGCCTCCTGCCGAAGAAATCGTACTCGTCGCCTGGTACCAAAACGACGCCCAGCTGGCCCTCGCTCAGCACGACGAAGGCTTTCTCTACATCCGCCTCGGAGATCGCCCCGGCGCGTTTCACGTTCCCCCAAAGCTGGCCTTAGCACGCCGCGCACTTCTCCGAACGCATCGTGGGATCGTCGCCCCTGGAGCCTTCCTGATTCGAGAACCTGGCTACGATGTCTACACCCGTGAGCAGCTACGCAGGAAGCTAGAAAAACACACCCCAAAGGCACTCGTCGCGGCGTGGCAAAATACCGCCCAGCCCGACGACAGCGAAAACATCTACGCCCTCTTCCAAGTCAAGCCCGACCCTGACTCGGCCCCTATCTCCTGGGACGGTGACAAGCTCATGGACTTGATCGAAGCCTACGAAACCGACCACCGCAACAAGCTCGTCACCAACGTCGGACGCCGCTCCCCCGACCCACGCCTCCTCTCGCTCGACAAGCTCCTCCAAGCCCAGAGGTGAAGAGAGAGCAGTGGGGGTGTTGTACCGGCTGTAGCCAAGAGATACAATGCGGCAAGAAAACCGGAGAGGGAATCGTCATGCCAGCACCAATAAAAACAGACAATACGCCACGCACAAACGGAATGACCGAGGAGCAGGTGCGTGAGGCTCTCGCGGCTATCGAGCGACGAAAGAGTGATCCTGAGTACCTGGAGCGCATCGAGCGCATTTTTTCTGAGGCCGAAGAAGTACGTCGCCGGATAAACGAGGAAGACCTACGGCATTTGGACTTGGGAAGGGACTTTCAAGCGATTGGTGCTCCCTGTGAGGACTGGAGTGCAGCCTAAAACTGCATCGCGAGCTGCGCGACGGGGCCAAACGTGCGGCGGTGAATGGGGCAGGGGCCGTGTTGGTCGAGAGCGGCTAGGTGCGTGGCCGCGCCGTAGCCTTTGTGGCCTGCAAAGCCGTACTCCGGCCACTGCACATCGTAGGCGATCATCAGGCGATCTCGTGTCACTTTGGCCAGAATAGACGCCGCGCCGATTGCGACATCCCGCCCATCGCCGCCGATGAGATTTTTGCAGTTGGGGTGCAGGTTGGGAACTGGCAGACCGTCCACGCGCACCTCGTCGGGGGAGATGCTCAGCGCGGCGAGGGCGCGGCGCATGGCCTCGTGGGTGGCGCGGAGGATATTGATCGTGTCTATCTCGCCTGCCTCGCACTGCCCGATGCCGTAGCAGAGCGCTTCTCTGACAATGCGCTCGTAGGCTTTCTCGCGCTGCTTGGCCGTGAGCTTCTTCGAGTCGCCGATGCCCGTTGTATCAAAGCCTTCGGGAAGGATCACAGCGGCGGCCACAACAGGCCCCGCCAGTGCCCCCCGACCCGCCTCATCGATGCCACAGAGATACCCTCCTCCCTTCGCTTCGCTCTCCCCTCCTCCCTTCGCTTCGCTCTTCCCTCCTCCCAACCCTGGGAGGAGGATTGGGGGAGGAAGAGAAAGGCCCTCAGAAACTCCCCCTCTCTCCCTCTCCTCCCAGGATTGGGAGGAGGGGGCGGGGGGGAGGAGGGTCTTCGGGAGGAGGGTCTTCACCGGGCGCGCCGGAGGCGAGGGAGGGGCCAGAAGATGGCTTCGGCGCGTCCGATCACCCGGTTGGCAGGCAGCTCACCCCACTCGTGGGAGTCATGGGACTGGTTGCGGTTGTCGCCCAGAACAAAGTAGCTCCCCGCAGGCACGGTGTAGGGATCGAGGTGGTACTCTGGGTCTTCGGCCACATAGTCCTCTAAGAGCGCCTGTCCATTGCGCAGGACCTTGCCCGGCTGAATCTCCACCGGCTCATCGCGGTGGCCGGAGCGAATCGCAAACTCCGCAGGACTAATGGTCTTACCGCCGACCTGGACTCCCTGGCGCGTGAGGCGCAGGGTGGGGAGAGGGGCGCTGCCCGGTGTTGTGGGATCGTTACTGTCGGCAAGCCCTAAGATGCCCCGAATCTCGGTGTGGTAGTAGCGGCTTGCCCCCACGGCCACAAAACCTCCTTGCACCTCAATGGTATCGCCGGGCAGCCCTACCAGGCGCTTGATGTACTCCGGCTCGTTGCTATCGGCATCATGTGGGGCACGAAAGACCACGATCTCTCCCCGGCGCGGCCCTCGCAAGCGGTAGAGGAGCTTGTTGACAATCAGGTGGTCGCCCTCAATGAGGGTGGGGTGCATGGACGGACTGGGAATGTGGTAGTTCTGGAGGATGAAAGGCTTCACGAGCAGAAAGACCAGCGCCAGCGCCAGCAGGGCGGACTCGGTGAGCTCGGAGAGAAAAAGAAAGAAGCTACGGCGGAGGGCACGCAAGATCAGGCGTACCACGGTTAGGCCACCTAAGGCTAAGACGACAGTGGGCAAGGAGAGATTGGCAATGCGCTCTGTCCAAGTTTCCACTATCGTCTTAAGCCCCCTGGCCCCCGCAAGCGGGGGAACTTTATGGTGTGGTTTGTGTGCGGCTGAAGCGACCGTTGCGGTCTTCCTTCAGACGGGTTGCCTTGCCCACACGACCACGCAGGTAGTACAGCTTGGCGCGGCGGACAGCAGCGCGGCGGAGCACCTCGATCTTCTCGATGCGCGGCGAGTGTACCAAGAAGGTACGCTCCACACCGACGCCGTTGCTGGCGATCTTACGCACCAGAACGGTGTCACGGATGCCTGCGCCATGACGGCTCAGAGCAACCCCTTCAAAGATCTGGACGCGCTCTTTGCCGCCCTCGATAACCTTGACGTGGACGCGCACGGTGTCGCCTCCACGGAAGCTGGGCACGCCCGCTTTTTTCTGTGCCTCTTCGATATCACGAATCGCAGTTGCGTTCACTTTACTCATATACGTCTCCCAAACAGATTTAGTTTCTTTTGGAGGCGTCCCCTGGCGGTCTCTTCGCGGCAGTGAGATCTCGTCACTCCGGATTGGACACAGGTTCGTCCACCCAGGCAGAGCTCGGCTCTACCTGTGCTTGCGCCGCCTCAGCTTCGTACGCATCCAGAAGTTTCTGGTCCGTCTTGCTAAGCGGCAGCAGTTTTTCCCAGAGATCTGGTCGGCGCACACGCGTGCGCACCAAGGCCTGGGTCCGACGCCACTTCGCGACATTGGCATGGTGCCCGGAGGTCAGAACCTCGGGGATGCCACGGCCACGAAAGACCGCCGGTCGGGTGTAGTGCGGGTACTCCAGCACGCCCCCCTCAAAACTCTCTTCTTGCGCCGACTCCTCATTGCCTAGAACCCCAGGCAAGAGTCGCACGGTCGCATCTAACATCACTAAGGCAGCCAGCTCGCCGCCTGTGAGCACGTAGTCCCCTAGGGAGACCTCGCGCGTGATCCAGCCCTCACGCACGCGCTCGTCAATGCCTTCGTAGTGGCCACAGACCACGACCCAGCGTGGCAGAGCCGCTAGCTCTTGGGCGAGTGCCTGGGTAAAGGGCTCCCCATCCGGCGCGGTAAGTAGCACGGGGACACTCGGATCGCCCTTTGTTGCGGACTCAATGGCCGCCACGAGAGGCTCGGCTTTCATTACCATGCCCGCCCCGCCCCCAAAAGGGCAGTCGTCCACGGTGCGGTGCCGGTCGTGGGTGAAGTCCCGAGGGTTCACGCAGTCCAGCTCCAGAGAGCCTGCCGCCTGTGCCCGCTGCACAATCGAGTGGCTCGTCGCCTGCAAGATCAGCTCCGGAAAGAGCGTCACGACATCCACCCGCATGGCTACTTTAAGAGGCCTGGATCGTCGGAGACGACCATCTGGCCCGTTTCTAAATCTACCGAGAGCACGAACTGGGCATGGGCAGGGATCAGCGCCAGGCTCGTCTCATAGACATCGTTTGCGGTTGGGTTGTAGAGAATGGTCTCTATCTCCCCTAGGGGTTTTCCAGACTCGGTCTGAACCATCAGCCCTTTGAGCTGCCAGTCGTAGTAAGCCCCCTCAGGGAGCTTGGGAAGTTCGGATTTGGGCAGGAAAAGCTTGGTGTTGCGGATTGACTCCGCCCCCGTGCGATCCATGCCCTCAAAGAGAATCAGATACGTACTCTGGTAAGGTCGAACGCTCTGGACACGGTTGGGCTTGCCGTTGAGCAAGAAAGTCTTGCCCACCAGCAGCTTAGGATCGTCCATGTACGGGTAGAGTTTCACCTCTCCCCTCATACCAAAGGGGGCGGTGATTTCTCCGATCAAAACGGGTTCGTCGTTTTCCATCACAGCCCCTCTCGTGTTCGGTACGCTTCAGCAATCGTCGGAGTCGTCAGGCGACGATTTCGACGTAGACTTTGCGCTTGTCTTTCATAGCAACGGCCTTGACGATGGTGCGTAGGGCATTGGCAATGCGCCCTTGCTTTCCGATGACCTTACCAAGGTCATCTGCGGCAACGCGTACTTCGTAAGTCGTGGCTTCCTCGCCCGGAATCTCATCTACCTGAACTTCTTCAGGAGAGTCAACCAGGGCTTTCACCAGGTATTCAACTGTCTGCTTCACGGATTCTACTTTATCCTACTTTCGTCTGGATTTGTTTAGGTCATCCCTCTCTAAGCGGAGGGTAGGATCCCCTGTTTACGAAGGATGGCTGCCACCTTGTCGGTGGGCGTTGCGCCGACGCTAAGCCAATAGCGAAGTCGCTCCTCCTTCAGTTCCATGATGGGCTCTTTATCAGCAGCCACCATGGGGTTATAGTACCCCAGCTGCTCGATGAAGCGTCCATCACGTGCGCGCCGCGCATCTGCCGCGACGACATGGTAGAACGGTTTTTTCTTGGCGCCATCTCGGCGCAGACGAAGCTTGACCATTAGAGATTATAGTTCCTTTGTGATTTTACCGAAACGGTAGCTTGAAGCGGCCTCCGCCGCTGGAGCCACCGTCTTTTTTCTTTTTGGGGTTGCCCGCTGGCAGTCCCCGCATTCCCGGCATGGGTGGCATTCCTGGCATCCCGGGCATTCCTTTTCCGCTAGACATGGCGCGCATCATGCGCCGCATCTGCTCGAACTGATTGAGAAGCTGATTGATCTCCTGGACGGTGACTCCAGCCCCCGTCGCAATGCGCTTGCGGCGTGAGCCATTGATCAGCTCGGGACTGCGGCGCTCTTTGGCGGTCATGGAGCGGATGATTGCCTCCACTTTCGCCATCTCTTTTTCCGGCACCGACCAGTCCATGTCTTTAAGCTGCGTCCCCACGCCAGGCAGGAGCTTGAAGAGCTGCTCCAGCGGCCCGAGGCGCTTCATCTGCTGCTGCATCGAGAGAAAGTCCTCGAAGTCGAACTTGCCGCCCTTGAGCTTTTTCTCCATCTCCGCGGCTTGTTTTTCATCAACGGCAGCTTCGGCTTTCTCAATGAGGGTGAGGACATCGCCCATCCCGAGGATGCGGCTGGCCATGCGCTCGGGGTGGAAGACTTCGAGCGCATCGAGCTTCTCACCGACTCCCACCAACTTGATCGGCTTGCCCACCACGGCACGCACCGAGATCGCCGCTCCACCGCGCGCATCGCCGTCTACTTTGGTAAGAACAAAACCGCCCACTTCTAAGACATCGTTGAACTGAGTGGCGACATTGACGGCATCTTGGCCCGTCATGGCATCGAGCACCAGCAAGATCTCATCGGGCTTGGTCTGGTCTTTAATGGCCTTGAGCTCGTCCATGAGCGCTTCGTCCACGTGAAGCCGCCCGGCGGTATCTAAGATCACGACATCAAGTCTGTTTTGCTTTGCGTACTCTACCGCCTCGGTTGCAACTTGCACAGGCGTCTTGCCGGTGAGCTGGGCGTACACGGAGACTTTGACCTGGCCTCCCACCACTTCGAGCTGCTTCACGGCGGCAGGGCGCTGAAGGTCACAGGCCGCCAAGAGCGGCTGCCGTCCCTGTTTCTTCAGGTGCGCTCCGAGCTTTCCCGCCAGAGTCGTCTTGCCCGCGCCTTGCAGACCGCAGAGCATGATCACGGTTGGGGGCTTGGGAGCCATGGTCAGCGGTACGGCTTCTGTGAGGGGCTTGCCTTCGGCATCGGTGCCGGAGAGGGTGGCGATCATCTCCTCATGAACAAACTTGATCACCATCTGGGCGGGCTGCAAGCCTTCGAGAATGTTCTCGCCCATCGCGCGCTCTTTGACCCGCGCGACAAAGTTCTTGACGACCTTAAAGTTGACATCAGCCTCAAGCAGAGCCATACGCACCTCACGGAGCGCGGCGTCTACATCCGCCTCCGTGAGCTTCTGGTTGCCCCGAAGCTTGGCGAAGGCATTCTGAAGTTTTTCTGCTAAGGCCTCGAACATAATTTTCTTTATCTACAAACAGCACAAAGCCCAGCCGCCGAAGAACGGGGCCGGGCCACGGGCGCAAGGGACATTCTACCAAGTTATAGAGGCACTGTCAAATCATATGGAATTCGCGTAGAATCGGCTAGAATGTGGGGGATGCTGGTTTGCAGTATTGCCTCAAGCCAGGTATTGTGCGGGTGGGAAACGGGATGGCACTGCGGCTACCGACAATTCGCGATGTGGCAGCGCAGGCGGGGGTCTCTGTGGGGACCGCTTCCAAGGCGCTTAATAATCGGGGACGTATCTCTACGGAGACGCGTGCTGCGGTTGTGCGTGCGGCAGAAGAGCTACGCTTTGCCCCCAATGCTCTGATCCGCTCACTTCAAGAGGGGCGTACCGGGACCGTGGGGCTTTTCACTTGGCCGGTGCGTGAGACAGCGCTTCACAGTGTGGATCTCGCGCTACTGACAGGCGTCTCACATGGGCTTGCCGAAGTGCAGACGGACATGCTGCTCTACGCCCGCTGCGAGGGGCGTGAGCTGGCGACTGTCTTGCTGGATGGGCGTGTGGACGGCGCGATTCTCGTGCCTCATGAGCTGAGTTTATCCACCCTGGAGAGCCTCGCCGCGGCTGGGCTTCCGACAGTGGCTCTCTACCAATCGGATATTCCCGACCCGATGGGCTCGGTCTGTGTGGATAACCGGGGCGGCGTGCACGCGGCTCTGGAGTATCTTAAGGCACTGGGGCACCGTCGGGTTGCCTTCTATGCGCCGCTGACCTCGATGGATTTTCAGGAGCGACGCCTGGCCTATGAGGAAGCCAGGCATGACCTAGGACTCAGTACCGACCCTGGTCTCTGTGTGATCCCTGAGAACTACCATGCCCCTTTGGAGCCGTATTGGCAGAAGCTCCAGGCACTCACGGAGCCACCAACAGCGCTTCTGACAGGCAACGATGGCTTTGCCATCGCTTGGCTTGAGTTTCTGGAGAAACAAGGGGTGCACGTGCCTCAGGATCTCTCGGTGATTGGGTTTGACGATGCTCCTGTTGCCAGCCGGGGAGCCGGTCTGACCACCGTGCGCCAGCCAGGGCTTCAGGTGGGAGAGCTCGCTGCCATGTTTGTGAACCGCCTGATCCAAGGAGCACCCGCCGCGCAGTGCCGCCAGATCTTACCCGTGGAGCTCATCGTGCGGGCAACCACAGGGCCGGTTCCAAAGGGATTATTTGTCGTCGCCCACCGTCCGTAGAAACCGCCCCGAGACTACTTAGCCCCGTCAGTAGGACAAGGGACAAGGCACCGAAGACTGCAAGCATTGTCTCTGATTTCCCCCTCCTCCCAGGATTGGCACCCAGAGGGTACCCGGGGGCAGGGGGAGGGGGGCTTACTTGTAGGTAGGTAGCTTCCAGGGCTTGCGGTACTCGCGCCAGTACGATGTGGTATCGCGGCCTGCCTTGCCGACCAGATCCATCTTGGTTTTGTCGAAGTGGACGGTCTCGCCGCAGAGATAGGCGATATTGGCCAGATGGCAGACCGCGGTGGTCTGGGCCATGGACGCGAGGCTGGAGCGGGTCTGGGTGCGGGTGCGGACGCCATCGAGCCAGTTCTGCCAGTGGTCGTTGACACCGGGAGCACTCTCTTTGGGGATCAGGTCACCGTTTGCTGCATGGACACTCCAGCCGCCGCGCCACACCCGCACGAACTTGCCATCGGCAGCCACAAACTCGACCCCACAGTCGGGCTTGTCGGGGTAGTCGCGACCCGTGGACCAGGTCATGATGAAGTCCGGACTCTTGAAGTGGAAGATCGCCTCGACCGTATCGGGAGCCGTGCGTCCATCATTCGGGTAGGCCAGCTTGCCGCCGTACGCACTCACGGAGTGGGGCATCACCAGGTCTTGGTTGGTGGCGCTCATCCCGAGCAGCGCGATGTCGAGCATGTGGACACCCCAGTCGCCGGTCATGCCCGTGCCGGTGTTGAGGAACCAGCGCCAGTTGCCGTGGACATGGTTGGGCGCGTAGGGCACCATCGCCGCCGGGCCGATCCACATGTTGTAGTCCAGAGAAGCGGGAGGCGCGGAGGGCTTGTCGTTGCCCACCGTCGAGCCATCCGTGCGCCACGCCCGCACCAGAACGATCTTGCTGCCGAGCTTGTTGTTGCGCACGAAAGAGATCGCGTCGGTGAACTCTTTCCCACTGCGCTGCCATGTCCCGACCTGCACGATCTTCTTGTGGTAGGCCACCGCCTTAGCCATCGTCCGCGCCTCGACCAGGTTATGGGAGATCGGCTTCTCGCAGTAGGCGTCTTTGCCCGCCTCGACCGTGTGAATCAGATTCAGCGCGTGCCAGTGGTCCGGCGTCCCGACAATAATCGCGTCAATGTCCTTGCGCTCCAGCATCTTGCGGTAGTCCCGGAAGATTTCCGGCTTGCGCCCGTACTTCTTCTCGACATCGGCGATATCGCCACCCATCCGCGACGTGTCCACATCACAGAGCGCCGCGACCTCGACGCCGTCTTTGCCCATTAAATTGCGCATATTGGCCGCGCCCATACCACCACAGCCAATCAACCCCAGCACGATCCGGTTGTTGGCCCCTTGAATACGATTAAATTCCATACCGTCCCCTTCGACGCTTCTCTCCGCTAATCCTCCGTGAGCCTGAACTCATCCCGCAACCTGCACCATCGGCGATGTGAGGAACGAACGAAGCCAGGCTGTTTTTGTTGCTGTGTCATCTCCAGAGAAGACGGGGGTGAGTGGCGTGCGGTTACGGTCGGGAAAAATATTTAGGGATGATATTGATATACCTCTAATTCCGATGTATAGTCAGAAACATGAGCCGAGAGCTACCAAAAAACGACCTGCCGACCCTGATTCTGGCGGTGCTCAACGACGGTCCACGTCATGGATATGCCGTTGCGCGGTCTATCGAGGCCCGCAGCGAGGGGATGCTGACCGCGCGGGAGGGAACTCTCTATCCGGCACTGCGCCAGCTAGAGAGCGAAGAGTTTATCGAGAGCCTGTGGGAGCACCCGGTCTCGGGGCCGGCGCGCAAGGTCTACCGCCTCACCGAAACGGGGCAAGCGGAGTGTGCACGGCGTGTCGCGGCCTGGCAAAAATATGCCGCCGCATTTGGTGCGATTGTCGGAGGGAAAATCAATGAACAGCCCACTTGAAACGTATTTAGACGAGCTGTCTGAGCAGCTTCAGGCCCTCCCCATCCACGAGCGCTTGGAGCAAGTCGATGAGACAAGGGCGCATCTTGAGAGCTTGATTCTGCCTTTTGAAGAGGGGGGGAGCAGTCGTGAGGAAGCAGAGGCACAAGCAATTGCACAGTTTGGTGAGGTCAGCGCGATTGCTCCTCAGTTAAACCGCATGGCGCTACGAAAGCGCTGGCTGCATCTATCTGGGGTGGCCGCGATCTACTGGGGCGCTCAGCTCTTCTGCCTAATGCTACTGGAGACGGTAGCCACATTCCTGACACTGGATGGAACGCACCCATATCTCTCTCTCTTCGGTAAGGTTTTTTACACCCAAGCTGTTTTTACTCTCCTAGATCAAGTTCTCGCCTTTTTCGTCTCCGGGGCACTCCTGCGCCGTCTCTCACCGGGAAATACGCTCCTTCCTCTGTTGCTGGTGAGTGCGACCCTGCTGACGTTTTCTCTTGTGAGTGAGCTTCAGTATCGGCTTCAGTTTTACCTTGCGCTGGAGTACGGCATTCTGACGAAACGGAGCTTTGCACCCGCGCCTAGCCACTATCCTTGGGCCATCCTTTTTAGCTTTATCACATCAGGAGCGCTCCAAGAGGGCCATTCAATCGGCTGGCGACGGAGGCTCGTATGAGCAACTTCGTCGAGCGATTTTTGCAGGCAGTGGACAAAGAGTGTAGCCACCTACCTGCGCCTGAGCGTCAGCAGCGGCACGAGCAGATTGCCGCCCGATTGGAAGTGCTGACTGCGACGGAACAAAAGCTAGGAGCCAGCGAAGCGGAGGCACAGCGACGGGCCGTACGAGCTGTGGGACAAGAGTATGCCCTGTTGCCACAGGTTCCCGTCCGACTCTCGCCCATCTGGCAGGTGGTGCTGGTCTACATTGCGGTGGAGGCACTTCTGACCTCTTTTCTGCGCCTTGTTATTCCCCAAAAGGCTCTTTGGATCTCCCCGGGCTTGGTTGTCATCTCCGTGCTGAGTGCGACGCTCGCAACGCTCTGTGCCGCCCTATGGCATCCGCGCGCCGCTCTACGTGGTGTGCTCTACTGGCTGGGATTCAAGATCGGTTTTGCCCTACTCGGGATGACGCTGTTTTATTTTGTCACTCTTGTTCTTCAACACCAGGCAGTGCCTTCAAACATTCCTAGCCAGCTGTTTCGGTCTAACCTTTCCCTATTGATTCTCCAGCCTGCTGCCACACTCATCACTCTTTTTCTCTTCTTAAAAATTTGGGCAAAAAAACTTCCCAAGAGTCTTTAGCAAGTCGCTTTGGCTTGGCTATAGAGAAGGCACCATGAGCTTACAGAACCGACAACTGCATCTGAGTCTCTCCTGTGATTGCCAGCGCAGCTCCAATTGCCAGCGCAATCATCGTGAAGATTCGCGCCTCTGCGCCCTGCAGGAGTCGGTTTTGACCAGCGAGGGAGAACGAGCTAGCTAGCTCAAGTCTCTCAAGCCCAGACGAAACGGCCCCCGGCGCAAATAAGCGCCGGGGGCTTTTTCTTTTGTGGCCCCGTGGTCTAAAGGTGATGACAGCGGTCTTTCAAGCCATCAATGCTGGGTTCAAGTCCCGCCGGGGCTATGTGTGTTTTGCGCCTGTGGTGTAGCGGTTAACATCTCAGACTGTCGCTCTGAAGAGGCGGGTTCGATTCCCGTCAGGCGCTGTTAATCTCTTGTAGCTCAGTTGGTAGAGCGCCGGTCTGTTAAACCGGATGTCGGGGGTTCGAGTCCCTCCGGGAGAGTTGCCGTCGGATAAATCCGGCGGCTTAAGAGGGCTACGGCTACCTTCGTAGCCAAACTGATTTCTGGGCAAGATGCCTTTGTAGCTCAATTGGATAGAGCAGTGGCCTACGAAGCCAACGGTTGCGGGTTCGAGTCCTGCGGAAGGCGTGTGAACCTCGGTGCTAACGAGTGGGCGCAGGGCGAAAACTCTGCGTGCGGTTCGAGTCCGCTGCTCTCCGTTTGGTGTTTGGTAGAAATATTCGTGGATGGTGTAATCGGCAACACGTCTGTCTCTGGAACAGAAAAGTCCTGGTTCGACTCCAGGTCCACGAGCTTGGGGGAAATCCCCCTACAGGCCCCTTTAGCCCAATTGGTAGAGGCGCATGGCTTAGAACCATGTCCGTGTGGGTTCGAATCCCATGGGGGGCATCTGCGCCCAATGAAATTAGGCGTTTGCAGTGGCGTTCCGCCGCGAAGCCCGTGCCGGGCTGGGGAACGAGCAGGGTAGCCTGGAACAGGCTTTGCGGCACGCAGTGCCACTGCAGACGCCGGTTTCAACCGGCGGACTGGGATGGTTGCAGGTGGTGTAATGGGCAACATGCCTGCCTTTGAAGCAGGAGACTTCCCGGTTCGAGGCCGGGCCTGCAAGTAGAGAAAATGAGTTTGCCGGAGTGGTCGAGTGGTTCAAGACGGCAGCCTGCAAAGCTGCTGCGCCTTGTGCGCATCGCGGGTTCGAATCCCGCCTCCGGCTTTTTGGAGGGTGTGGCGAAGTGGTCAACGCGCCTGACTGTGGCTCAGGTAATCGCGGGTTCAAATCCCGTCACTCTCCCTTGGTAAAGATTAAGTACTCTTAAACCAAAAATGATGTATGGAGGAGGAGTGCTGCGTGCCGCAACCAGGAAACATAATTCGCTTTGGAGTGGGGGTTAAGCTTGGCGCGGTTGTCTTCGCTCTCGCCTCCGTTGCGATTCTCCTACTTGCGATGTTATTTGCGGAGAAAAATATCGCGATCGCCTTTGCCCAAAAGGAAGTCGTAGGCGCTCAGTTTTTGCGACCTCTCTCTCAGCTCTCACAACAAGTCTACCAAGGGCGCATGAAGCCAAAAGACCTAGCGCTCCAGCAGGAAATCTATAAACGACTCCAGAGGCTGGAGAGCATTTTTCCGCAGCACCAGGACGCTCTGGCGATTACGGCGGAGCGGCGGGTTTTCCAGAACCTGGCACAGCGGCTCTCTCAGCAGAGTATAGAAGTCGCCTCCCTGTACCCTGAGCTGATCCAGGCCGTTAGTCAGCTGAACCGGCGTGTGGGGGATACCTCAAACCTGATTCTCGATCCCGACTTGGACTCCTACTACCTCATGGATCTGATGCTCCTGCGCCTGCCTGAGGAGCAAGCATTGCTTTCGGAGATGCTTGTGGAGCTAAAGGAGCCATCGGGCGCGGTGGTCTGGCGGGAAAAGCTCCGCATGCAGCTAGGGTTGCTTCGGGAGAGCCTTGCCAGCCAGCGCCACTCGCTCCAGACGGCTTATGAAAATAACCCTGCAGGAAATCTCACCCAGGCGACGAGGGAGCGCTTTGGGGGAAAGGTTCGCCAGCAAGAAGCCTTCTTAGACACTCTCAGCCTTTATCTCGCAGCTCCCGACCCCATTCTGCGGGCGCAGCTCTTTGAGCAGGGAGCACAGAGCCTGGCGGTGAGCTTTCGTTTTTCGGAAGAGACCTCGCAGCTGCTAGAGCGACTGCTGGAGGTGCGTATTGAGGGGTTTGAGCGACGTAAGTGGGGGGCGCTGGCAGTTGTCGCCTTGGTGCTGGTCACCGCGATGGGCTTTAGTATCTTGCTGACCCAGCATATTGGGCGAACCCTCCGCAAGGTCTCTCTTCGCCTGGAGGCACTTCGGGCGGGCGATATCACGCGTCTCGAAAAAGGAATCGTCGCGCTGGCGGAGGGTAGGCATGACTTTGCGCTCGAAGCGACAACAAAGCGCCGCCGCCCTCTTGAGGTCAAGAGTAAAGATGAGCTGGGGAGGCTGGCTCGCAGTGTGAACCAGCTCTCGGGCCAGGCGCAGGTGACGATTGAGGCGCTCGTCACCACGCGAGACACTCTGGCGCGTGCCGAAGAGGCCCTGCGTGAGTCCGAAAGGCAGATGCGTCATCAGGCATTTCATGATACTCTCACCGGGCTTCCCAACCGTGCCTATTTGTTACAGCAGCTCACCCAGGCCACAGATCGGGCCCAGAAAAATCAGACAACGGTTGCACTACTCTTTCTGGATCTGGATAACTTTAAAGTCGTCAACGATAGCTGGGGCCATGAGGTGGGGGATCTCTTGCTGAAGGCGATCGTGCAGCGGCTCCTAGCCCATGCTCGGCCTGGAGATACGATCGCGCGTCTCGGAGGGGATGAGTTTCTGGTTCTGATCGAGGATCTCAACTCTGATGAGACTGCCCTGACTCTTGCCGATCAGCTCTGCCGCGCACTGGAGGAGCCGCTGATCCTCCAGGGGCAAGAGCTTTTCAGCAGCTTTAGCCTAGGAATCGCCTTTAGCCGACAAGGAGACGTCTCCGCACTCGATCTGGTGAAACATGCGGATATTGCGATGTACCGTGCGAAGAAACGGGGCAAGGCACACTACATTGCCTTCGATCCGGAGATGAACGAGCTGGCACGCTCGCGCATGGAGCTGGAGTCGGAGCTACGGCAGGCACTCTCAAGAGACGATGAGCTTTGTCTTTACTTCCAGCCCATCTATCGGCTCTGTGATAACGCGTTTTGTGAGGTGGAGGCTCTGGTGCGCTGGAACCACCCTCGGCACGGGCTGACCTCTCCAGATCGCTTTATCGCACTTGCTGAAGAGACGGGCTTAATTGTTCCGATGGGCAAGTGGATCCTGCACACGGCGTGCCAGCAAGCGAAAGCGTGGAACTTCCCGGTAGGGGTTAATCTCTCGCTACGGCAGCTGCAGCACGAGGGCTTTGTGGGGCTGATGAAGCAGGTACTTTTAGAGACTGGTGTCTCGCCTGGGCTGATTCGGCTAGAAGTGACTGAGACTCTAATGGTGGAGAATCCCAAGAAAACGATTGCTCTCTTGCATAAGCTCAAAGAGCTAGGCGTTCGGCTTGCCCTCGATGACTTTGGCGTGGGCTACTCTTCCATGACACACCTGCGAGACATGCCTATTGATACCCTCAAGATAGATCGCTCCTTTGTGAAGCGCCTAGGAGAGAGTACCGAAGACGAGGCCATTGTGGCGGCGATGGTGCATCTTGCCAAGTCACTTCACCTGACGATCGTCTGTGAGGGCATCGAGACCAAGTCCCAAGAAGACTGCCTGGAGTTTCTAAGCTGCGACTACGGCCAGGGATTTCTCTACGCCCGCCCCCAGAAACCCCGTGAGATCACCCAGCTCCTGGAGCTGATCCGTACACGACGTCAAGCCGCTTAGTCGGATACTTTTATGGTTAGCCTGAAGCACGTAGGAGCTCGACATCGCGCATGGGGGGATTGCCGAACAGGCGCTTGTACTCCCGGCTAAAGTGCGACGCGTCCTCGTAGCCTACGCGGTAGGCGGCGGTGGTTGCATCGATGTCTTCCCCCAGCAGTAGCCGACGGGCCTCTTGAAGGCGGAGCTGTTTCTGGAACTGGAGCGGGCTCATGGCGGTGACGGCCTTGAAGTGCTCATGAAACCCCGACGCACTCATTCCTAGCTCCTGCGCGAGGCTCTCGATCCGAAGAGGCTTGTCAAAATCCGTACGCAGTCGCTGGATGGCACGGGCGATCCGATCGGTCTGTCCCCCGAGCACCGCGATATGTCGCAGGCGTGCGCTCTGCTCGCCGATGAGAAGCCGGAAGATAATTTCCCGGGTGATGAGTGGCAGCAAGACGCGCACTTCGGTCGGAGGAGCTTCGGCAAGTCGCACGAGGCGAACGGTGGCATCTAAGAGGCTTGTGTCGAGGGGACTAACATCGAGTGCACGCACACTTGCTGTCTCTCTACGTGGTGCTGGGAGCCCCACTTCGAGCATAACCGAGGCAACGAGAGCGGGGTCAAGGTCAAGACGTAAGCTCAGATAGGGCTGCTCTGGGGATGCCTCGACGAGCTGGCTTACAGCGGGGAGCTCAACCGTGGCCAGTAAGTAGTGGTAAGGATCGTAGCGATAGCGCTCCTCCCCAAGATGAATCTCCTTAGCACCTTGGGCGATCACACAAAACGATGGGTATGTCACGCTGTGAACGGGGCCGGTCATCTCCTGTGCCCGGTTGAGATGTAGGCCCTTGATCACCTCAAAACGCCCCACATCCGGAACTGCTCGCCCGATGCGCTCGACAAGCTCGTTCTGTAAACCTTCTTGGTATGTCTTCATAGAATTGGCTTTCTATGCCATCATAACGCGCCAATCTCGGCCGCGCCGTCTTTTCCAACAAGTCTGTAGGATTAGCCAAGGATCTCCGAGGAATGTTCTATCACTAAGCCTTCTGGACACCATAGAATGGAGTCACAACGATAGAAGATTTGAGAAAGCGTGGAGTTATCGCCAATGGAAATCAAGAGGAATGGCTCGCAGCCATCGGGCAAGGGGCCTGCCGAGTGGTTTACCGGAGTTGTCCGGGTTGACCCACTGTTTACGGCCCCCGAACCGGCACGCGTGGTCGGTGCGAGTGTGACGTTTGAGCCGGGGGCTCGGACGGCGTGGCATACCCATCCGCTGGGCCAGACACTGATCGTGACAGCAGGCTATGGTCTGGCCCAGCGCGCGGGTGGGCCCATTGAGGAGATACGACCGGGCGATGTGGTCTGGTTCGCGCCGGGCGAGAAACACTGGCACGGGGCCACGGCGACAACAGCGATGACCCATATCGCTATTCAAGAGAAGCTCGACGGCAAGGTCGTGGAGTGGCTAGAGCACGTCACCGACGAGCAGTATAAGAAAGAAAGCTAACGATGGAATTTACAAAACTAGGAAACACAGGAATGGATGTGTCGCGCATCTGCCTGGGGTGCATGGGCTTTGGCGATGCGGAGCGCTGGACACATAAGTGGGTGCTGGGTGAGGCCGAAAGCCGTCCTGTGATCCAAAAAGCTCTTGAGCTTGGTATCAACTTTTTCGACACCGCCAATATCTACTCGATTGGGGCAAGCGAGGAGATCACGGGCCGTGCACTGAAGGACTTTGCCAACCGCGATGAGATTGTCTTGGCGACCAAGGTCTGGGGCAAGATGGCGGAGGGACCCAACGGCGGTGGGCTCTCCCGCAAGGCGATCCTCAGCGAGATCGACAAGAGCTTGACGCGCCTTGGCACGGACTATGTCGATCTCTACCAGATCCACCGCTGGGACTACCAGACCCCGATTGAGGAGACAATGGAGGCGCTCCATGATATTGTGCGGGCGGGGAAAGTCCGCTATATCGGGGCGTCTGCCATGTTTGCGTGGCAGTTTCAGAAGGCGCAGTTTGTGGCGGAGAAGCAGGGCGGGACACGCTTTGTCTCAATGCAGAACCACCTGAACCTGATCTACCGCGAGGAGGAGCGCGAGATGCTGCCGCTCTGCCGCGACCAGAAGATCGGCGTGATTCCCTACAGCCCACTCGCATCGGGGCGGCTGACACGTGACCAACCCACGGAAGGAACCCTTCGCGCCGAAACCGATCAGATCCAGCGGTGGAAGTACGACGCGAGCACGGAGACAGACCAGCAGATTGTGGGGCGGGTGGCGGAGCTTGCGCAGAAGCGTGGGGCTTCTCGCGTCCAGATCGCGCTCGCCTGGCTCCTGCAGAAAGAGCCTGTGGCCGCACCGATTGTCGGCGCGACCAAGCTCAGCCACCTTGAGGACGCTGTCGGGGCTCTTGAGATAAAGCTCACCTCTGAAGAGGTTGCCTACCTCGAAGAGCCCTACGTCCCACACCGAGTTGTCGGCGCTCAGTAAGAGGGCTACTTTGTCAGCGCTAGACCACCATTGCCATCCACATCTGCCGTGATCGTGTCGCCCTCGCCAAACTCCCCCCGGAGAATGGCGGAGCTGAGCGGGTTTTCGAGCACGCGCTGGATGACGCGGCGCAGGGGCCGGGCTCCATAGAGTGGGTCGTAGCCTTGCTCCGCAAGGAGCGCTTTGGCGGCGTCGGAGATCTTGAACTTGAGCTGGCGATCCCCGAGGGCTTTTTCCGTGCGTTGCAGGAGCAAATCCACAATACGGGCGAGCTGAGGGCGGGTCAGCGCCCGGAAGACAATGACCTCGTCAATGCGGTTGAGCAGCTCGGGCCGGAGATAGTTGCGGACTTCCGCGAGGGCCACCGGCTCGGGGTCGCGCCCTGCTGCCGAGGCTTCCTGAATCTGCACGGCACCGATGTTTGATGTCATCAGCACGACCGTGTTTTTGAAGTTCACCACGCGCCCCTGGCCATCCGTGAGGCGACCATCATCGAGGAGCTGGAGGAGTACGTTGAAGACCTCCGGATGCGCTTTCTCGATCTCGTCAAGCAAGATCACGCGATAGGGACGGCGGCGCACGGCCTCGGTGAGCTGACCACCCTCTTCGTAGCCCACGTAGCCGGGCGGCGCACCAATCAGCCGCGCAACGGCGTGCTTCTCCATGTACTCGGACATGTCAATGCGCACCAAGGCGGCTTCATCGTCGAAGAGAAACTCCGCGAGCGCTTTGGCCAGCTCGGTCTTTCCCACACCCGTCGGGCCGAGAAAGAGAAACGAGCCAATCGGGCGGCGCGGGTCGGCGAGGCCCGCGCGGCTGCGGCGAATGGCCTCGCTCACGGCGGCAATGGCGCGATCTTGCCCGATCACCCGGTCGTGGAGCGTGGCTTCGAGCTGGAGGAGCTTGCTGGCCTCCCCCTCGAACATACGGCTCATCGGCACACCCGTGATTCGTGCGACGATCTGGGCGATATCGTTCTCATCCACAACCGCATCGTGGCCCGTGGTCTGCTCCCACTCCACGCGGGCTTTGATATGCTCCTCACGCAGCAGCTTCTCTTCTTTTTGAAGCTCCGCAGCGCGGGCATAGTCGCGGGCCTCGGCGGCGGCAAGGCCCTCTTCCACCAGGCGCTCTAAGTCTGCCTCTTGCTCACGCAGCTCCTCAGGCATCTCGGAGAGGTTCATGCGCACGGCGGCTCCGGCTTCGTCAATGAGGTCAATGGCCTTATCGGGCAGAAAGCGCTCCGTCACGTAGCGCGCCGAGAGCTGGGCCGCCGCCTCGATCGCTTTATCGGTGATCTTGACCTTGTGGTGCTTCTCGTAGCGCTCCCGGAGGCCTTTAAGAATCCCAATCGTGTCCTCGATCGTGGGCTCCCCCACAAACACCGTCTGGAAGCGTCGCTCTAGCGCGGCGTCTTTTTCGATGTTTTTTCGGTACTCATCCAGCGTGGTGGCTCCAATGCACTGCAGCTCACCTCGGGCTAGCGCGGGCTTGAGAAGATTACTGGCATCCATCGCGCCCTCGGCGGCTCCGGCTCCGACAACCGTGTGTAGCTCGTCAATAAAGACCACAAACTGCCCGGCGGCCTTCTGGAGCTCGTCCATCACGCCTTTAAGTCGCTCCTCGAACTCGCCACGAAACTTGCTGCCCGCCACCATCGCGCCCAGGTCAATGGAGAGAAGCTGGCGGCCCCGCAGGTTCTCGGGCACCGACCCCGCGACGATCATCTGGGCGAGCCCTTCCACAATGGCGGTCTTGCCGACACCAGGGTCACCAATTACGACGGGGTTGTTTTTCGTGCGCCGCGAGAGAATCTGAATCACCCGCCGCACTTCATCGTCGCGCCCGATCACGGGATCCAGCTTGCCCTCGCGAGCCAGCGCTGTCAGATCCCGCGAGAACTTCTGGAGCATCGGGTACTTGCTGTCCGTGGGCTCATTGTCGGCGCGCTGGTTGCCCCGGATCTGCTGGAGGGCGCGGTAGATACGCTCCTCGTCGACATGTGAGGCCACTAAAATACGAGCGGCAGGGGAGTCGTCGGTTTTGAGCGCCCCAAGTAGCAAGTGCTCTACCCCGACAAACTTATCTTTCAGGCGGCTGGACTCGCTCTCTGCATAGTCCAGCGTGCGCTTGGCACGGGGCGTGATAAAGATCTGGTCGGCGGCACTTTTTTCCGCCACATACGCCTTAGGAATCCGTGCCAGCTCTTCTTCCAAACGCCGAATAATACTGCGCTCATCCGCCCCAATTCGGGCCAGAATCTGCCCGACAAGGCCATCTTCTTGCTCTAAAAGCGCCAGAAGAATATGCTCTGTATCGAGCTGGTTTTGTTTGTAGCGGCGCAGGATATCCTGGCTCGCTGAGATGACGTCTTTTGCCCGCTCTGTGTAGTTCTCTAACATCTTTGTGCCTCCCGATCACCTCTCCCACCCCGGCTTCGGCGGCGAAGCCGCATTGACATGCCGCTTCGCGGCCTCAGCCACCCCTCTCTCACCTAAAGGCAAGGGAGGAGAGTTAGGGGAGGGTTGTGGTGGGTTACTCTTCTCTATTTTGCTCGATCTTGGCGATACGTTCTTCTGCTATTTGGCGGATTTTTTCAAGGACTGTATCCATGTATTGCTCTGCTTCATCTCAATGCGGCTTCGTCGCCGAAGCTGGGGTGGGAGAGGTGATACTCTGTAGCCGCTCGACTTCTGCTTGTAGCTCTTCCATCTGCTCTAAAAGCCCGAGGATGACCTCGACCCCAGCTAAGTTAACTCCCATTTCTTGGGTCAGGCGCTGGATCTGGCGGACGCGCTCAATGTCTTTTTCGGAGTACAGCCGGTTCTTCCCCACACGGGTGGGAGTTACTAGCCCGAGGCGCTCGTACATCCGCAGGGTCTGAGGGTGAATGGCGGGCTCTTCGGGTTTCTCGATTCGTACCAGACGCGCCGCGATGGAGATCGTGTAGAGCGGCTCGTCGGTGCGCCTCATGAGACGGCTCCTGCAAGCTCCGTGAGAAGCGTCCTCTCACGCTCGGAGAGTACTTTGGGAACCGTGATCCTAACGCGTGCGTAGAGATCGCCGTGCCCGGTTTCTTTTAGCTTGGGCATGCCCTTGCCCGTGAGGCGGAGCTGCTGCCCACTCTGAGTTCCTGCGGGAAGCTTGACGGTGAGTGTCTTGCCCGTGATCGTCGGAACCGTCATCTCTCCCCCAAGGGCCGCCGTGGTGTAGGGAACCGGAACATCAACAATTAAATCATCGCCCTTGCGCTCAAAAGTGCTATTTGCCAGAAGCCGGATGGTAAGAATCACATCGCCGCCATTGACCCCTTGGCCTGCAAGACGGATCTTCTGCCCCTCCCCGACTCCGGCGGGAATTTTAACATCCACCCGCCGTAGCTCTGTGCTTCGCCCGCCCCGATCTAAGTCGTAGCGTCCCGTGGGCACTTGAATCGAGATGCCCTTGGTGCCGCCATTATAGATTTCTTCGAGTGTCAGGCGCAGCTCGGACTCCAGATCACGGCTGGCAGGCGGCGGGGCTCCAAAAGGATCGCCGCCAAAGTTGACGGTGGTTCGCCCTCGTTGTTGCCCACCAGGTGTGCCCCCTTGACGGAACTGCTCGGCGAAAAGTGTCCCGAAGAGATCGGAGAGATCACCGGGGAAGCCACCTCCGAAGTCCATGCGTTGCCCGCCGGGGAAGCCGCCCGCGCCACCGCTAGGGCCCCCTGTGGGGAAGCCGCCTTGAGAGTAGGCCTTCCATTGGTCGCCGTACTGATCGTATTTTTTGCGCTTCTCCGCGTCCCCCAGAACTTCATGGGCTTCGCTGATCTCCTTGAACTTGTCCTCGGCGCCTTTGTTATTAGGGTTCACATCGGGATGGTGCTTGCGGGCGAGCTTACGGTAGGCGGCCTTGATCTCTTTCTCCGTCGCGGTTTTGCTGACACCTAGTGTGGCATAGTAGTCTTTATAGCTCGGTCCCATACTCAATCCACCTTAGTGCACTACTATCAAGTGCGAGGTATTTTTTTGCCCCCCGCGCACGGCACGGGGGGCGCGGCTTACTTATGCCTCAGCGGTTACCGCGATCTTGCGCGGCTTGGTCTCCTCAGATTTAGGGAGGGTGATCTCTAAAACGCCGTTGCGGTAGGCTGCACTCACTTTTTCGTTCTGAACCGGCGTGGCCAGCGTGAAGCTACGGGCGAACTTCCCCGAGCGCCGCTCAATCCGCGCGAAGCCCTCGGTGGTTGCCTTGCGCTCACCGCGCAGGGTGAGCGTGTCGCCGGTCAGCTCGATATCAATCTCTTCCTGCTTCATGCCAGGCAGCTCCACATGGAGGACAATCGCCTCCTCGGTCTCCGCCACATCCACGGCAGGAGTCCAAGCTGTCGGGGCCGTATTGTGGGAGACAGGCTGTCCAAAGGCGCGTGCGAACTCGGTTAGTGGGTCAAAGTAAAACAGCTTGTCAAACGTGCGAACAGGGTTATCATAACGAACGATACTCATTTTATTTTTCTCCTTAACTCAAACCAAACTGTGATCTAAAACCAAATGGTGTGTTTTTGTGTGTCTCTCCAATTCTCTTCACTCGTCCCGCCGATGAGAACGGCGGGACTCTAACGGGGGAGCTACTTCTCGCTCTCTTTAAACTCCGCGTCAATCACATCGTCGCCACCCATCTGGGTCTTGTCGGGATCGACGTGGACTTCCTCGCCGGGCTCGGCGCTGGCGGCGGCCTGCTGGTAGAGACGCTCGCTCATGCCGTAGCTGGCGGTCTGGAGATCGTTGAGGGCGGCATTGAACCGATCCTCATTATCCTCTTCGGATGCCTGGCGGACGGCAGCGATCTTGGCTTCCAGGTCCTCTTTCTCGCTCGGAGTCGCCTTGTCGCCCAGATCGGCGAGGGTGCGCTCGGTGGCGTAGATAAGCTGATCGGCCTTGTTGCGGCGCTCGGCAGCTTCCTTGGCCTTCTTGTCGGACTCGGCGTTGGCGGCAGCCTCTTTGACCATGCGATCCACTTCGTCCTTGTTCAGGTTCGACGAGCCACTCACGGTGATGCGCTGCTCGCGGCCCGTGCCTTGGTCCTTGGCGGAGACATTGAGAATACCGTTGGCGTCAATGTCGAAGGTGACCTCGATCTTGGGCACGCCACGCGGTGCGGGTGGTAGGCCTGAGAGCTGGAAGTCGCCCAGGTTCTTGTTGTGCGCCGCGATCTCGCGCTCGCCCTGATACACCTTCACGTGAACATCGGTCTGGCCATCGGCTGCCGTCGAGAAGATCTCCGACTTGCGGGTGGGGATCGTCGTGTTGCGCTCGATCAGCTTGGTCATCACGCCGCCTAGGGTCTCGATTCCCAGCGAGAGCGGGGTGACATCGAGCAGGACAACGTCTTTGACCTCGCCGCCCAGGACACCCGCCTGGATCGCAGCACCCACCGCCACGACCTCATCCGGGTTCACCGATCTATTGGGCTCTTTATTGGTGAGCGAGCGCACCAGGTCTTGGATCGCGGGGATACGGGTCGAGCCACCCACCATGATCACTTCGTCAATCTCTTCAATCTTGAGCTTCGCATCGGTGAGCGCCTGCTGAACACTCTTGGTCGTGCGGTCCACGAGGTCTTTCGTCAGATCATCGAACTTCGCACGGGTGAGCGTGAGATCAAGGTGCTTGGGACCTTCGGCATCTGCCGTGATAAAGGGCAGGTTGATATTGGTGGTTACCACGCTCGAAAGCTCGATCTTAGCCTTCTCGGCGGCCTCACGCAGTCGCTGGAGAGCCTGCTTGTCTTTCTTAAGATCAATGCCCTGCTCTTTTTGGAACTCACTGGCGAGCCAGTCCATGACGCGAGAGTCGAAGTCATCGCCACCCAGGTGCGTGTCGCCACTGGTAGACTTCACTTCAAAGACACCGTCGCCCACTTCAAGAATCGAGACATCGAACGTTCCACCACCTAGGTCGTAGACAAGAATCGTCTCGTTGGCCTCTTTGTCCATGCCGTAGGCAAGGGCGGCGGCGGTGGGCTCGTTGATGATGCGCAGGACTTTCATGCCCGCGATCTCCCCGGCGTCCTTGGTCGCCTGGCGCTGGGCATCGTTGAAGTAGGCAGGAACGGTGATCACGGCTGCTGTCACGGGCTCACCGAGATACGCTTCCGCATCGGCCTTGAGCTTCTGGAGAATCTTTGCGGAGATCTCCTCGGGCGAGTAGCCCTTGCCATCAATGGTGGTGCGGTGGCTGGTGCCCATGTGCCGCTTGATCGAGACAATCGTCCGATCCGGGTTCACCACCGACTGGCGCTTGGCGGGAATTCGTGCGCCTTCCGAGTTTACAATCACGGTGGGCTCTCCACCTTCCATCACTGCCACGACCGAGTTTGTGGTCCCCAGGTCAATACCAACTGTTTTTGCCATAGTGTTTAAGTTCCTCTGAGAAGAATTATTGCCAGGATAAGTATATAACTTGAGTGTGTTGTTGTCAAGTATCTTCCGAATAAAAAGACATTAAATCTAAAAAGAAAGTTCCCACCGAAAAGATATTTCCGGTGCGCTATAATGTTTCCATGCCTCACACCGAGACCTTTGAGAGCCGCTTTGAGCTGGTGCTACCACGCTCTGTCGAGGAGAAATGGCGCGCGGTGGGCTGGCGGACCAACCTGATGGCGGCGCGCGACGAAGCCCAGCGCCTGGGCCGTCCGGTCTTTCTCTGGATCATGGTGGGCAACCCGCAGGGCTGTACCTGAAACAACGGGCAGAGGGGCCGGCGGTCCTTCGAGAGTGAGGCGCTCCAGAAGCGCTTGAAGAATGAGTTCGTGGCGGTGAGCGCCAACACCCAGGACCTACAGTGGCACCGCTCGCTGGCGCAGAAGTGGTTCCTCGCGCTGGTGAAGCGCACGATGGCGGCTCAGCTCAGCACCCGCAGTGGGAGCAAGCTCAGTGGGCAGAAGCCCGGGAGCGCCGAGCTGGATCTCAACCGCCAGATGACCCAGAGCAACGACCCGCAAGGGATGTATATCGTGGGGGCCGATGGGACACCCTACGGCTTTACCAACGACCACGAGCCCGCCGATATCAGCCGCCTGATGGACCTTGGGCTCCAGCGCTTTCGTGCCCAACCCCCACGTCCTGTGACTGTCACCGCCGAGGAGAAAGCCGCCGCGTTTAGTATCACCCCGCCGCCAACGGCCCAGGTTCTCCAGGTCTTCGCTCGCATCCCCGCGCCGCCCAATACCTGCTCGATCCTCAACAACGGAGTCGGGCGGGACTTCTGCTGGGTCTATGCCGACGAGCAAAAAGCGATCGCACGCGCGGCCCAGGGCGCACGCGGCAGCGTCTTTGCCCTGCCACCAACTCTGGTGCGCCGCATCGCACGCTTTCATCTGGTGGATGATGTGCGCGGGACGCCCAATATGTGGGAGGCATCGGAGGTGCGCACTGCTCAACTCACGGCAAAGATTCTCTCGCCAACCCAACTGGCGCTCTCGGGGCGCTTTGTGCTCAAGACAGCGCGGGGCAACCGTGGCTACTCCGGGACTCTGGAAGGGACCCTGGAGCTCTCTCCCGCAACCGGCCAGTGGAGCCGCGTCCGCCTGCTCGCCGATGGGACCGCGTTTGGGGCGGGCACCTTCACCCCCAACCAGCCCCCCGCGCCCTACCGTCTGCTCGTAGGCTTTCTCAATACCACCCTCCCCGAGGCACGCATCGTCCCCCCCGAGGAAGTCGCCACCTACAACCGCACCACCCGCTACCAGTCGCCGTAGCACCGTTCGGTCTGAGGCTACCGGTCTTGGGTGTACCAGCGGCTGCCCCGGCGGTAGAGAGGCGCATGTCGCAAGCCGGCCAATGACGGTACCCCACACAAGGGCGCTCAGCAGGAGGAGCACAACACCGTTATAGGAAACTTTTCCATTGGGACGATAGGGATCACGAGGGGGTATGAGGCTGTATCCGTCGGTGCGTGAAGCTTATCCTTGCTCGAAGGGCTCACCCAGGTGGGCGGGGGGCTTGACTTTGGCTCCGCGAATTGCGAGAGCGAGGAGGGTGAGGACATAGGGGAGAGCCAGAAAGATCGGGTAGGGAATGTGGAGCGTCCCTTGTGCTTGGAGCCGTGTTTGCCAGACATCGGCGGCGGCAAAGAGGAGCGCGGCGGTGAGAACA
>JAPLCP010000172.1 GCA_026392155.1 Armatimonadota bacterium | reverse complement strand
TCCCGCCCCACTTCCTCAAAGCTCGGCTCGCCGCCGCGCTCTAAGAGCAGCACCCGCCGTCCTGCTTCGGCAAGCAAGCCCGCTGTCACCCCGCCGCCCGCGCCGGAGCCAATCACGATCACGTCGTAGTCAAACTTCATGAGATTAGGTTCGCGATGGCGTTGCTGTCTCCCTGCTAAAACGAAGTGCTGTCAGCCATCCCACGAATGTGCCCAGAACCAAGCCGCCCAAAATCTCGGGGAGGTCGTGGGCATGGGAGGCCCAGAGTGCCCAGGCCATCGCAGGAAGCAGTGGCACGGCCAGCCAGGCCCAGCGCCTGCCTCGTAGGCGAACTAAGCTGACACAAAGCGCTGCGGCTTGGGCCATGTGGCCGCTGGGAAAGGTCGGGTGGCCCGGCCAGACTTGTACCCGCTTGCCTAGCTCCGCCAGAGCTGCCGTGAGGACGATTGCCGCTCCTGCCCGTGCCCAGAACAAAAAAGTCTCTTTCCAGCGAGGTTTCGGCTCATGGAGAAGTGGCTCTTGGGCAATCAGAGCGCCGTAGACAAATAAAATCGTTCCTCCTAAGTCATGGGCAAACTCGGGATAGTTCCAGGGCAAGGTCATGGCATCAGGCTACCCGAATTTTGCGGCGACCGAGCCCCTTAGGTGAGGTATAATTTTTGCATGCCTTATACAGCTGAGATCAGTCGGGCCAAGCCGACGGCGTTTTGCTTTCTTATTGATCAGTCGGGCTCGATGGACGATCCGTACGGGATGGACTCAGGTAAGCGCAAGTGCGATGCGGTGGCCGATGCTGTCAACCGCCTGATCGCGACTCTGGTGCTGCGCTGCGCCAAAGGCGAGGACGTCCGCGACTACTTCCAGATTGCGGTGATTGGCTACGGCGGCGCGGTGCGAACGGGCTTCGGAGCGCAGCTTGCCGGGCGACAGTTTGTCCCGATCTCAGAAGTCGCCGATAACCCGCTGCGAGTCGAGACGCGGGCACGCAAAGAAGACGATGGCACGGGCGGGCTGATCGAGCGTCAGGTGCGCTTCCCGGTCTGGTTCGAGCCCATGGCCAATGGCAATACCCCGATGGTCGCCGCTGTGGAAGAGGCCAACCAGATCGTGAAAGCCTGGACCGAGCTCTACCCGCTCTCGTATCCGCCCAGCATCATCAATATCTCCGATGGCGAGCCCACCGATGGTAGCCCGCGCCCGGCTGCGGACAAGCTTAAAAACCTCGGCACCAACGATGGCAAGGCGCTCTTTTTCAATATCCATATCTCCGGAGCCGCCAAGCGCCCCGTGGAGTTCCCGGACTCACAGATTGGCCTGCCCGACGAGTACGCGCAGATGCTCTTTGAGATCAGCAGCGTGCTCCCGCCCAAGCTCCGTGACGAGGCCAAGCGCGAAGGATTTGCCACCAGCGAAAACTCGCGCGGCTTCGCCTTCAACGCCGACCTGCGCTCCCTGGTGCAGTTCCTCGATATCGGCACCCGAACGGCGGACCTGCGCTAGAAGACGAGAGGAAAGGTATTGAACGATGTCTCTTACGCTTGAGCTTCCTGAGAGTCTCCAAAATCGGTTGGAGAGAGTCATTCATCGAGGAGGGAACGCCGAACAGTTCGCCCTTGCCGCCATTTCGACCGCCTTAGACTCTCTGGAGGGCCACGAGAAAACACAAGCTGAGGAGCAGGCATGGTGGGCCTCTCTGTCTTCTGACCAGAAGCAAGCGGAGATTGAGATCTTGCGGAAGTCTCTGGAGGCTTGTGACCAGGGGAGAAAGAGCCCCGAAGCGGAGGTTTTTGCCCGCATCCGTCGTGCTAAGCTCGCTCAGGAGAAACCGTGAGCTCTTCTCTGGCGATTGAGTACGGTGAGATCGCAGAGGCACAGATTGAAGACACGTATCTTTTTTTGCAAAGACAGGTAAGCTTTGAGTATGCCGAGCGATGGTTAGCCGGACTTCAAAAAAGTGTCCAAGACGAAGCAATGCTGCGTTCTTCTTTGCCGGGATGGTACAACATTGCTCCTGAGTCGTCTGATTTTGGAGAGCGCATAATCTATGTGATCCGCTACCGTATTGGCAATGGATGGCAGATTTTGTATGAGCTGGCGGATGAAGATGGGGATGGGCAGGAAGATACTTTGTTGGTTCTGAAAGTCAGGAGTGCGGTGATGAATACTCAGCCCGAAGACGAGGAGAGCGCTACATGAAGCTGATTCGGGCGCTCACGGCTCCCAAGGACGGCAACTCCGACGAGCAGTACGAGGATGCTTGGGCACTCTCGGAGACGCGCCCGGTGCTGGCTGTGGCCGATGGCGCCTCGGCGGCGGTCTATGCCCGCGAGTGGGCACAGCTTCTCGTTGCAGAGTTTGCCCGCGATCAGGCCTTCCCCGATGACGATGAGGCATTCTGGACACAGGTGAGCGAGCTGGGAGCACGCTGGAAAAGCAGTGTGGGCACCGGCGCGACTTCCTGGTACGCACAAGAGAAGCTTCCCCAGGGCTCGCAAGCATCGCTCCTGGTGCTGGAAGTGGAACCCCAGAGTCGCCAGCTCACGGCACGGGCTATCGGCGATGTCTGTCTTTTTCTCGTCGTCAAAGACACGCTCCACTACGCCTTTCCGCTCACCAAGTCCAAGCAGTTCAACTCGCATCCTGGCTTAGTGGCAACCGATCCTACGGCCCTGAAAGACCGCCCGGAGATCGTCCGATTTAGCGCCCGGCTCCCCGCCGCGCCCGTGCGCCTCTTCGCCATGTCCGATGCCGTCGCTGCGTGGTTTCTCTTAGAGTTCGAGCGCAAGCGCAAGCCCTGGAACACTCTCCCCCGCGATACTATCTTTGCCCCTTGGCTCAAAGGCACAAGAGACAGCGGAGCCCTCAAGAACGACGATGTCACGATCATCGAGCTGGAGATCTAGCCTTTATGGGACGACGACCGGGGACGGTGACTTTAGGTGAGCAAGAGACGGAGCTATTGCGCTTTGTGGCGGAGCAGGAGGCGGCGCTGACGGTGCGTGAGGCGGTGGCGTCTTGGGGCGAGCCGCGTGGCCTTGCCCGTACGACAGTGCTGACGATGCTGGAGCGCCTGCGGGAGAAAGGCCACCTGAGCCGCGAGAAAACCAGCGATGGGAACTGGGCCTATCTGCCTGTGCTCCCCAAAGCCGAGCTGCTGAGCGGGCTGGTGCAGAGCTTTGTCGAGCGCACACTGGGCGGCTCGGTCTCGCCGTTTGTGTCGTATCTGGCGGAGGGCGGCGCGAGCCTGACGGTGGAGGAGCGGGCGAAGCTAAAGGCGCTCCTGGAGACTCTGGAGTAGCGTATGGAGGGGGAGCGGCTTCTAAGTGCCTCGCTCTGGGGAACCGGGCTCGCGCTCGCCGTCGCGCTCGTTTGCCGCTGCTTTCCCAAGATTCCCGCCGCGGTGCGCTTTTGGCTCTGGTGGGCGGTTCCGGCCAAGCTACTCTTGGGGCTGATCCCGGCTCTGACACTGGCCCTGCTGCCTGCGCCAAAGCAAAACACCCTCCCTTCAACAGAAATTGCCCTCGAAATATCGCCCCAGACCAGCGCATCAAAGCAAAAGACCTCTTTCCCAGCGCTCAGGAACCTCGAAAAATCGCCGAGGGACACTGGGACAAAGATTTTGACGCATGAGCGAGAAAAAAAGCCCACTGGCAGGAAGCTTTTGATCTCGTTTTTTCAGTTTTTTTGGCTCATCGGGGCGCTTTTTACTTTTGTCCGGGCCGTGAACGGCCCGGCTCGGATTTGCGCGGTTCTGCGAACCTATCGTTCACAATCTGATGTGTGGGAAGTTCCGGGCATGGGGCCGCTGGTGTTGGGGCTGTTTCGTCCCGTGATCGTGCTTCCCACGGGCCTCAGCGACTCTGAGAAGCGGCTGGCACTGGCGCATGAGCAGGCGCATCTGACGCGCCGCGACCCGTGGCTGGCGCTGGTGCCGCTGGCGGCGCGGGTGGTGTTTTGGTTCTTACCGACGGTTTATCTAGCCGAGCGGATGCTGGCGACGGCGCGGGAAGAGGCGTGCGATGCGCTGGCGCGGCAGACCACGGGGGCGACGGCGCGGGAGTACGGGGCGCTCTTGCTGAAGCTCACACGCTCTTCGCCGGGGACACTGGCGATGGCCTCGCCGGTCTACTCGCAGCTCCAGAGTCGCTTAAAGACACTGGTCGTGCCGCAAAAACGTGTGGCGATCTGGCCGCTGCTCTTGCCTGGAGCGCTGCTGCTCCCCGGCTGGCGGCTGGCCGAGCGAGCGCCTGTAACTAAGAAAGCATCCTTACTTCCGATTTCCTACCAGCGCCTTGATCTGCCCACACTGGGTGGGCTCTACAGCGATGCCTTCGCGATCACGGACTCGGGGCAGGTGGTGGGCGCGGCAAACGGGCGTGATGGTCTGGGCCGGGCGACACTCTGGACTGACGGCACGCCCCAAGTGCTCTCGGAGGGGCGCAGCATTGCCTTTGCCGCAAGCGAGACAGGTGGAGTGTTGCTTTCCCGCCTAAAGCCCGGCGGACGGCAGGCGCAGTGGCTTCGGGGCGCGGCGCGGCAGAGCTTGCCGGGGCTTCCGGGCTTTCCGGAGACCGTCGCGGTGGGCATGACAGACTCGGGGCTGATTATCGGGAGCGCTCGCTCGCGAAACGGCGTGGGGACGCGTGCGGTGGTCTGGGAGGGCGGACAGGTGCGTGAGCTGGGAGCGCTGGGCGGGCCGTCTAGCCAAGCCGCCGCCGTGAATTCCCAAGGCTGGGTGGTGGGCAAGGCCGATCTGAGCCCCACCGAGACCCACGCGTTCCTCTACGACGGCACGCAGCTCCGCGATCTGGGCACGCTGGGAGGTCGGCACAGTAAGGCGACCGCGATTAATCGTGCGGGGCAGGTTGTGGGGATGAGCGAGACAGCAACCGGCGAGCGTGTCGCCTTTGTCTGGAGCGAAAAAACCGGGATGCGTGCTCTGCCTGGCACCGATGCCCTCGCCCTGTCCATCGCCGATGATGGGACGATTGTGGGACAGGCCGAGGGGCACGCTGCGCTCTGGAGTCCAGAAGGGAAACGCCTCCCACTCGATCCGTCGCTGCGGATTGCGCGTGGCATCAACCAGCGCGGCGAGATCGTCGGGCAGGGGCAAGTGGGCGAGGATCTGCGTGGCTTCTTGCTCAAGCCCGTTGCTGCCTCCGCCACCAGCGCACCACCCAACCGGTAGCTCCCGCGACAATGAGCCAGAAGGCCCAGGTCAGCACGGTGGGTATCCAGGACAAAACTAAGTCGCGGCGCGGGTGGGTGAGGTTTGCCTTTGGGAGCGCTGGCGGCTCGAAGAGAACAACGGTCACGTTGCTCAGCGCTGTGGCACGCAGAAGCTTCTCGCGCTGGAGCCGCAGCATGTCTTCATCGTTTTCGGCACGTACCAGGCGCTCCTCGACATAGAGCACATCGCTGCCGCGTAGCCGCCGTCCACTGCCTAGCAACCCGTTCAGGCGCACTTGGTGCCCTTTTGAGCGCTCCGCCCGCCGTGCCAGCTCCTCGGACTCTGACCAGCGCTCCAGAGTGGTGGTGCGCTCGCCCGAGGGAATCCCCAGGCCACGGAGCTGGGTGAGCAGTGGCTCCAGCTTCTGGGCAGGGACACTGAGCTGCACCGTTCCATGCCGCCGCCCTTTCTCCGCCACCTGAGAGTGCGCCTGCCGCACCTCGCCGCCACTACTCAGCGTCAGCTCCAAGACTTTCTGGCGCGCGGTCTCGAATGTCTCCACCTTCAGCACCAGCGCCGCCCCCCGCGTCGCTACCGAGTCCGCCGCTTGAACCACACAGGGCACTACCAAGGAAAGGCCCACCAAAACTCCAGAGATACGTCGCATTACACACCTCGACTACAAGATTAGTCAAAGCGTATCATAGACTACATAAATAGTCAATAGGCGAGTGAGAGCTAAGCTAAGCCCCTTTTGCTAAAAGTGCTCCAATCGGCTTGCCAAGGCCGTCGCGGGTGACATAGAACGGGCGCTTCTCCACTTCGTAGGCATGCTTGGGCGAGATTCCCAGCGTGTGGTAGATCGTCGCGTGCAGGTCCTCGATTACCACCGGGTTCTCGATGGTCTTGCACGGGCGCTCGTCGGCGGTCTTGCCGTAGACAAAGCCTTTTTTCACACCACCGCCAAACATCAAGACACTGCCGGCATCGGTGAAGTGACGGTGCATGCCGTAGAACTTGGGCTCGTTGACGATATCCGGAACCGTCACTTGGTCGCGGACACGGGCATCGGGCTTGCCCTCCATCATCATGTCGCGCGAGAACTCCGACGCCAGCACGATCAGGGTTCGGTCGAGTAGGCCGCGCTCTTCCAAGTCTCTGACAAGCTGGGCGATGGGGGCATCTATCTGGCGCTTCATCTCGGTCAGGCGCGTGTGGCCGTTGTCGTGCGTGTCCCAGCCAAAGAACGGGACATACTCGGTGGTCACCTCGATATAGCGCGCCCCCGCCTCGCGCAGGCGGCGCGCCAATAGACACCCCTGCCCAAAGCGCCCCGTGTTGTAGATGTCGTAGCTGGCCTTGGGCTCTTTGGTCAGGTCGAAGGCGGCAGCCGCAGATGATGACAGCAGACGATGCGCGTTGTCCAGCGAGCGCAGCAGGCTCTCTTTCTGGTAGTCCGAGCCCAGCTTCCCGACCACCGACTCCTGGGCGAGCTTTTTATAGAGCGCCTGGCGGCTGGCAAAGCGCGAGGGCGTCATTCCCGCGGGCGGGCGCACAGCCTCGACGGCTTGGTCTGGGTAGGGCAAGTTAAAGGGGCCAAACTCACTCCCCAGAAAGCCTGCCGTCGTAAATGCCTTGAGCTCCTCACCCTCGCCCACATCGAAGCGCTGCCCGATATTGATAAACGCGGGGACGGCCTCGTTGAGCGGCCCAAGCGTCCGCGCGATCACTGAGCCAATGTGCGGCGCCGCGACTGTCTGCGGCGGCGCGTAGCCCGTGTGCCAGTGGTACTGGTGGCGTGAGTGCAGGATCGCTCCCAGATCGCCCGCCCGGTAGGTGCGGATCAGGGTCGCCCGGTCCATCACCTGCGCGACTTTCTCCAGCCCCTGCGAAATTTGAAGCCCATCTACTACGGTCGGGATCGCCGGAAACGTAGACAAGATCTTCTCTGAGGGCGTCCCAGTTTCGTAAGGCGTGTAGCGCTTGGGGTCGAAGGTCTCCGTGTGGGCCATCCCGCCGCCCATCCACAAGACAATCACCGCATCCGCCGTCGCCTTCGGGGCGGGCTGCGCGGCCCAGAGCGGGCGGGCATAGCCCGCCGCCAGCGCGGATAAAAGTAGCTCTCGTCGGTTCATGGTTTTTCTCAATATAACTGAAATTCGGGGCTCATCAGGAGCGCCCATAAAATATCTTCTAGTGCCTCGGGGGTGAGCTTGGTGCCCACCGCCTGACGGATCGTGGCCCGCTCCGTGGCTGTCGGCGGGCGGCTCAGGGCGGTCTGGTAGAGGCCATTGAGCACATCCTCGCCATTGCCCGCGTGGCGGAGCCAAGTGGACGCGCCGGTTTTGAGGCGGGCAGAGAGGAGTGGGCCGTTGGTGAGCTCCAGTGCCTGAAGCGTCGTGGCGACACTCTGGCGCTGCGTGACGGTCTGCTCGCGGTTGGGCCGCCCGAGGGCGCGGGTGAAGGCATCGGCGGTGGTGAGTGCGGCGCGAGCCTCGATCAGGGCGTGTGAAGCTCCCACAACCGCAAAGCGCACCGAGACCTCGCTCGGAGCCTCCTCGACTGCGCCTTGGTCCGGCCCGACCAGCGCACGGAAGCGGGTCGCGCCCTTAGGAACTTCGTAGATCAGCACGGAGTTGGCGTGCGTCCCAATTCCCTCGCCGTAGGTCTTCCCCACTAGGCGCAAGGGCTTGCCCACGATGCTTTTGTCTTTCTGGATCGTCCCAAAGCCAGTTGTTGAGGATAACAAGACACAGTCATCGGCATCGCGCTCGGTGTTGTTGGGGAAGCCAAAGTGCGGCTCGACCCAGTCGGCCCAGTCGTGGTTGGCGTTGCCATTGCCATCGGTGGCGGCGAGGACGAGAATCTCCGCGCCGGTAATGTCAACATCAATCGCCTGCGCTCCAGAGCGCATCAGACCACTGTCAAAGAGCACTTTTCCGGTGCGCCTCGGGACACTCACCGCGCCCTTGTTGATCCGCAGCGTCTCCACCGGCGTCGGCCAGCTCTCGGTCAGGGTTGAGATCGCATCGGTGAGCTGCTCGGCGGAGAGACGCTTGACGGCCGGGCCGGTGAAGACATAGCCGGTCGGCTTCTCTTTCGCCAGTCCCTGCGACGGCAACTGATACGCGCGGCTCGTGGCGATCTGGGCCAGCGTGTGCTTGAGATCGTAGCCGTGCGCCACAAAATCACGAGCGAGCCAGTCGAGAAGCGCCGGGTTCCAGGGCTTGTTGTCCAGCTCATCGTTGGGCTCGATCAGACCGCGCCCCATCAGCTTGGTCCAGAGCCGGTTGACAATTGTGCGGGCAAAGCGGCCATTGGCAGGCGAGGTCAGCGCCGCCGCCACTTGGGTTCGCCGCACAGCCAGCGGCGCGCTACCGTCCACCACGCCCAGCTCGGGCCAGAGGAACTTCGCGCTCGCCATCGTGCCGGTCGGCTTGTCGCAGCGCACCAGCTCCAGCGGGGTGTCGGAGAACGCGGCGGCCAGCCCGTAGGCATCGCGCAGCTTCCAGTTGCTGGTGAAGCTATCGTGGCACGAGGCGCACTTCAGGTTCACCCCCAGAAACACCTGCCCGATATTCTGCGCCGCCTGGAGCGGCGGTCGCTGACTCGCATTGACCACGCCGCGCCAGACAATTCCCTTGATAAACCCCTCAGACTCGGGGCTTGTCGGGGCAACCAGCTCGCGCACAAACTGATCGTAGGGCTTGTTTGTCTCCAGCGCGGTGTACAGCCAGTTCGTGATCTGGCTCCGGCCCCCGTCGATGTAGCCTGTCCCGATATAGTCGTTGCGAAGCGCATCGTTCCAAAACGTCAGCCAGTGCTCGGTGTAGTTCTTCGTATCGGCCAGCAGGCTCGTCACCAGTTGCTCACGCTTGTCGGGGCGCGTGTCCAGCACAAACGCCGTGGTCTGCCTGGGCGACGGTAGCAGTCCCACTAAATCCAGATAGGCCCGCCGCACAAACACCCGGTCACTCACCAAGACACCGGGCGTACGTATCGCAAGCAGTCGGTCAATCGGGTTGCCCTCGCCTGCGGGCACAGCGACTTCTCGCAGAGCCATCGGTGGTGTCCAGGCCGCGTTCTCGTTCTCCGCAGTGCCATCAAATGGCAGGCCCGCATCAATCCAGCGCCGGAGGGTCTCCACCTCACTGGCCTTGAGGCGCGTCCCCTGCGGCGGCATCACGCCTTTGGTCACCAGCTCGATTAGATAGCTCTGCGCTCCCTTGCCGGGGCGGGCAACCGGATGGGTCTTGCCACCGGTGAGAATCGCCTCCCGGCTATCGAGCGAGAAGTCGCCTTGCTTTGCCCCATTGCTATGGCACGACGAGCAGTTCTTCTTCAGGATCGGCAGCACATCGCGCTGGTACGAGATTGCCTTCTGCGTTGTCTGCGCCTTCTGCGCCCCGAGCGCCATCACACTCAGCCCCCCCAGCGCCAGCGCCCCCACAAGCCTACGAATCATGCTTACTATGATACCTTGGATGCCATCATGGTATCCTAGCTCTCGGCTATGAGCGATTTAGAGACAGAGATTGCGCGGCGGCGCACGTTTGCCATTATCTCCCACCCCGACGCGGGAAAGACGACTCTGACGGAGAAGCTGCTTCTCTACGGGGGCGCGATTCAGCTTGCCGGGTCGGTGACGGCCAAGAAGAACCGGCGGCAGGCGACCTCGGACTGGATGGAGCTGGAGAAGCAGCGCGGCATCTCGATCACGTCCACAGTGCTTCAGTTCGAGTACGGCGGCTGCGTGCTGAACTTGCTCGACACGCCGGGCCACCAGGACTTCTCGGAGGACACCTATCGCACGCTGGTCGCGGCCGATAGCGCCGTGATGCTGATCGACAACGCCCGTGGGGTCGAGCCGCAGACCATCAAGCTCTTTGCCGTCTGTCGCCAGCGCGGGATTCCTATCTTCACGTTTATCAATAAGATGGACCGCCCCGGCCTCGATCCACTCGATCTCATGGCCAACTTGGAGGAAGTGCTGGGGATTCGCTCCGCGCCGGTCTTCTGGCCAATTGGCGACGGTGACCAGTTCCAGGGGGTGTATGACCGCCAGACCAGCCAGCTCCACCTCTATGATCGCGTGCAGCACGGCGCGAACAAAGCCCCGGTTCGCATTGTGGATCTGAGCGACCCGACTCTCGACGAGATTATCGGCAGTGGCCCGGCGCAGAAGCTCCGCGAGGACATTGAGCTACTCGATGTGGCCGGCGAGCCGCTCGACCCGGTGCGGATCGCGGCAGGGGAGATCACGCCGCTGTTCTTTGGCAGCGCCGTCACCAACTTTGGGGTCGAGCGGTTCCTGAAGCGCTTTATCGAGCTCGCGCCGGCCCCCACTTCCCGACCAAGTCAA
The DNA here is from genome assembly GCA_026392155.1 of Armatimonadota bacterium. GTDB lineage: Bacteria > Armatimonadota > Armatimonadia > Armatimonadales > Armatimonadaceae > Armatimonas. The sequence goes on along the minus strand of JAPLCP010000172.1, from coordinate 41,668 downwards.
GACGGTGAGATTGAGCCGAGCGAGCCAGAGTTCCGGGGCTTTGTTTTTAAGATCCAGGCCAACATGGACCCGAATCATCGCGACCGCGTGGCGTTTTTGCGCGTGGTCTCGGGGCGCTTTGAGCGCGATATGGTGGCCCTCAATCCCCGCTCCAAGAAGTCCGTGCGCCTGACGCGCCCCCAGAAGCTCTTTGCGTCGGATCGGGAGACGGTGGACGTGGCCTATCCCGGCGATATCATCGGCCTCACCAACCCGGGCGTCTTCCAGCTGGGCGACACGGTCTGCACAGGAACACCGGTGCAGTTTCGTGGCTTCCCGCGCTTTGCCCCGGAGCACTTTGGTGTGCTACGAAACCGCAAGTCCGAGAAGTACAAGCAGTTCCAAAAAGGCATCGAGCAGCTCAGTGAAGAAGGGGTCGTGCAGCTTTTCCACGAGATCAACGCGGGGCGCACCGAGCCGATCTTGGGCGTGGTCGGGCAGCTCCAGTTCGAGGTGATTCAGTTCCGCCTGCTCTCGGAGTACGGCGTGGACACGGGCCTCGACCGCTTGCCCTACAACCACGCCCGCTGGATCCAAGGCCCGGAAGAGGCGATTCGAGACGTTTACTGGGGTATGGGCACGCGCCGCGTCGAGGATAGCTTTGGCAACTTTGTCTGTCTGTTTGAGAGCCCGTGGGGCATGAACCATATTATCGAGAACAATCCCAAGCTCAGATTTCTCTCCACCGCACTCGACCTCTCCGAGTCCCAGGAAACGGTGGCTTGAAAACGGCTCTTGTCACCGGCGCGGGCAGTGGCGTGGGCCAAGCCGCCGCCGTGGCACTGGCCCGAGAAGGTTTCTCTTTAGCATTGGTCGGGCGGCGGCGGGAGAAGCTGGAAGAGACCGCAGCGCTGACGGCCGGAAAGATCTGTGTTGGGGATGCCAGCGACCCGGCGGCAATGGAGCAAGTGCTCGCAGAGCTTGGCCCGGTCTCGGTGCTGGTCAACAACGCGGGGGTTCACAATGGCTTCGACAAGATCACCGAGAGCGACCCGGAGCGCTGGCGGCAGACCCTGCTCACCAATATCTACGCGCCCTATCTTCTCGCCCGCCTCTGTGCGCCGGGGATGAAAGCGCTAGGCTGGGGGCGGATCATCAATGTCAGCTCCGCCGCCGGTTTCGCCCCGCCTGAGGGCTCCGGCGCGGACTACATTCTCTCCAAGTACACCCTCAACTTCTTCACCCGCCAGCTCGCCGCCGAGCTGGTCGGCAGCGAGCTCTCGTGCTGCGCGATCCATCCCGGCGAGGTCAAGACCGAGATGTGGGAAGACATTAAAGAGTTTGGTGGCATGCCCGGCTGGGCGGACTTAGTGGAGCGCACGGGCGGCGACCCGCCCGAGAAAGCCGCCGACTTAGTTTGCAAAATTGTCGCCGCACCGGCAAGCGAGACCAACGGGAAGTTTCTCTGGATCGAGGGCGGCATCCAAGCCCCCCGGTTTACGTGGTAAGTTCCCCTCCTCCCAGGATTGGGAGGAGGGGCTAGGGGAGGAGGGTCAGTAGCTCCGCGCAAACAGCACTTGCTGGGTGGCGGGCTGGCCGGTGAGCACACAGACGCCCTCGCCGCCGGGTTGGTCTGCCTCCAGCGGGATGCAGCGGATCGTGGCTTTTAGCTCTAGCTGGATCTTGTCTTCGTCCTCGCGCGAGCCTGCCCACCAAGCGCGGGCAAACCCGGTCTCGACAGCAGCCGCTAGCTCGGCGTAGCTGGCGACATCCGTCACATGGGCGTCGCGGAAGGCCTTGGCGCGGTCGTAGAGCGCAGTCTGGATCTCTTCGAGAAGCGCAGGAAGAGCCTCGGGGAGCTCGGCCCAGCTGACGAAGCGCTTGCCCTCTTTGCCCGGACGGTCCCGGCGGCCCAGCACCACGGTCTGGTTGGCGACATCACGCGGCCCGATCTCGATCCGCACGGGGATGCCCTTGACCTCCCACTCGTTGAACTTAAAGCCTGGCGTCACGTTGTCCCGCGCGTCGATCTTGACACGGGCTTTATCGCCAATCGCGGCCTTGAGCTGCTCGGCGGCGGCCAGCGTCGCGGCTTTTTCGTCGTCGGTCTTGTAGATCGGGACGATCACCGCCTGGGTTGGAGCGAGGCGCGGCGGCAGCACCAGGCCGTCGTCGTCGGAGTGCGCCATGATGAGTGCACCGATCAGACGGGTCGAGACGCCCCAAGACGTGGTCCAGGCATACTCGATCTCGTTCTGGTTCTGGCCCTGGAACTTAATTTCGAAAGCTTTCGCAAAGTTCTGCCCGAGATTGTGGCTCGTGCCCGCTTGGAGCGCCTTGCCGTCCTGCATCATCGCCTCGATGGCGTAGGTGCGCAGGGCCCCCGCGAACTTCTCTTTCTCGGTTTTCTGCCCCTTGAAGACCGGGATCGCCATGACGTTCTCCAGAAAGTCCGAGTAGACCTCATGAAGAATTTTTAGCGTCTCTTCCTCGGCCTCATCGTGGGTGGTGTGGGCGGTGTGGCCCTCCTGCCAGAGAAACTCTGCGGTGCGCAGAAACGGGCGCGTGCGCAGCTCCCAGCGCACCACGTTGGCCCACTGGTTGATCAGCAGCGGCAGGTCGCGCCACGACTGCACCCAGCGCGAGAAGCTATCTCCGATAATCGCCTCCGAGGTCGGGCGGACGACCAGCGGCTCGTCTAGTGGCGCTGCCGGAACCAGCCCGCCCTTGCCGTCGCTCTCGAGCCTGTGGTGCGTCACCACGGCCACCTCCGGCGCGAAGCCCTCGACGTGCTGCGCTTCTTTGGTCAGAAAGCTCACGGGAATAAACAGCGGGAAGTAGGCATTGACATGGCCCGTGTCTTTAATGCGCTTGTCGAGCCCCTGCTGGATCATCTCCCAGATCGCGTAGCCCGTGGGCTTGATGACCATACAGCCACGCACCGGGGAGTAGTCAGAAAGATCTGCCTCTTTGACGATATCGAGATACCACTGCGAGTAGTCTTTTTCGCGCGTGGTGATAGTTTGTTTTGCCATAATTCTTTGTCGTGATGAAAGTGTGAGGCGCTAAAGTGCCCGCCCGATTGTATCGGATCACACACAAAAAATCCTCGACCACCCACCAACTCACCCGCTTGCCATCAGGTATAGTGCAAAGAAAAGCAGGAATGGTTTGCTTGTAAGGAAACAACGATGACTCTTGACACGCTGGATCAGAAGATCAAGGTAGTGCTCCCCACTCCGGAAGAAGAACTCTGGCTACAGATTCCCTGGCGCACCAATATCATGGCGGCTCGGCTTGAAGCGCAGCGCACGGGCAAGCCTCTGTATCTCTGGATCATGAACGGCAATCCTCTGGGCTGTGTTTGAAACAACGGGAAATTGGACCGTGCGTCCAAGTTTAGCGATCCCCGCGTGATCAAATCCCTTCAGCAGGAATTTATTCCCGTTACCGGCGATACCCACGAAATCCAGAATGGAAAGTCTCCGGCTCGCAACTGGTTCATGGCGATGGCCCAGACCGTCAACCCCCGAATCTTAAGCGGGCAGACGGCGCAAGGACACTATGTTGCCGGGGCGGATGGAGCGGCATACGGCTTCAACAATAACCGCGATGTGGAGCGTCTGCTACAGCTATTAAAAACTGGGCAGGAGAAGTTCGCCCAAAATCCGCCCGCTCGGGTGACCGTTGCCGCCAGTGAGCTTGGCAGCGATTTCACACGCCTTGCGCCTGCGGGATCGTCCATCTTGCGTCTCTTTGTCCGAATTCATCCCCTGCCTGCAGGCTGCCACGAGCTCAATAAGGGGGCGGCGCGTGACCATCTCTGGGTCTTGCCCGACGAGGTGCGTGCGATGGCGGAGGCACCCGCAACCGGGGAGTTTGCTCTGCCTCCCACTCTGATCGCAAGGCTTGCTCGCTACCACCTGACGGACTTTGTCCGAGGGGAGCCTAACTTCTGGCAGGTAGGTGAGGTAAAGCGAGCCCGGTTTGTAGGGACGATCCTCCAGAAAACCGCGGAGACGGTTGAGATTCGCTTCACCGGTGACTATGCCATGCAGACAGGAAATGCTCAGCGCGGACTCGACGGAAAAATGGAGGGCATTTTCACTCTTGACCGGGCCAGCGCAAAGATTCGTAAGCTCCGCGCTTTTGCCGAGGGCCGTGCTTGGGGGGCAGGGACGTACACCCCCAGCCCGCCTCCGGGAAAGTTCCCCTTGCTGTTTGCCCTCCAAGAGACCAACGACGCCTTCTCGAAAATCGTCCCTCCCCAAGGCGCACTGGATGGCCCGGACTACTTGCGAGGCGTCCTATGATCTGAAAGCAGAGGCTGTAAAAATTACGGGGGCACGCCGATACTTTAGGTGTGCTTCAAACCCTCTCCGACCGTAAGATCGCGTGGCTGCTCTTTGCCCTCGCCGCCGTCGTTTATGCCGCGACCATGTGCCGGACGATCTACACGGGCGATGACGGCGACTTTGAGACGGCGATGTACACGCTGGGGATCTGCCATCCCACGGGCTACCCGCTCTTCACGCTTCTGGGACGGGCGTTTCTCTTTGGACTCGTGCCCCTGATCGAAGAGCCCGCCGCCCGCGTCAATCTGATGACTGCGCTCTTTGGAGCCGGAGCTGTGGCGATGTTCTATCGCTTTGTTGCGAGCATCGTGACCTCACGCGCTGTCTCAGTAAGCGTAGCGCTTTTGCTTGCTTTTGCCCCGACTCTCTGGCAGCAGTCGCTCTCGTGCGAGGTCTATACCCTCACGGCGCTGTTTCTCTGCACGATTCTCTGGCTCAGTGTACGCTTAGAGCGGGGCGAACCTGTCTTGAAGTCACTGGTGCTGGTCTATGGTCTCTCCCTGACCAACAACCTGACGATGGCGCTTTTTCTGCCGGGCTTTCTGTTATTAGCGCTTTACAAAGTCAGCTTCAAGAAGCTCTTGCCTCTCGTGCCACTTTTTCTGCTTCCCTTGCTTCTCTATGCCTATATTCCTCTCGCCGCGCACTTCAGTGACTCGCCGCTCAAGTGGGGTGATCCGCAGACTTGGCCCCGGTTTTTCCAGCATGTTAATGGCTCACAGTATCGTCCGCTAATGTTTACCCAGCCCCTAGGAACCTGGCACCTGCGGCTCTGGAGCTATGCCTCGGGCGCACTCTGGAAAGAGTTTGGGGGTGTCTTTCTGGCTTTTATGCTGCCGGGGATGATCGCGCTCGGGAAACGCAAACGAGCTATCTTGGCGCTGACGGGCTGGGTGTTTATCGTGGACATTATCTACGCGACAAACTACGCGATCGCGGATATCTATGTCTACTACATTCCGTCGTATCTTTGTGTCGCCGCTTGGATTGCCGTGGGCATGGGCCAGGTGGGAACGTGGCTGAGTGGCAAGTGTCCCCCGGTGGTGCGCCCTCTGGCGATCCTGGCACTTCTAACTCCCCTCGTACAGATGACCACTCACTTGGCGACAACAGAGAAGAGCAGCAACTTTATCGAAGCGGATTTTGCAGCGAATATCTTGACCAGCTCGCCCAAAAATGCGGTGGTTCTGGCGACCAATAACACCGTTTTTACCCTCTGGTATCTTAAGTTTGTCAAACACCAGCGCCCCGATGTCGCGGTGCTGAATGTGGACTTGTTGGAAGGGACGCTCAGCAATGACACCGACTGGTACTTTGTTCATCTCCAGCGTCAATGGCCTAGCCTACCCTCTCTTCATGGCCTGTCCCGTGAGGCGACAGCGGATGGCACGTACCTTCAGCTCCTGGTTCGCATGGCCCTTGCAGAGAACCGTCCGGTGCTCCTTGTCTCCGATGATAGGCAAGATGATCGCCCGGCAGAGGTCGGATTCCCCACGCTGAATCAGAGGCTCCAGCCTTTTGTACGCGTCCCGTGGGGCATTACCCAGCGCCTCTACGAACCGGGGAATGTCCCTGAGAGCACGGCGCTTCTGGCGCAAAACGCGGCTCTCTGGCCACAGCTCAAGACCCGTGGAGTCTACCGTAACCATGGAAATGAAGACGAAAGTGATCCCCTCCAGCTCCACGTGATGGTGCGTTACTTCAGTGCCCATAAAGCGCTTGCCCAGCTTGCCGAGAAACAAGGGCAAGAGGAGCTGGCCCGCGAGCACTACACCGGGGCCAGCTTCATCTTCCGTGACTCAGAAGTCGAGGCAGGGCTTAAGCGCCTTACTTTGCCTTGATGTCGTAGCACCAGAGGCAGCCCAGATCGCGGATATAGAGTTTCCCATTGGCGACAATCGGGTGTGCCCACGCCTTGCTCTGGCCACGATCCGGCTGAGCAGGTGGCGCGAAACGGCCCTTCTCTTTGTAGCCTGCAGGGGTGGCTTCAACCAGCGCGACCTCGCCGTTCTCCCCGTGCAGGAAGAGAAGGCCATCGGCAGAGCAGATCGCCGATGACCCGATGCTGCGCTCCTCCCAGAGCACTTTTCCTGTGGCGAACTCGGTACAGAGCAGCACCGGCCCCGACGTGCCGTAGAGATAGTCGCCCAGGCGCACTGCCCCCCCGAGGCCGTTGGGAGCCTTGCGCTCGATATAGGCTGGGTCTGCCCTGAAGCTCCCCGCCGCCGCGCTGATCTTCGCCGCGCCACTGGCCGACGCTGCGCCGGTGTAGATGAAGTTGGTCGAGGCAATCGGCGTGAGGGCATGCATCCCAAAGCGCGTGTCGAGGGTCTTGTCGAAGCGCCAGAGCAGCTTGCCTGTCGCGGCCTCCACCCCGACCACACCTTTACTCAGGTACTGGACATACTGCCGCACGCCGCCGATCTCGGTCGCAATCGCAGATGCGTAGCTGGCGGCTTTCTCGCCTGGGATCGCGGACTTCCAGAGGGTTGCGCCCGTTTTCTTATCTAAGGCCACCATCGCGGCGCTCTCACTACCAGGCGAGACAATCACCTTGTTGCCGTCTACGAGGGGCGACTCGGAGTAGGCCCAGACACCTGCCGTCCCTCCAAAGTCCGCTCGCAGGCTCTTCTTCCAGACAAGCTTTCCTGTTGCCGTCTCGACGCACGCCAGGTCACCATCGGAGCCGAGTGCGTAGAGCAGCTTGCCATCCACGGTGGGCGTGGAGCGTGAGCCGGGGTAGCTGGGCTGCTGCTTGGGGTTGCCCACCGCGCCAAGCCGCGTAGACCAGAGCTGCTTGCCATTGGTGGCGCTGTAGGCCCGGACAAACTCATTCTCTAGCCCCTCGTTGCTCAGAACATAGAGCCGGTTTTCCACCACTACGGGCGTGGAGTACCCTGAACCAATCTCTTTCACCTGCCAGATCAGCTTCGGCCCACTGGCAGGCCACGCCTTAAGCAGCCCCTTCTCCAGCGAGACACCATCGCGCTTCGGCCCACGCCACTGCGTCCAGTCGTCGGCCCGTGCCATCGTCCCCACTGCCGTCAGTGCCAGCGCCACCAGCGCAAGATTTTGAATTTTCATGAGTGCTTCTTTCTTCCGCTCTGGGAAAAATCTAGGATTGCCCTACTATACCCGAGTGCGCTACGATGAGGTTCCCTAGACGAAGGCTGTTGTAGACGCCGGTTTCCAACCGGCGGCACAGCGATTCGTAAAAAAGGAGCGAATGACGAGGGAAACTATTCGACGAAACTAGGGAGACATGCTATCATTTGAGATGATGCATCGTAAGTTCAGGTTGAATCTTTACACCGGGGGCGCCTTGGCGTCCACCCTCTCGCTTTCTGTCATGCTTTTATGGACGGGGAGGTCTGGGGCGGCGACTGTGGGGCCGACAGCGCGGGAGCTGGAGAAGCAGTTTGCAAGCACGGTTCGCCCGTTTATGCAAGCCTACTGCACAGGCTGTCACGGGAAAGATAAACCGCAGGCCCAGCTCAACCTTGCCGGCTACACCACCATGGCATCCGTGGTCAAAGACCTGCCGCACTGGACTCTGGTGATGGAGCGACTGCATGCCAAAGACATGCCTCCCGCCGACTTCTCCAAGCGTCCCACAGACAAGCAACGCGCGGCAGTCATGGCCTGGATTGCCGCCGTACGGCAGCTAGAGATTTCGCGCACGGCAGGCGACCCTGGCCCGGTGCTCGCCCGGCGCCTCAGCAATGCCGAGTACGACTACACGGTTCGTGATCTCACGGGCGTGGATCTTCGCCCGACGAAAGAGTTCCCGGTAGACCCCGCCAACCAGGAAGGCTTTGACAACTCCGGCGAGTCACTGACGTTCTCTCCCGCACTCCTGAAGAAGTACATCGCGGCGGCAAAGAAAATCTCCGACCACATGGCGCTCACCTCCACAGGGCTTGCCTTTGCTGCGCATCCTGTTGTGGTGGAGACAGACCGCAATAAGTTCTGCACCAAGCGCATTGTCGCCTTCTACAAGAGCCAGCCCACCGAGCTTGCCGATTATTTCTACGCCGCCTGGAAGCTCAAGAGCTCTGGTAAGCCTCTGGCGACCGTCGCTGTGGAGGAGAAAGTCAGTGCGAAGTACTTAGAGACGATCTGGAAGCTGCTCAACGCCCCGGAGTACAAAGTCGGGCCTGTGGCGACCCTCCAGAAAAAGTTCAGCGCTCTTCCGAGTGACCCCGAGGCGGCTAAAGCCGGCAGTCGCGAGCTACGCGAGTGGGTTGTTGGCCTGCGTCGTAAGATCGCCTGGCGCTTTGGAAACCTTAAGGTTCCTGCCGAGTTCCGGGCAGGCAGCTTCACCAATATCCTCTGGAAAGACCGGCTCTACGCGGCCCACCGCCGCAAGTTCAACGACAAGCTTCTGCAAGTGGATGGCGTTCCTGCAAGCCGCCCCGCCCCTGTGAAAGGCGGCTCTCTGGGCCAGGTAAAAGACCCGCCGAAGATGATCACCGATCCGGTAGATGCGGATCTCTTTATCCCCTCAGGCGAGGCGGAGCGAGCTCCGTATCAAGCGAGCTTCGAGCAGTTCAGCAGTATCTTCCCGGATGCGTTCTTTATTGATGAGCGTGGCCTAATGGAGTCTGACAATATCTTCCAGCGCACCGATCGCCTGCTGACCGGGGGAACCCACAACGCAACCAGCTACTTCCGCGACGATGTGCCGCTGATGGAGCTGGTTTTAGACGCGAAGGGCCAGAGAGAGCTCGATGCCCTCTGGCGCGACTTTGCGATCATGGCTGCCTACAATGAGGAGACCTACCTCCAGGGAATGTTCTACGAGGGGCTTGAGGCGCAGACAATCCTCGCTGAGCGCGACCCGGAGTTCAACTTTGCCAAGTACACCGACCGGGCTAGTGCGAGCGAGGAGTTCATCAAGCGCTACGCGGATCTTTATCTTGCCAAGGCCAAGCGCAAGGGAGCGGAACCAGAGACACTGGCGGCCTATGAGGACTACTTCAAGCGCGCGTCTGCGGATATCCGCCAGGAAGAGCGCGACCGGGCCGCCGCGGAGCCGGTGCATGTCAAGGCGCTGCTCGACTTCGCCCGCCGTGCCTACCGTCGCCCCCTCACCGAGGCCGAGCGCACGAGCCTACTAGGCTTCTACAAAACTCTCCGACAGAAAGAGGGCATTCCCCACGAGAGCGCCATTCGGGACTGCGTTGCCAGCATTCTGATGTCGCCTAGCTTCCTGTTCCGGCTCGATGGCGATGCGCCCGCTGTACCGGCAAAGCCCGCTACCGGGAAGATTCTCTCGTCGAACGTGCAAGCCCCGCCGAGCAAGGCGAAGACTCAGCCGCTCTCAGATCTCGCACTGGCGAGCCGCCTGAGCTACTTTATCTGGGCCAGCCTGCCCGATGACGAGCTGATGGCGCTTGCGGTAAAGGGCGAGCTGCACAAGCCCGAGGTGCTCGCAGCTCAGGCGCGGCGCATGCTCAAAGACCCACGCGTCCAGGCGCTGGCAGTGGAGTTTGGCGGCAACTGGCTGGACTTCCGCCGGTTTGAAGAGCACAACGCCGTGGACCGCGAGCGCTTTCCGAGCTTCAACGACACCCTGCGTCAGGCGATGTTCGAGGAGCCTGTGCACTTCATGATGGACACCTTCCAGAGCAACGGCTCCGTTCTCGACTGGCTCTACGCAAAGCATACTTTCGTCAATGCGCCCCTTGCCAAGCACTACGGCATGGACGATATAAAAGTGGAGAAAGATGCCTGGGTGAAAGTCCAGAGCGCGGAGAAATATGGTCGTGGTGGCCTCTTCCCGATGGCCGTTTTTATGACCAAGAACGCCTCGGGGCTACGCACCAGCCCCGTGCGGCGTGGCTACTGGGTCGTGCGGCGCTTGCTGGGCGAGCAGATTCCCCCGCCGCCCGCCGTGGTGCCCGAGCTTCCCAAGGACGAGACCCAGATGGGGGATCAAACCCTCCGTGAGGTGCTGGCGGCCCACCGCAAGAACCCGGCGTGTGCGGGCTGCCATGCTCGCTTCGACTCCTACGGCCTGGTCTTTGAGAAGTTTGGCCCGATTGGCGAGCGACGCACCAAAGATGGCGGTGGCAAGCAGGTGGATAGCCGCGCTCCGTTCCCTGGTGGAAAAGACTTTGAGGATGTCGCGGGTCTCCAAGAGTTCCTCAAGCAGCGCCGCCAGAAAGATTTTCTCGATAACTTTGGTCGCAAGCTTTTGTCTTACTCGCTAGGACGAACCCTGCTACCCTCTGATGAGCCGCTCCTCTTGGAGATGCAAAAGCGGCTGATCAATAATAACTATCGCTTTAACACGCTAGTGGAGGCCATTGTCACCAGCCCACAGTTCCGCACACGCCGCGTCTCCGTGGCGACAACAACGACGACGAAGGAAAGTTAGTCACAAGGAAAGTTAGTCACGATGTCCAACCAAGAACCGAAACTGTCTCGACGTATCCTGCTCCGGGGAGCCGGTGTGGCGATGTCCCTGCCACTCCTAGAGTCACTGCCTGTCTGGGGAGCCCCGCTACGGAGCACACAAAAAGACCCTGCCACTCCTCCGAAGCGCTTTGTGGTGCAGTTCATGGGAACGGGAATCAGCCCCAATAACTGGGGAGCCAAGGGCGAGGGCGCTCAGATGGAGCTGTCAAAGAGCCTTGCGCCGCTGGAGCCGCTCAAGACCAAGCTCAATGTGATCAGTGGGCTCTTTAACAAACCCTCGACAGGCGTCGGGATTCACCCCGGAATGACCGGCGGTATCCTCTCGGGAGCCTCTCTTAGCCGTGGTGCGGTGCTGCATGGCGGCGTTAGCATGGATCAGGTTCTGGCACAGCGCCTAGGGCAAGAGACGGCTCAGCCGAGCCTGGTTCTCTCGTGTGAGAAGCCCCTCACGGGCTACCATGAGTCGAACTTCTCGATGGCCTACAGCTCGTTTATCTCCTGGCAGGATGCGGACTCGCCCGTCCCCAGTGAGGTCTACCCGTCGCTGGCCTTCGATAGCCTCTTTGACAATAACGGCAACCAGCGTATGGAGAGTGTGCTGGACCGAGTCAGTGACGAAGCCGCGAGCCTGCGCCGCAAGATCAGCCGTGAGGATCGCTCCAAGCTGGATGAGTACTTGAACAGTGTTCGTGAAGTGGAGAAGCGCGCCCAGAAGATGCGGAGCGAGCTGGGGAAAGCCGCGGACAACGCACGGGGCAAGGGCAAGCCACTGATCGCCATGAAGCGCCCCGACGATGGCCTCCCCGAGGACCTGCGCGATCACATGCGGCTGATGTGTGATATTGTCGCCCTCGCCATTCAGACCGACAAGACCCGCATCGCCTCGATGCTCATGTGCCGCGACCTCTCGGGGCTGTTCTACCCGTTCCTCAATGTCAACGATGGCCACCATATCGCCTCGCACAGTGACAACTCCGAGGGCTACGAGCGCATCACGCGGCACTACATCACGCAGCTTGCCTATCTTGCAGGCAAGCTCGATGCCATGCCCGAGGGCCAGGGAACCGTTCTGGACAACACCTGTATCCTCTGGCTCTCGAACATGTACTCCGGCTCCGTCCACGACAACTCCCACCTGCCGATCTTGACCGTCGGTGGTATGGGTGGCACCCTCAAGACAGGCCGCGTGCTCAACTTCCGCGACAAGGGCGACGAGAACCGCAAGGTCTGCAGCCTCTATCTTTCCCTCATGGACAACATGGGAGTCAAGCTGGATCGCTTCGGTGATGCCACCACCCGCCTCGCCGGAATCTAAAATCCAAGTCCAAACTCAGAGCCACGCACCGCGGAGTGGCTCTGAGTTTTAGCTGCGTAGCTCGTCCATGCAAGCACGTGCGGCCTCTCGTACGCGCCGATTCTGATCCCACTTCATCGCCTCCCAGAGCCAGGCACACAACTACAGCCGCTCTAGCCGCGTGAGTTTTTGCGCTTGTTCTACAGGACACCGGAGCAGTAAGCGCCTCCGTTCCATACATCAGCGATGAGCCGCGCAGGTTGCCGCTGTTGAGCTTGGTATCTAGTTCCCAGTCGCCAGGCCAGCTTTGGTCGGCCCATCGCCCTTGAGATAGTCTGCAAAAAGGCCCTGCGAGGAGAGCGTGTACTGGCGAAGCGTGCCATCGGAGACTAAAGACGCATCTTTTTGCGATTTGGTGACAGGAAATTGCTGGGGGCGAGGGGAATTTAGCAGCATGAGCGAGCAAAAAGTAGTAGTGGTGACCGGCGGGGCCGGGGGAATTGGGATCGAGACAGGAAAGATCTTCCGGCGCGATGGCTGGAAAGTCGTGCTGGTGGATATCAACGCCGAGGCGCTAACGGGTGCCGCCGAGCAAGTGGGCGAGGGGACAGAGACCGCCGTTTTGGACATCCGCAACGTCGCGCAGATCCGAGAGGTCTTTGCGGCGCTAGCGACAAAGCTGGGGCGGCTGGACTGCTTGGTCAACAACGCCGGGGTCTTTCGTCTGGAGCCGATCTGGGATGTCACGGAAGAGACCTACGACTGGCTGATGGACATCAACCTCAAGGGGGCATTTTTCTGTACCCAGGCCGCTGCTGTTGAGATGAAGAAGTTTGGCAATGGCGGCGTCGTGGTCAATGTTGCCAGCGCCGCCGGGCGCTCCGGTCGGCCCACGCAGACTATTTATGGCTTGAGCAAGGCGGGAATGATCCATCTCACCAAGTCCGCCGCGATCTCGCTGGGCGAAGAGGGCATTCGGGTTTGCTGTGTCTGCCCCGCCGCCGTGGATACGGGCATGATGCAGAAAAACTTCGCCGAGCGCCGCCAGACCGGCGGCGACAAAGATGTGGAAGCCTTCATGGCCAAGCTACTCGTCAAGCGCCTCTCCCGCCCCGATGAGATCGCCGAGCTGATCGCCTATCTTGCCAGCGAGAAAGCTGCCTACATCACGGGCGGCTCAATTGACATCTCCGGCGGCTTGGACATGCACTAAATGAAACGAAATGTACTGGTCGCACTGGCGCTGATACTACTGGCACTTGCGCCTGTTCAAGCTCAGGCGCAAGAGGGTGTGGTCTTTGAGAAGGGTATCGAGTTCACCAACCCCGATGACCAGCACCTGAAGCTCGATCTCGCGCGGCCTGAAAAAGGCGACGGGCCGTTTCCTGCCGTGCTTTGTATTCATGGCGGCGGTTTTCGTGCCGGAACCCGCGATGGCTACGATGGGCTCATCAAGCAGCTCGCGGCACGGGGCTATGTCGCGATCACGGTGGACTACCGGCTTGCGCCTAAGTACCCGTTTCCTGCCGCCATCCACGATGTGAAAGCCGCCGTGCGCTGGCTGCGGGCCAATGCCGCCAAGTACCACATCAACCCGGAGCGGATTGGGGTGACGGGCGGCTCGGCGGGTGGGCACTTGGCTCTCTATCTGGGGGTAACGGGTGGCGTGAAAGAGCTGGAGGGCGAGGGTGGAAACCCCACGCTGTCGAGTAAAGTCAACTGCGTCGTGAACTTCTACGGCCCCAGCGATCTGACCAAGTCCTATGGCAAGAGCGTGGATGCCGCCGAGGTGCTGCCGCTGTTTCTCGGGGGCAATGTGGAAAAAGAACGTCCCAAGCACATTACGGCAAGCCCGCTCTACTGGGTAACTCCGCAAGCGCCACCGACCCTCTGCGTGCACGGCACCAAAGACAACTATGTTGCCTACGAGCAGTCTATCTGGATGGTGGATCGCCTTCTGGCCGCCGGAGTAGACGCGGAGCTGGTGACCCTACAGGGCGCAGGCCACGGGTTCGGGGGGGAGCAAGCCAAGCAAGCCGATGCCGCTCTCTTCGCCTTCTTTGACAAGTACCTGAAACGGTAGAGAGAAAGCGATGATCTAGTTTTTAAGCAAATCTGCCGACTTATAATCCAGTATTTCACCGTGTAGGATTCCACACTCTACCCTGGTAGTTTTATGGTATCCTCACAGGCAATGTGTTTGTATAGGGGTTTAGTAAGCTATGCGGCGAGAGATGTTCACCGAGTCGGACTTTTCAGCGGAGCCTGATGCTCCTGCTCCTACGCCTCCTCCTGAGCTTCCCAAACCGAATTTGTCTGCCTATGAGCGTCCCTCAGAGGCTCCCGCGCCTCTGGTGACGGCCAAGACGGCTAACAAAAAACTGATCCAGCGGCTTGATCCGATGGAGCGCCTCAAGGTTGCGGAGCTCGCCAAGTGGGCGATACTGATTGGCCTGGGTGGTTTTTTTCTCTGGCTCAAGGCAGTGCTCTGGTCGGCGTTTATAGCATCGGGCAAGGCGCAGGGGCTCAGTGTTGCCTATAGCCTCGTGCCCGTGGGAGCCACGATTGCGGCGTTTGTCTCCACAGCACTCTTTCGCTCTTTTGCCGCTAAGAAAGCCACCAAGACCAAGGGAAGCGGCTACAAAGCAGTGGATGCTATCCGGGACTGGGCGATTACGGGTGTGATCACGGGGGTCTTGGCGGCCCTCGCGATCTTGATCGTGCGTGCGGTGCTCCCCTCAATTGGGACGGACAAGCCTTCCCCGGAGTTCTTTATCTCTCGGTTTATCGCCAACGCGATCGCCGCGATTGTTGGGCTGATGGTGGCGCGCAAGCTGGCACTGCGCGGCGATGCGGTGATGGGAGGCGGCAACTTAGGGCTGATTCAGCTCCTGCCCCAAGCGGCTCTGGTGGGCTTTCTCACGCTTCCGTTTAATAGCCTGATAGAGGGCACTATCCAGAGCTGGCCGTTCATGACCTGGGCAACAGGAGTTCCGACCCTGATCGGGTTTGCATGGGCTGGTGTGACTCTAAAGCTGGCATGGGACGCCGACAAGAAGCTACGTTTTCTCCAAGGCGGCAAGCAGGGCCGCGACTCACGCTACGTCGCCACGGGCGGTGAGGCGCTGGAGATGAACTTCACTGTGATCGGGGGCCGCGAGTCGGGGAAGACCGTGCTGCTGGCCGGAGCCTACAAAGAGTGGATGGAGAACACAGCAGAGCGCTATGGGGTAATTGTCAAGCCTGTGGACATCACGCCCGTCAACTACGAGCAGCTTGACGAGGCGCAGAAGCGTTATTATTTAGACCGCAACCTAGACTATCTCTCGGACTTGATCTACACCTATAACCAGTGGCCCCCTAGTACGCAGGGCATGCGCGAGTTCAAGTTCGATGTCTTTGTGCGCCTGCGTAAGAACGATAAGCCCGTTAAGGTGGCGCGCATCAACCTCCTCGACTACCCCGGAAGCTTGCTGGTGACCAGCGATCACTCTGCCGATGCCCATAAAAAGTACTGGAACCGGATCGCGGACTCAGATGGGATTCTCTTTGTCGGGGATATCTCAAGCCTACGACGTGGGGTTCAGGAAGAGGGGCTGAGTGATGTTCAGAATGCCTTCCGTGCTGTGATGGATATTCTCATTGATGGCAAGACCGATCGCAAGATGGGGGTGAACACCGAAGGCCGGATCGAGGGGAATGGAAAGAACCGCGTGATCCCAGTCGGGATGGTAATGACCAAGTGCGACGAGTGCGTGGATCTAACGAGTGGGCTGCCTGACCATGTGAAGATGGATGAGCTTATCTACGGCGAGCGACGGGTGCGCGGCAAAGACGATGTGAACTCATCACTGCTGCGCTACAGCGGTCCTTTCGGCATTCTCCAGGAGTGGGAGGAGAAGTGCCGCGCGACCGGCCCTGGTTTTGCCGATGCGGAGATCTTCAAGACCACAGCGATTACCGCCTCGCGTCCCGCCAATGGCCCCGATGGCCAGCCGGATCTCTCTCGCAAGTTTGAGATGATCTCCCCGCAGGATACCGCGCCCACCAACTGCGCCACGCCCCTGCTTTGGCTGACGGCACGGGCACTCCGCTGGAATGTCACCACGTTTACCGAGCTACGGCGCTGGCTGCTGGGAAGCACGGACACTACCACACAGAGGCATCTGGACGCGATCCGGCATATTGAGAGGGTTGTCGAGCTCTGGCAGACCGCCATTGAAGAGCGTCGTGCCACAGGGAAGTAAGCCATGAGTGATGAGCACATTGGGGTGCAGTGGGCCGTGTTCCGAAGCGGGCGTGGCCCCTATGACGACTATAAAGTGACGTCCATGGTGGCGGAGGGTGGGCCAGGGGTTCAAGAGAGCCTGACGGAGTCTATCCGCTTTGTCTGCCATGGCTTCTACTCCGATATCGAGCTGCCTAGCGTCGAGCAGAAAGTCTTCTTCTTCTGGCAGATCCGTAAAGACCTCTGGGCACTGAGCCGCATCACTGATGACCAAGAGCTTGCCGGGCAGCGGCGCGGGGTCGAGTTTCTTCTTTTGTTTCTTTCCAGCGAGCAGGTTCTCCGAATGGGAGGGCCACTGACTCTGATGGGAGCCGATGCGGTCTGGGAGGCGATTCAGGAGAAGTCGCGTGGACAGGACACGACTCTTTTACTCCTCACCCCGCCGCCACCCGTGGCCAAGGCAGCAGAGCCCACGGTGCCAGAGCAGCTTGCGCCCGAGCTTCCGTTCTCTCCGGCAAGTGAGGCGATGCTTCAGCGCTGGCTGCACTCCTTGATGGCGGTCAACCAGTTTGCCACGTTTGCGACCTGGTGGCCTTCGACGCGTCCTACGCCCCGCGGTGTCTTTTCGGTGGTACTGCGTGCGCCCTCGCTCCTGCTGCCAGGGCGTGGGGAGATCAAGCAGCTCGCCGATCGCCTCTCCGCGGAGCTCGTCGGCGCACTTCCACCAACCCTCGTGGACGATGCGGCGACCCGCGAGCTAACCCAGACCCTAGCGCAAGATGCCAATCTGCTCGCGGATCATGTGGGAGAGACAATGCGCCTCGGGGATACTCTGGAGCCAGGCGACTGGCGGGCACGCACCAGCGAGGGAGCGGGGCTCGGGGCTCGCATGGCCCGAAACCTAAAGGCACTGGCACTGCGGGGCACTCTCTCTGAGGAAACCGTGGAAACGGTCGCACGGATCGGGCGAGAGTACGCACGCCTTGAGCTGGGCCTGGAGAAGCAGCCTCCTCCGTTTCGCCCTAGGCTCCTCCCTGAGCTCGATGACCCGCAAAACAACGAGCCGCCCACGATGGCCCCGCTCTCACGCCCTTTAGTGCTTGCCCTTTGTGCTCTGGTGTTCTTTGCGGCGGGCTGGGGGCTAGGCTATCTTACCGCTCCACAGGCCGCACGTCCCTCAGCGACTAGCGGCGTATCCTCCACCAACTAGCTGCCAGAGCGAGAGCAAAAAGAGCAGGGCCGCCGGCACAAAAGCGGCCCACTTGCTCTTTCCCAGCGCGGCAAACCCACCCACACTCACCAGCGCTACAGCCAGCAGTGAGGGTAGAAAGTACCGTCCCTGCGCCTGAAACACCTCGTAGACGAACTTCGTGAAAAACGGCACTAGACATAGTGGCACCAGCGTGGTAAATCCAAAGACAGGCTCGACGGATTTCTCTTTGCTGGCTTTGTAGAGCCCCAAGAGCGGCAACAAGCTCAGCCCCAGCGCAAGTAGGAGCAGAATGGGCGGCCCCACAAACTGCTTTGGGGGCAGATCGGGAGCCAGAAAATACCAGAAGCTTGCCAGCGAGCGGAGCCCTACATTGCGGGCATAGTCCTCGCCACTCCAGCCAAACGCCTGGCTAATCGCGCTGGGTGAAAAATTCGGCCCGGTGGCTTTGTAGATTGTCTGTGCAAGAAAATCGCCGTAGAGCATCTGGTTTCGCGCCAGCCAGGGAGCAGCCAAGGCAAGCCCAACTAACACGGCAGCCCCAAAGACTCCCACAGTGTCGGCAAACGTGATGCGCTTTTGCTTTATGGCAAGCGTACAGGCCACAAAGAGCACGGGATAGAGCTGGAGCACCGTAAGCTTGGTGAGCAGGCCCAGCCCGAAAAAGAGCCCTAAGAGTGCTCCTTCCCCCCAAGCATGGGCGCGGTGGGGCGGGGCGATATGTGGGGCGAAGAAGCGTGCCATGCGCCAGACAATCAGTGCGCAGAAAAAATGCGTGGTGGCATCGTTGCTGATCGCGCCGCCGAGCTGTGCCTGCGTGGGCAAGAGAGCCACAAACGCCGCCAGCGCGGGAGCCAGCTCGGGTCGCTTGGGAAAGAGATCTCGCCCCGCCTTCCAGGCAATCCAGACGGTCGCAAGCTGAAACGGTAGCGCGACTAAGCGTAGCGCCAGTAAACTCCCACCGCCTGTGATCGCAAAGACCAGCGCCGCGAGAGCGTAGTAGAGGGGGGGCTGATGCGCCTCATCCCGACTGATTGCTCCCTCGGGCAGCTCGGTCATTCCCTCTCGTGCCTGCATCTTCTCGATCACGGGCGCAGGCAAAGGCTTTCGGCCCTTACTTGGGACAAACATTACCAAGCCTTTTTGCTCGACCATGAGCCGAATATAGTCACGGTGCGATGACTCGTCGGGATTATGGTCAAGCGGGACTTTGACCGCAAAGCTCACCGAGAGCAGAAACGCGGCGGCAAGAATGGCATAGAGGGATTTCATACGCCCGCTCTCTCGCAGAGGGCTTTTATCTGCGCCAGAAGCGCCCGCTCCTGGCCAGGCAGGGTGATAGCACTCTCCAGCGAGCCGTACTGTACTTCAAGGCACTCCAGCAAGAGCGTCTTTATCGCCGCCTCGTCGGGGCTGTGTGGGAGCTTGCTACTGGTGTAGGCGCTCTCCAGCTCTTTTTCTTTCGTGACAAAAAACTCCTTGACTTGCTCTAGGCTCCACTCACCGCGTCGGATGGCTTTCAGCCGCTCACGATCACGTTGCAAGTCAAGATCGCCTAATGTCAGTATTTGCTCAATTTCATCAAGTAATCGCACTACATGATAGCCAAACTTCAGATCAAAACCGAACTCTTCGATAGTTTGTGCACGCTTACTGCCCTCTTGTGGGGTCTTGATCTCCATCTTATGGACTTGAGAATAGGCATAGCCCTTGAACTTATGCCACGCGCCTTTATGAAGAAAGATCTGGCGTCTCTCTCGCACGCGCTCACCAATCTGATTGCAGTAGAGCACGCACTCTCTTGGGGTGAAGAGCGAGTCTACGATATT
This sequence comes from Armatimonadota bacterium, assembly GCA_026392155.1. Classification (GTDB taxonomy): domain Bacteria; phylum Armatimonadota; class Armatimonadia; order Armatimonadales; family Armatimonadaceae; genus Armatimonas. The sequence goes on along the minus strand of JAPLCP010000172.1, from coordinate 22,350 downwards.
GGGGTTGTTCTCCATCGCGAGCTGGAAGAACTTGACCAGCGAGAAGATCGTCAGGTCGTACTCGCGGCCCTTGCCCGCCAGAGCGTCTTTATCCTCCACGTGATGCTGCTGAAACTGCTCGAAGCGCTGAAGCTGCCGTCCAAAGCCCGGAATCTCGCCGCGCAGGTGTGGGAAGACATCGTCTTTGGGCGGGACGCAGAAGCCGTAGACATCCATGTCCGATGAGTCGGAGGAGACGCCATAGGCCATGGATCCCATGATGGTCTCGTAGGCGATGCAGCCGGGGAGCCACTTGGGAGGGCTGACCAGCTTGCGCAACGCGAGGCGCTCGACAGTGCTGCTCATCGCTTAAAAAGACTGTCCCAGGGAGATATAGGTGCGCGATGCATTGCCAAAGGCGAGATCAAAGCGAATCGGGCCAAGGGGGCTCTGGAAGCGCAGCCCAACGCCCCCTCCGACCTTTAGTCCACTCGCCGAGACACTCTGGCCCGGCAGCCAGGCATTGCCTGCATCAAGAAAAACCACTCCGGTTGTGTCTGCGCCTAGAGGGACTCGTGCCTCGGCAGAGCCTAGCACCATCTTATCGCCGCGCACGGAGAAGAACTCGTAGCCGCGTAGTAGGTCGAAGCCACCCAGAAAGAACTGCTCGGAGAGGGGCACATCGCCTGAGGAGATCCCTGCCAGAAGGCGAGAGGCAAAGACGGCATTGGGCTTCTTAGGAAGACTCATCGGGCTGTAGCGGCGCAGATCCAGGCTGGTCTGTGTGAAGCTACGCGTGCCTCCCAACAGAGAGCCTGCTGCTTCGTAGCGCAGGCGATGGAGAAGTCCTGTCCGTGGGTTGTCCGCACGGTCTCGCGTGTCCGCCGCGAGCGAGAACCCGAGCGCACCAACCGTCGCACCGGCGCGGCTCAGCTCTGCCGTTGGTGGATTGAGGCGATCCGGGACGGGATCGTAGCCCACCACATCACGCCGTGCGGTGAGGGCAAGGTTCCAGACTCCTCCAATAGGTCTGCCTAGCTGTGCATTGAAGCCCTTGCGGCGCTCGTAGCTCCGGAACGTTTCTATCGGAGTTCCAAACGTGGGCAGGAAAATTGTGTTCTGGTCATAGACACTCACGCCATAGGCGAGGCTTCGCGGGCCGATAGCAGGGCGCTGAAGAGTGACATAAAACGCCGTCCGAGGGTCTTCTTGCACCAGAAAGCCATCGTTATCAAGGAGCACCCGCCCAAACCGCTGCCACTGAGCTGAGACGCGCTGGGCATTTCCAAGCAGGTTGTTCTCTGTGAGGTCCACAAACCCCACCAGCCCCGTTCCATCGCCATAGCCGACGGTCGCGGCGACATTGCCGGTCTGCGATTCTTTGACCTTCACTACTAAGTCCACAAGGCCAATGGTGTCGGTGGCATCACTCTCTTCGGGAGGGACACCGCTGATAAGTACCTCGCTGAAGACTCCCAGCCGCCCCAGTCGCGCCCGGTCTTGCTGAATCGTTGCCGCGCGGTAGACCGTCCCTTCATGCTGCGAGAGAGCCTCGTGGATAACAGAAAGGCGGGTGCGTTTGGCTCCTTGAATCGTGATCTTTCGGATACGTCCCTCGGCAATCGTGAGAGAGAGCGTGCCACTTGGTGAGAGCTGGTAGCCGACGACTTGTGCAAGCGTGTAGCCCTTGGCCTGATAGAGCGCCTTGATTGCCTCAAAAGCGCCGCGGAGAGCTTCGGGTTGGGCTTCTTTGCCCTCTAGCATGGTTCTTGCAACTTCCAGTACGGAGGCAGAGGGTAGGACAGAGGTTCCGCTTACCTCAATACTCTGGATCCGCGTAATGTCTTGTGCTTGTGTCGGGGCTCCCACGAGAACCAAACCAGAACCTACGAGGCAAAAACGGCGCATGCCAACCGCCTTGACAGAAAGGAGAACCCTTGTTAGAATAGAACAGAGGGTATATACGACGATGTGGATCGGAATCCTGGTTTACTGCGTTGCCGCGGTAGCTTTCTATGCTTATCTGCTTGGCACCGCGTGCTCTGAAGTAAAAAACTAGTTACTCCCGGCTACCTGTGCTTACAGGTAGCCGGGAAAGTTTTTTTAGGTTCCACTCACTTCGTGGAGAATGTAGAGCAGGAGCGCTGTACTCATCCAGCCGATCACGAGGTTGCGGGTGTAGAGAGAGAGCATCTCATCGTAGCCTGCTTTGCCGCGGAAGTTGCTACTAGGAGTGTTGGCGACGCCACCGCCGAACCCCTCGTTTTTAGGGGTCTGCATCGTGACAATCCAGATGAGCCCTCCCGAGAGAATAAGCATCACTCCCGTGAGGATACCGATGACGATACTCATGACTCGTTGCCTGTCTTCTCTTTATTTTCTTTATCGCCTTCAGGCTTCTTTTCGTCTTCTTCCTCTTTAGCGGGTTCGCCATTGATGGAGTTCTTGAACTCACGGATTCCCTCACCCAGCCCACGGGCGAGCTGAGGAATCTTGCTTCCCCCAAACAGAACCAGAACGATCGCGCCGACAATAAGCCAGTCGGTGTAGCTTGTAAAATAGGCAAATGTTATGTTCAACATAGCAGTCTAACTCTTCTCCTTAAGCGCTCTCTGCCGCCGCAGCGACCCCTAGCGCTTCTTTTGTGGTCTCCGCCTCTAATACGGTGGTTCCCGCCTCCAGCTCAAGTGGCGGTACTACAGCGATAGCCTCTGCGAGCTGCTCCGTGGCGACCGCATCCACCAGCGTCTCCGTGGAGTGCTCTGTATCAATATCAATATCAACATCAACAGAGTGCTCCGTGTCCGCCGCTTCGATAGCTGGGTGCTCTGCGACAGCAGGCAAGCCATACTGATCCAGCGGCTCGTGGTCATAGGTCGTACTGACCGGAGGGGTGTACTCGTACGTGGGCGGCTCGTAGCGATCGTACGACGAGTGATCGTCCAAATCGAACGCCGACTGAACGTCATTGGACATCTTTTTCAGGTCACGCAGTGCCCCCCCGATCTGACGAGCCAGTTCGGGAACTTTTTGAGGTCCAAATATAAGCAGGGCAATCACCAAGATGATGACAATATTCTGCATTCCAAGATAAGCAAACGTATACATGATCCGCCTCTACGAAACACATTATATCGTGGCTCAAAAGTGCCTCGAAAAAACGCGAAACCCTCTCTTGACCCGCAACCTTAGATCTATTGTTACTACTGCCAGTTTGCTGATTGCTGTCCCCGTGCTTGCCCAGGAGCCACTCACTTCCCAGGCCTTGCGGAAATCGCCGGAGCACTCTACGTACTCTAGGCGCGGTTACGTCTTGGGCCAGCGGATGGAGGCGACGGTCTCTTCGCCATCACGGAGGAGCTTGAACTCGCCTTGAAGGTCGCCGCGCACGAGACCCTGGACGATCTGTAGCCCTAGGTCGTGGTGCTTATCCGGGTTAAAGTCGGGGCGGGGGGTATCGCCCGTATTACGCACCTCTAAGAGCCAGTCATTGGGTTTTTCCATGAGGCGCACCAGAATCGTTCCCTCATCGGCGAGCTTGAAACCATGCTCGACGGCGTTTTGCACCATCTCGTTGAGCACCAGCGCGACGGAGTTTGCCTGGTGGCTGGAGAGGCGCAGCTCGGGCCCCTCTACCCGGAACTCAATGCGCTTGTTAGGGAGCGTCAGGCTCTGCTTGGTCGCCAGAACGATATGCTCAGCGATCTTGCGGATGGAGATCGTGTCCAGATCCTCGCGAGAGAGTAGCTCATGGACAGCAGAGACGGCCATCACGCGGCCTATGGACTCTTCCAGCACTTCGGTGGCAGGCCGATCGCCGGCGTAGTGTTTCTGGAGGCGCAAGAGGCTGGCAATCTGCTGGAGGTTATTCTTAACGCGGTGATGCATCTCCTGAAGCAGGGCACCTTTGACCATCAGCTTGGCGTTCTCAATCGCTACGGCAACTTGGTTACCTAGTGTCGAGAGCACGTTGAGCTCACCCTCAGTGAAGTCATGGGGCTGGTCGGTGTAGCAGTTGAGCACGCCAATCACCCGGTCGCGCACTTTGAGCGGCACACACGCTAAGCTCGTAAGATTCTGCTCACGGGCGATATCGCCAAACTTGTAGTCGGGGGATTTTTTGACATCAAGCACCGTGACCACTTTTCCCGTCTCGGCAGCGCGCCCAGCTAGACCTTCGCCAATATGAAGCGGTGGGCGACGGGCGTAGTCTTTTGAGGCGGCGTGCACGGCCTTGACGACGAGCTGCTGTTTCTCTTCATCCACCAGGCGCAGAGCGACAATCTTAAAGTTCAGGGTCTGGGCCATGGCCGCAACCGCGAGCTGCAAGATCTCTTCCAGATAGAGATTGGAGGTAATGGTTCGTGAGACCTCGGCCACGGTCGAGAGATGTGTGGCGCTTTTCTCGGCGTTGCGCACTTTGCGGCTGGTCTGGATGGCCCCCGCGACTTGGGAGGCAATGGCCGAGAGGAGCTGGACTTGGGTTTTGGTGTAGGTGTGGGGGGCCTGCGTGCGAACGTTGACCACGCCAATGCACTCATCGCGCCAGATAAGCGGCACCGAGAGAATGCTCTGGTAGCGGTCCTCGTTGAGCTCGGGGAGGAACTTAAAGCGCTCGTCGCTCCAGGCTTCGGAAGCCAGCGCGACGTGTTTTTTCTCCTTTGCAACCCACCCCGTGATCCCCTCGCCGATCTTCAGCCGTAGCTTGCCAATAAGGGGCTTGATCGGCTCGTCAGTGGCGGCGCGTAGTACCAGAGTGTCGCCCGACTCGTTGAAGAGATAGACCAGAGCGGACTCTGTGTCGGTCACCTCCAGAGCGATCTCGGCGATTAAGGGAAGGATGTCGTCGGTCGTGACCACCTGACCGGTGGCTTCAGAGATACGGCGGAGGGCAGCTGCCTCAGAGGCGCGTGCATCGAGTGCTTCTTCAAGCTGGCGGATGCGCTGACGGGCATCCGCTAGCTCGTGCTCGCGTCGCTCCAGAAGTCGCTGAAGCTCCTCCGCGGTTTGTTTTTGCACGTCAGACCGAGTTTGCGATAATGATCGCCTCAGCGATCTCACGCATGGACTTACGGGTATTCATGCTCTGGACTTGGATACGACGGAACGCGTCTTGCTCCTTGAGTCCGTAGAGATCCATTAAGATCCCCTTGGCGCGGTCTACCGCTTTTCGGGTCTCTAGCTTGTTCTCCAGGTCTGCCACTTCTTTCTCGATCTCCAGCATCTCCTCGAAACGAGCGATGGCGATCTCGATGGCGGGCATTAGATCTGCCTCTTTGAAAGGCTTGATCAGGTAGGCGAAGACGCCTGCATCCTTAGCCCGCTCCACAAGCTCCCGGTCGGAGTAGGCGGTCAGGAGCAGGACAGGTGCGACACCCTCCGTGGAGATAACCTTGGCGGCGTCAATTCCGTCCATTTGGGGCATCTTCACGTCGAGGATCACGACATTTGGCTTGAGTTCGCGGGTGACTTCGATCGCTTGGCGACCGTCCCCAGCCTCCCCCGCTACGATGTGTCCCATATTCTCCAGCGTACGCCGGAGGTCCATTCGGATGATGGGCTCATCGTCTGCGATCACAATTCGCAGTGGTTCCACTTATTCAAAACTCCTTAATTGTGTCTCAGCAGTAAGATCAAAACCTCCGCCATAGACACGCGACAGCTTTCGATTGTATACTGATTTTAGCATCCTTGCCACCTGCAAGGCTAATGAACAGGTACCAATGACAGTCTCCACCTCACCTCATGAATCGCCTCAGCAAGTTTCGGGTGCCTTTTGGGCACTGGTCGGTGGTGCTTTCGGGGCGTTTCTGCTCACGCTCCTCAACCGTTATCTAGGCGTTTGGGTGCCCATTCCTGCTGCGCAGAGTGTGGCGGGGCATCTCGGATCGCTAGTCTATCTGTTCCCTCTCTTGCTCGCCCTGATGACTGCCGCCGCAGGAGCGGCACGTCTTCCCCAGAGCCCAGGATTTTTAGGACTCGTGGGGCTTTTACTTGCCGTCCCTATGGGCGTGGTCTATCTTCTCACGGAGACATTCCGTGTGCCGGTGCCTCTGCCGCTCTTTCTGACCGCCAACAATCTCTTTTTGCCGGTGGGCGTGATTTTGATGGGGGCAGCCCTGGGGCGCAAGATTATCAAGCATCCCAACACACTCTTGGCGCTGGCGGGGATTGTGATCTTCTTTGATATCGTGATGGTGACCATGGGCACGGTGGCGCAGGCGATGCAGGCTAATTCTAAGCTGATCTCCTTGGTCTCTGTGGGGGGCGGCTCGCCCCAGCCGCAGCTACCGATGCAGCTCACGAAAGCCATCCCGCTTCTCTCTGGGGTGACGATTGGCCCCGCCGATGTGCTGCTGCCCGCGCTCTTCTTTGCGGCCATTGTCCAGTTCCCAAGGCTAAAGCCCGAGTGGCAGATCCCACTCAAGCGAACCTTCTGGTGGGTCTTTGGGCTTCTTGCGCTGGCGCTGGTGCTTGTCGAGACCACGGGCCTCCCGATTCCCGCGTGGGTGCCGATGGGGATTGGCCTGCTGATCGCCAACGCTCGCTACGCCGCTTTTTCCAAGCAAGAGAGGCGGGATCTGTGGATCGGGGCCGTCTTTGCGATTTTCTGCGCCGCGCTTATTATCGCTGGAGCCAAGCGCTTCTTCGCCAGTCAGCCCAAAGAGCCCGCCAGCAACCAGCGCGTCCCCAAGTGGGGCTGGCAGGTGGGAGTCGTTCGCGAGACAAGCGAGCGCTTGGTCGTGGGCGTGATGGCAAATATGCCCATCGAAAAAGCGGGCATCAAGCCGGGTGATGTGATTGAGAGCATCAATGGGGTCAAGACAGCCACTCTGATACGCAATGAGGACTGGTTTAAGGCGCTAGAGGATGCCGAGAAAACGGGGCTAAGTGTTCGACTGCGCCGCCTTGGCGAGAAGAAGCCGCTGGATGTGAAAGTGATGCTTCCATGACCATGCTCCAGCTCGGGCTGGTCTTTGTGGCGTCTTTTGTGGCAGGGGGTGTGAACTCTGTGGCGGGTGGGGGAACACTCCTGACCTTCCCTGTGCTCCTCTCCGGCGGCATAGACTCGATTGTCGCCAACGCCACCAACTCCGCCGGGCTCGCTCCGGGGGCATTGGCCTCGTTTCTGGGCTACCGAAAAGAGCTGGGTGGCCTGCGTCATCTCATGCTCCCCCTAGCCCTGATTGCACTTGTCGGAGCAACGATTGGCGCGCTGCTGCTACTGGCCACCCCGACCCGCATCTTTGACCGGCTGATCCCGTTTCTGATTCTCGCTGCGACGCTGCTCTTCGCCTTTCAAGATAAGCTCAAGCCCTCCTCCCTCCGCTCCGCTCCTCCCTCCTCCCAATCCTGGGAGGAGGGGAAGAAATTCCCCTTACCCATTGCCTTGTTTTTGCTGGGTGTGGCGGTCTACGGTGGCTACTTTGGGGCGGGCATTGGGATTCTGACGCTGGCGGCTCTCGGAATGCTGGGCATGACCGAGATCCATAAGATGAACGGCCTCAAGACGGTCTTCACGGGTGGCTTGAACGTCGTGGCGTCGGTGGTGCTCATGATCAGCCACAAAGTGGATCTCAAGCTCGCGGCCTTGATGACCATCGGCGCGATGCTAGGCGGCTGGCTTGCCGTCGGTGTGGCACGTAAACTGGGGGCAGGCAACGTCCGCAAGCTGGTGATCGCCATCGGTGTGATGCTCTCCGTGCAGACCCTCCTACGCTACTGGGTTTTGACCTGAAATACACGTGTAAGAAACGTCTTTTTGCTTCGTTTGGTCTGCACACGTTCCCAGAGTCCTGAGGTTGCAGGTGTGGGCTGAGCCGCTTCTTCCTGCAAATGTTTGCCTAGAGTAGACTCAGGCAAATTGTTGTTCACAACTCTATTTCCTCCTCTATGCCAATCTCTTTGAGCTGCTTGTAGCTACGCGGGTGGCGCTGTAGCTTCCCCGTGCAATTTCTTTCACTTGGGGAACTTTGTTTTTTTTCCTGCGTATGAAAAAGGCAAAAGGAGTAAGATTTGTCATGGCTAGTTTTCGATGGAATCACCCCGCAACAGCTCTTGGGACGCTGCTCGTGGGCATGCTGGCAGGGGCGTGTGTGACAGTGCGGGGGGGAAGTGTGGAGTCGCTTCTGCCGGGCAAGCTGGCGGTGGCGGCCCCTCCCTACGCGGCGGATAAAGAGCCCATTGTGCAGGCGGCACGGCTCGCGGCTCCCTCGGTAGTGGCGATTGACACAACCTCACGCCAGAGTCGGACGGTCTTTGATAGCCGTGAGGACTGGTTCTATGGCCGGGGCCGCCAGGAGACCCGCGAAGTGCCGACGGGAGCGGGGTCGGGTGTTTTGTTAGAGGGTGGCTATGTCCTCACCAATCAGCACGTGGTCGGGGAGTCCGTAAAGACGGGCGGAAAGATCACGATCACCCTCACCGATGGCCGGGTATTTACCGCGCAGCCTGTTGGGGCGGATCGCGCCACCGATGTTGCGCTTCTTAAAGTCCAAGACCCACAGCGCCTGCCGACTGCTCAGCTTGGGGAGAACGATGCGCTGCTGCCTGGTCAGACGGTTTTGGCGATTGGCAACCCTGTGGGCCTCTCGCACTCGGTCTCAGCAGGCGTGGTCTCGGCGCTGGGACGACCTCTGGTGATGGAAGACCGCACCTACGAGAATCTCATTCAGACCGACACGGCTATCAATCCGGGCAACTCGGGGGGGGCGCTGGTGGACCTGGGGGGGAAAGTCGTGGGAATTAACACTCTGGTGCGCACGGATGCCCAGAATATCGGCTTTGCGATCCCTATCAAGACCGCCATGCAGATCGTCGGAGAGCTCAAGCGCTACGGCAAGGTCCGGCGCCCTTACGATGGGGTGGTTACCACGGAGCTGACGGCACGCTTGGCACGGATGCTACGGCTTCCTGAGGGAACAAGTGGCGTGGTGGTTCGGGCTGTCTACCGTAGCTCCCCCGCGGCCATGGCAGGCTTTCAGCAGGGCGATGTCATCGTGCGACTGGCAAGCACTCCCACTCCCGATGAGGCAAGTTACCGCAAGGTGCTGGAGAGCCAGCGAATCGGGCAGGAAGTTGAGCTGGGAATCCTCCGTGATGGCCAGCCTAGCACCGTCCGTCTGCGTCTTGCGGAAGCGCCTTAGTCCTCTTCGGTAGCCTCTGGGGCCTCAAGAGCTTCAGGGCCTCTCTGGCGGGCGTTCCACTCCTCTGCGAGTGCGCGTAGCTCTTCAGAGAGGCCCGTTTTCTTGGGGCTGGGGGCAGGTAGGGGGAGCGGTCGTGTCCAACCATCGGGGAGGCGATCGTTCTCCCAGCGGTTGCGGGCACGCACGCGTAGCTCCCGAAGCGCTTCGTTGTCTTCTTCGGTGGACTCGAAATGGAGCTCGATAGTCTCCCCGCGTGACTCGCGGTAGACCGCTTCCGCAATAGAGACATAGAGGACATCGCCTCGTTGCACGCTGGCCCCTGAGGCGAGATCTGGGTGCCCTATCGTTCGACCGGGCTCCTTTTTGCGCGAACTGCTCACGATGATTAAACCTCCTGGTGTCGCTTGAAAGCGCTCTCTTTGCACCGTGAGGCTTGCGCTCACACGGTCTCCTGCCGATGCTATCTGTCCCCCTACTACGGTGATCAATCTCCGAGGGGGAGGGATGAAAATCAGCCCTGCCGCGCCCTGATCGGGTGTCCAGAGACGCGGAGTGAGCAGATCTAGCATTCGAGCGGGTGCTAACATCATTTCCCTACTTAATCTATAGTATCGGCGACCTTTGCGCCGGATGCAAGTGTTTTGTTTCGAGAATAGGTGGCAAGAGCAAGATCTCCTCTAGTTTTTCGATACAGAAGCTTGCTTCAGAGCTACCTGCTCCCCGGAAAAGCACGCTTTGCCAGCCTGCGGCACGTGCCCCGGCAATATCAGCTTCGGGTGAGTCACCGACAAACATTAGTTCGCTCGATGTTAAACCAAGTAGCCCTCCTGCATAGTCAAAGAGCCGTGGATCGGGCTTAGGAGCGCCAAAATCCGCGTCTGCAACAATAACATCAAAAAACTCCGCTAGACCAACTTGGGCGAGCTTCTCCCGTTGGATATTCGAGGGGCCATTGGTGATAATTCCGAGGCGAAAGCTCTGCTGAAGTGCTTGAAGTGTTTCCTGTGTGCCGGGAAGTAGTTGAAGCGTAGCCTGCTCAGTGGCTTCGTAGGCCTGCTGAACCTTAGTGAGGCGGGTCGGGCTGGTGATCCCGAGTTTTTCTAGCGCGGCCTTCGTGAGCCGGCAGCGTAGTTCGGGCGTCGCTATGGTTCTGAGAGCAGCATAGCCAGGTGTCTTGTAGCCCCAGAGCTGGTGGTAGGCATGCTTAAGAGCCTCGGCGATCTGCGTGGGAGAGTGTTCCGGCATCAGGGGCAAGACGGCACTGATGGCAGCTCGCATCGCGCCCGTGGAGTCAATCAGCGTATCATCGAGATCAAAAAAAATGCCTCGCAGGTTGCCCATGACCCGTTATACCCAATATCGTACGGGTTTTGTTAGAATTCGTCGTCGAAATCGAACTCACCGCCACGCGGGCGCACCAGAGTCACTCGGACGGAGTCTTCGACAAAGCGAGTGATGGCTTCTTCTTGGGCAAGAGCGGCCACTTGTTGCTCTAGCTGCTCGATCTGCGGGGCATCTCCCTCACGTCGTGCGGCTTCGAGGCGCAGGGCCAGCGCTTCGTGTAGCTTGCTCCAGGTCTCAGCGCGAGGGGCACCATCGAGAAACTCTTCAATGAGGGAGTCTGTATCGCCTATCATGCATCCCCCACGCGCTCTGCAATATTGGTGCAGTGATCGCAGATGCGCTCTAAGTAGTAGGCCACAAAGAGCAAGTAGATCGCCTGGGAGACGGCATGGGGATCGCTTTCCAGAGTGGATTTCAGCTCGCCGCGCATGTGCTTGTAGAGTGCATCGGCTTCGTCATCGGAGGCAATCAAAATCGGGGCTTGCTTACGGTCTCGCCGCACAAAGGCATCTAGGGTGAGGCGCAGCATGTTCTGGGCTAACTCTCCCAGATGAGGAATGTCTACCAGAGGCTTGTAGATCGCCTCGACCGAGAGGCGCTTGGCGGCTTGTGCGATATCTACGGCATGATCCGCGATTCGCTCAATGTCCGTTGCGACGCGCAGGGCGGAGGTAATATGGCGCAGCTCGCTGCCCGAGGCCACTTTACGAGAGAGTAGCCTCAGGCAGTGTAGCTCCACTTCCTGCTCCATCCGATCCACAATGTTATCTCGTTCAAGCACGGCATCGGCGAGCTCCGTATTTTGCCGAACCAGTGCGGCAATACCGTCGCCGATCATCTCTTCCGCCGCCACTCCCATCTCTAGGAGCATACGCCGAAGTTCCTTGAGCTCTTCCTCAAAAGGTTGTTTTGATTTTGCCACGTTGTCTGTCAGTCTATCAAATAATCACGCTTTTGACATTAAGACCATGTTAATAGGCAAAACCTGCTTCGACACCAAAGACGTTTTCAAGTCTATCCGGAGTCAGAACCTCGGTAGGTGTTCCTTCTGCAACGAGCTTCCCCTGGTGCAAGAGCACAAGAGAGTCGCACCAGTTTTGCGCCAGACGTAGCTCATGAAGAGCCAGCGCGACGCTGCCTCCTGCCTGGCAGTGTTTCACGAGAAACCCCAGTAAGCGCTTCTGGTAGCGCAGGTCAAGGTGGGCGAGGGGCTCGTCTAGGAGTAGCAGGGGTGTGGCCTGAGCGAGCACACGCGCAATGGCACCACGCTGGCGCTCTCCCCCTGAGAGAGTAAGAAGAGAGCGATCCGCCAGGCTCTCTAGCTCCATTGCCTCAAGAGCCGCGGCAAGAGTGTCGGCTGATCTTGCCTGGAGCCCTGCCAGCTCTTTCAGGGTGAAAGCAAAGGAAATGGGGGTGGTTTGCGGTAGATAGGTCAGGAGCTGGGCCTTCAGTTGAGGTTTTAGGTTCTCTAGGGCCTCTTTCCCGAGGCAGATTCTACCAGAGTCAGGCTTGCGTTCTCCCACAAGGCAGCGCAGGAGCGTGGTCTTGCCGGAGCCATTGGGGCCGATGATCCCCGTGAGCTGCCCTGCGGGAAGCTTTAGCGTGACCGCTGTGAGGGCACTTCCCACCGTTACTCCCTCAGCACTGAGGGAGGCTTCTAATTGAATTTGTTTCACGTGAAACAAATTAGAGGGTGCGGCGGGTTGTTAGCAGGCCCGAGATGCGACTTCCCGCCTGTTTCTGGTTAGGAGCAGGAAGGCTCGTTGGGGCGGGCGGTGGGTCGAGGCGTAGCAGCAGCCCCTCTAGCTCCTCACCCGAGAAGAACTCCACCTCGATCTTACCCTTGTCTTCGGTGCCTACTAAGCGGACACGTGTCCCAAGGGCCGTGCGGAGCCGATCTTCGAGAGCTTTCCAGTCCGCAGGCGTGACACGCTCAGGGTCAGGCGCTATGGAGGTCGAGGGAGCCGGAGGGCTCATCAAGCGCTCAACATCACGAACCGTCAACCCTTTATTCACTGCCTGGTTAAAGACATCGAGCTGACGTTTCTGAAAAACCACATCCTGGCGGCTCTTGCGATCTCCAAGAAGCGCACGAGCATGGCCCTCGGTAATGTCTCCATTTTCGACACTGAGCTGAATGGGGGTGGGGAGCTCTAAAAGGCGCAGGGAGTTGGCAATGGCAGGACGACTCTTGCCTACCCGTTGCCCCATTTCCTCTTGAGTCCAACCAAAGTCATCCATGAGGCGACGGAAGGCCCGCGCTGTCTCCATCGGACCGATGTCCTCACGGATGAGGTTCTCAATAAGGGCAAGAGCCAGCGTGTCTTCATCCGAGATCTCACGGATGACTACGGGAACTTTAACCAGGCCCGCACGGAGGGCGGCCCGATAGCGGCGCTCACCAGCGACGATCTCATAGCCACCTGCGATCCGGGGACGCACCAGAATTGGCTGGAGAATCCCATTGACCCGGATGGAGTTGGCAAGCTCCTCCAGTGCACCCTCATCAAAGCGGGTACGTGGCTGATTTGGGTGGGCGTGCAGGCTAGCAATCGGGATCTCATGCCCCGAAATGGCCAAAGAGAGCTCGCCATCGCTCCCGACCCCTAAGACATTAGCGGCGCCGCCACCAACGGGAATCAGATCGGCCAGTCCCCTCCCCAGTACCCGTTTTCCGCTCGACATGCGCTATTAACTCCTTCGCGATATTTTCATAGGCCACCGCCCCTTTGGACTTGGGGTCGTAGGCAGAGATAGGCTGACCGAAGCTGGGAGCCTCGGAGAGCTTGACGTTGCGTGGCACGACGGTCGGTGAGACCGCATCGCCAAAATAAGACTTGACTTCCTGCATCACCTGGTTGGCTAGGTTGGTGCGTCCATCAAAAAGTGTCAGTACGACGCGCCCAATCTCGAGGTCGGGATTGAGGCCGCGACGCACTCGATCAATGATCTCCAAAAGCTGCGTGATTCCCTCGAGGGCAAAGTACTCGCATTGGAGGGGGATGATGACCTGATTGGCTGCGGTAAGGGTGTTGACCGTGATCATCCCAAGTGAGGGCGGTGAGTCTATGAGGACATAGTCGTAGTCATCAGCGACCTCCGCAAGGGCTTTCTTGAGAATGTACTCTCTTTCGGCTCGGCTGGCGATCTCGAGATCTGCACCTGCGAGGTTGATGGTTGCAGGAACCAGATCCAGGTTGGGGATCGCGGTCTTGCGACGAGTCTCTGCAATGGTGTCGCCCTGGACCAGAATGCTATAGGCATCTTTCTCCACTTGCGCCCGATCTATGCCAAGACCACTAGTCGCATTTCCCTGAGGATCGGTGTCCACAAGCAAGACCCGGCGCTCCCGCGCAATATAAGCGGCCAAATTGATGGCCGTGGTTGTCTTGCCGACACCGCCTTTTTGATTAACAACGGCCCAAACTAGCGCCATAACGCAGTGTATCCTCCGTCGCACAGGATACCACACCCGACCCGCGTTTGTGCCAATGTTTCACGTGAAACAAAAAAAGCTAGCGCATACGATCGGCAAGTGAACGACGAACCATCATCTCGGCGATCTGATCGCCGGTCACCTGGTAGGTGCCCGACTCAATGCGCTCTTTTAAGCTGGCGATAAGCTGCTCACGGGTGTCAGGGACTTCCGAGAGTGCCGCATTAATCGTCTGCATGTCCGGAGATTCTAGTGCCAGAATCACATTCGCCCCCGTGGAAACAACATCTTCGCCATAACCTTGCACGGCAATATGCCGTAGCTCCTCGTTAGAGATTCTCATCTTTGCCTCGCTTTTTGATCTAGAAATCCTGAGCGCGGCAACCCGGCTACCATAAAAACCCCTTGGAGAGGGTTCACAGGCCCGTGGTTTTGCGTCGCGCCCTTTCGGAGCGCTTTGCCTTTGCACTATCATTATCGTACCATAGAAGCTCCCCCAACAGAGAAGCAGAGCCATTCGAAAGAAATCCCGTATTTACTGAAAGGTATTTCTGGCAGGAAAGTCTGTCGAAATACGGGTTTTCTTGCATGGCATCGCCAAACAATGGTACAATTCGTGAAAATTCGCACAAAGTTTTACATCACCGTGTCCGAACTTTCTCAAAATACACAACTTCATACCGGAGTGGAACCCAACCGACTTGCCTCGTTTGAGCGCGAGCCGGGAGTTACCTCTATCCGGGTTGAGAACCACATGGCACTGGTCAGTGTTCGCTTCCCCGATGCCATTCCTCAGAGCCGCCTTCGCTTGCTTGATGTGTTGGCCCAAGCCCGCGTCCCTATCAACCAAGTTAAGCTCCTCCCTGAAGGACTGTGTTTTGTCATTAGCGAGAACCATGCCAGCGCTTGCAAAAAGCTCTTGAATGACGAAAAAGGGGAAGTGAGTGTCTTTGGAGACATGGCGCTTATTAGTACGCTCGCAGGGGCAATGCGGGATCTCTCAGGGGTAATCGCACGCATCTGTGAGGCGTTGCTGAGCGCCTCAATTCCCAACCGCCAGGTTGGGGATGCCTACGATGCTGTTCTCTGTTTGGTGCCCTCTGCCGATGCGGAGCGTGCGGTGGCAGCACTGCGTGAGCAGTTCGGCTTGGCCACGGAGGCCGTTGTATGAGAATTCTCGTTCAGAAATTCGGCGGAACCTCGGTTGCGACGGATGAAGCAAGGCAGAAGGCCGCCAGCAAGATCATCCGCGCGGTGCAGGCGGGCTGGCAGGTTGTTGTGGTCGTGAGTGCCATTGGTCGTGCGGGAGCGCCCTACGCCACCGATACGCTGATCCAGACCCTGCGCGATGTTGACCCTGCGGTTCCCCCCGCACCGCGTGAGCTGGACATGATGATGGCCTGTGGTGAGATCATCTCGACCGTGGTCTTGGCCCATGCGCTCCGTGCTGCGGGGCTAGACTCCATCGCGCTCACCGGGCTACAGGCCGGAATTCTCACCAACTACCAGTTTGGCAACGCCCGTATTCTCTCGATCAACCCCGCCTATATTGTGGAGATGCTGGGGCAGGGGAAAGTCGTTTTGGTCGCCGGTTTCCAGGGGGGCACCGAGCGCGGCGCGATCACGACTCTGGGGCGCGGCGGCTCCGATACCACAGCAGCGGCTCTGGGAGCGGCTCTAAAGCCTCATGCAGAGACCGTCGAGGTCGAGATCTACACCGATGTGAACGGCGTCAAGACCGCAGATCCCCGCCACGTGCCTGCGGCGAGAACTCTCCCCCGTGCCACCTACGACGAAGTGGCGGAGATGGCGCACCAGGGTGCGAAAGTCGTCCATCCGCGTGCTGCTGAGATCGCAGGCATTCACGGTGTGCCGCTCTGGGTGAAAAATACGTTTGACGAGGAGCAGGGGACTCTGATCACGGCAGACTCAGGCGGTGGACAGGCGCGCTTTACCGGAGTTACCCATACCGGTAAGCTGGTCTATCTGCGCTTCCCCTTGCCTCTAGATAGCCCGGAGGCGGATCGTGCGCGGGTTGAGGTCGAGGTCTACCGGCTATTAGAGCGTGAGAAGATCGCGGTACAGCTCACCAGCGCCAGTGACACGGACTTTGCGTTTGCGGTCGAGCGGACGCACTTGCCGCGGCTCAAAGAGCTTCTGGATGGCCTGGTACTTCCCGTTCAGCTTGGGGTGGTGCGTCGCCAGCCGCCGTTTGGGACGATCTATCTGCTGGGAGTTGGTCCCAAGGGGAAGGGGTTCACCGCACAAAAAGGACTGCTCGAAGGCGCGAGAGCCTATATCGCTCTTGGTCATGTACAGGCCGATGTGATCGAGAACTGCACGATGGTCTCGGTGATTGCCTCAGGGCTGGAAGACATTCCGGGTGTCGTCCTCCGGATACTGGGAACACTAAACGCGCTAGGAATCCCCGTCTTTCAGATGGCCGACTCGCGTCACTCGATATCAGCGCTGATCCCCGAAGCCGATGCCCAGAAGGCCACACGGGCCCTGCACGAAGAGTTTGGGCTGGGGTGGGAGAAATGAGTGCCAAAAGTGATGCCGAAGAGCTAGCCGAGCCGGAGCTGCCCGCTCGGCCCCGTCTGCCTGAGCCGCCCCAAGTGTCGTATCAGCGTCCCCGCTCCCTCGAAGATCCTGCTGAGCGCTACCTAAAGCGCCGTGGAATCGGGGGAGAAGATGCGGGTAACATGGGAAAGGCCATGGGAATTGGCACGGCTCTCGTGGGCTCGATCATCGGCGGTGTGCTGGTCGGCTGGCTGGTAGACAAGTATCTGATTAAGTCCGCCACTCCCTACGGGCTGATTGTCGGCTTTCTGCTAGGGACGATCTCAGGGTTTGCGAACTTAATCAAGCTTGCAAATGCCCTGAATAAATAGTCGCAAAATGGACGAGACGCGAGAGTATGTGCAGAAAACTCTGCGGGCCGCTGGGATACTGGCGGCGTGTGCAAGTCTCTGTCTGGCGAACTTCGGTTTGCCCTGGGCGATTGTGCCCCTGTTGGCGGGATTGGCGCTGGCTGTGGTACTCTTGCTCGGCTGGTGGGGGTTTATCCAGGCGCTGGTTCAGGCCGCCAAAAAGACGGTCGGAGCGAGTGCGGGTGAAAAAAGTCGGAGAAAGACGCGGACAGTTGCACTGTTTCTGCTGTTTGCTCTGGTAAAATACCCGCTGGTCGGAGCGCTGATCTGGTGGCTTACCCGGGTATGGGCCACGAGAGAGCTGGCGGCGTTCGTGATAGGATTTCTTCTGCTACATGCAGCGATAGCCCTGAGAGCGGTGGGAAAGATTCTCACCGAACAGGGCACGACGGATAAAAAATGAGCTTGGCGATACAACTGAAGCGAATAGGGGCGAGCCTGATCACTCTGGCTCTGACGACGGCACTTGCTTGGGCGCAGGAGCACGGCGGTGAGGCAGGGGGCGAGCACGGCGCAGCAGGCGCACACGGCGCGGCCCATGAAGCGGTCAATCCGCTGGCGGAACATCCGGCATCTTACTACAGCTTCATGGCGATGGGAGTCGGGCTGGCAATTGTCTTCTTCTTCGGCATGCGTGCCAAGAACCTCTCTGCGCGCAATCCCAGCCGAGGACAGCTGCTGGCGGAGCAGGCTGTGGCCTCGATGCAGCACTTTTGCCGCGGCGCGATTGGGCCAGGTGGCGAGAAGTTTACCGCTTTTGTGGGGACGATCTTTGCCTTTGTGCTCTGCTCCAACCTCTGTGGCGTGCTGCCGTTCTATCTGCAAAAAAGCCACGAGCCGGGTGGCCCTGCAGGATCGTTCACGCCCGCTCCGAGCTCCAACCTCTCTCTCACACTGGCGCTGGGCTTCATCGTCTTTGTGATCTTCAATGTGGTGGGAATCAAGGCCAACGGGATCAAAAACTACCTGGCGCACTTCGCCGGTCCCATCCCGTTTCTGGCTCCCCTGCTGTTCCCGATTGAGATCATCGGGGTTCTGGTGCGTCCCATCTCGCTTGGGATGCGACTTTTTGGAAATATCTTCGGGGAAGAGACCGTTATTGCGGTACTCGTGACGATGTCAGCGGCCACGTTTGTGATCCCGCTACACGCCCCGATGCTGGCCTTCGGTGTGTTCGGTGCGATTGTGCAGGCGGGGGTCTTTGCGATCCTGACCTGCTCCTATATCGCACTGGCCATCGGCGATCATGGCGATAGCCATGGTCACGACGAGCATGGTCATGGGCACGACGTACATGGCCATCAGGACGCGGCGCACGCACACTAAACTCGCGTTGCGCGGCAATTTTTTGGAGGAAAATTAAAATGCTGTATCTTGGTCTTCTGGGTCTGGGTGTTGCGATTGGTCTGCCAATCGCCGTTATCGGTGCGGGTCTTGGTCAGGGAAAAGCGGCTGCGGCTGCTCTGGAGGGCGTTGCACGTCAGCCAGAGATGGCTTCCAAGCTCCAGACCATGATGATTATCGCCCTGGCGATTATCGAGTCCCTTGTTATCTACGCCCTGCTGATGTTCTTCATGCTCCAGGGTAAGCTCCCGGCACTCACTGCCGACCAGCTCATGTCGGTGAAGTAGGCTCTACCGACACTCTCTGACGGTGGGGCACGAGCTGCCCCGCCAGGAAAAGACTAGAATACTCATGGCAAATATCCTGAGCGACCTAAACATTGACCCGACGTTGATTGTTGTCAACATCGTGGGCTTTGGTGCGCTCTACGCGATCGCCAAGAAGCTCGTCTTCGATCCCATTGGAACCCTTCTCACCAGTCGCGAGACCGAGATCGCTAGCACCTACGACCGGCTTGATGCCGATCAGCGGGAGATGCAGCGGCTCAAGAGCGACTACGAGTCTCGGCTTGAGTCCATCGAGTCCGAGGCCCGCGAGAAGATCTCCAGTGCGATCAAAGAGGCTCAGGCCACGCGCGATAAGATCGTCAGCGATGCCACGGCACAAGCCCGTGAGATTGTCAGCAAAGCGGAAGCCGATGCCGAACGCGAGCGTGAGCAGGCAATGATCACGCTACGTCAGCAGATCGTAGATCTCGCTCTGGGCGCGACGACCAAAGTGGTCGGCGAGAGCCTGGATGCGGATCGTCATGGCAAGCTGATTGACGAGTACATCGCCAAGGGCGTGGCGGAGGCGTAATGCGCGAAGAGTCTGTCTCCCGTCGCTACGCGGCGGCACTGTTCAACCAGGCCAAGGCAACCAACACGCTGAAGGAAACCTCAGCGGATCTGGCACATGTCGCGGAGGCTCTTGTGGGCAATGCGGCGCTGGCACGCATGATTGGGCACCCTCTGGCGACGGTGAGTCGCAAGAAAATGGTACTTGATGCCGCTTTCTCCAAAGCCGTCTCACCGGCGACCCTTGGGTTTCTGAGCTTGCTGGCCGATAAGCGGCGCATGGACTTGCTCGCCGATGCTAAGACGGAGTTTGACGCCCTTGTCCGGGCACATAACAATGTCGTCTCCGCATCGGCTACCACGGCAGTCCCTCTCAGCGCGGCGCAGCTTGCGGCACTGGAGAAGGCGCTAGAAGCACGCACGGGCAAGGATATCGAGCTGACTACCAGCGTGGATCCTAGCCTGATGGGGGGCATTCTGGTGCGTATTGGCGACACGGTGCTGGATGGCACGGTTAAGGGGAAGCTGGAGCGACTACGCGAGCAGCTTCTTACCAAAAAGTAAAACGGAAAAATTATGGCAGTAAGACCCGATGAAGTCACCAGCATCCTAGAGCGAGAGCTGGCAAGTTATCAGAGCGGGGTCGAGGAAGTCGGCGTCGGTACCGTCCTTCAGGTCGGTGATGGCGTTGCTCGTATCTACGGCCTGAGTGATGTCGCGGTGGCGGAGCTTTTGGAGTTCCCCGGCGGCGTCATGGGAATGGCGCTCAACCTGGAAGAGGACAATGTCGGCGCGATTATTCTTGGCAATGCCGAGGGAATCCGCGAGGGCGACACCGTCAAGCGTACCGGGCGCATTATCGAAGTGCCGGTGGGCGAAGGGCTTGTAGGCCGTGTGGTCAATGCGCTCGGTCAGCCCATTGACGACGGTGGACCTATCGTCGCCGCTGAGCAACGCCTTCTGGAGATCAAAGCTCCCGGCGTTGTGGACCGTCAGCCTGTTAAAGAGCCAATGTACACGGGGATCAAGTCTATTGACTCGATGCTCGCCATTGGCCGTGGACAGCGTGAGCTGATCATTGGCGACCGCCAGACGGGTAAGACCGCGATTGCAATTGACACGATCATCAACCAGAAGGGGCAGGACGTGTTCTGTTTCTACGTGGCGATCGGTCAAAAAGCCTCTACGGTTCGTATGGTCGTTGAGGCGCTTCGCGCCAATGGCGCGATGGAGTACACCACGGTGATCGCCGCCACGGCGTCCGATCCCGCGTCACTCCAGTACCTCTCGCCCTACGCCGGCTGTGCGATGGCGGAGTACTTCCGAGACTCAGGCCGCCACGCCTTGATCATCTACGATGATCTGTCCAAACAAGCCGTCGCGTACCGCCAGGTATCGCTGCTCCTGCGCCGCCCGCCAGGGCGCGAAGCCTACCCGGGCGACGTTTTTTATCTGCACTCCCGGCTTCTGGAGCGCGCCGCCAAGCTCTCCAACGAGCGCGGTGGTGGCTCGCTCACGGCGCTGCCAATCATCGAGACGCAGGCTGGAGACGTTTCTGCCTATATTCCGACCAACGTGATCTCGATCACCGATGGCCAGATCTTCCTTCAGACCGACCTCTTCAACTCGGGCGTTCGCCCGGCCATTGACGTGGGTGTCTCGGTGAGCCGCGTGGGTGGCTCGGCGCAGATCAAGGCGATGAAGGACAAGAAAGTCGGTGGGCGCATCAAGCTGGAGCTGGCACAGTACCGCGAGGTGCAGGCCTTCGCCCAGTTCGCCTCGGATCTTGACAAAGCGACCCAGCACCAGCTCTCCCGTGGCCAGCGCCTCGTCGAGCTGCTCAAGCAAGATCAGTACGCCCCGATGCGTGTGGAGTGGCAGATCATCTCGATCTACTCCGCGACGTCGGGCGCTCTGGACGACCTGCCGGTAGAGTCCGTCCGCAAGTTCGAGAAAGAGTTCCTGGCCTACGTCGCGGACAAGTACCCCGACGTCCCGGTGAAGATCGCCGAGACCAAGACCTTCTCTCAGGACATTGAGGACAACCTGAACCGCGCTCTGGGTGAGTTCAAGGCTACTTTTAATCCGTAAGACCCTCCCCCGGCTCGTTGCTCACCACCCCCTCCCGATAACGGGAGGGGGTTATTTTTTGGTGGCAATGATATTGCCATGAACCGCAGAGGACTTTTGATCACCGGGGCTGGGTTTCTGGCGGGCTGTGTCCCGCTAGACGGCGGCGCAGGTGCTGAGTCAGCGCGAGTAAAGACACAAAAGGATCGAAGAGAATGCTGCAAAGGGATAGCTAGCCTCGTATTGGTACCTACTCTTCGCCACTGAGAGCGTGGCTAGATTTGCGAGTGCGTTGCTCATTTCGTGGGTTGCCGCTCCTGCCAGGCTTTTAGGTAGCGGGCGGCTTTCGCGTTCTGTGCGTTCCAGCGTGGCTCATCTTTGCTGTCGGCGAGGGTGAGGAGGCCCAGGGCGATTGCCTTGAGCACTTTGGTGGTGTTGGGATAGTCCACTTTCTCCCAGTGATCGCCCACACCGTGGTAGTCAGGGTAGACATAGGCAACACACACCGTGTGGGCAGGGATGCCTAAGTCGGCGAGGGCTTGGTTGTCGGAGCGGCCGAAGAAGGCATCGCTGTTTTGGGGGTGCTTACTAATGTCTACTCCGACTGCCTTGCCCGCCGCTGCAAAGATCGGGCCGATATCGGAGAAGTCAAAGCCGGTCATGGAAGCGCCACTCACCCGTGGGCCTTCGCGATCGTCGGTGCGCCCGATCTGCTCCAAATTAAGATGCGCGATTGTTTTTTCTAGCGGGAAGATTGGGTTCTTGCCGTAGTAGCGTGAGCCCAATAGACCGCGCTCCTCGCCGAAAAACGTCATGAAGACAATGCTGCGCTTGGGCCGCACCTTCAGTGTGCTCAGCGCCTGCGCCAGCTCGATCACCCCCACGGTGCCGCTGCCATCGTCGTTGGCCCCGTTAAAGATCTTATCGTCGCCGGGAGCGTTCGGGTTCATTCCGATATGGTCGTAGTGCGCCGTGACGATAATATAGCTGTCTTTGAGCTTCGGATCGGAGCCGCGTAGTACCCCGATCACGTTGGAAACCGGCTTTTCTTCGTCGGAGCCGCGTGCCTTGAGAGTCGTGGTCTGAAAGTAGCTCTCCCCACTCTCCGTCTTGATGCCCGGCTCTAGGCCCGCCTTACGAAACTGCGCGGCAATAAACTCAGCGGCAATCGTCAGCCCTGGTGAGGGTGTCGCCCGGCCCTCCAGCGCATCCGACGCTAGAAACGAGAGGTTGCCTTTGAGCGAGTCGGGCGAGATGCGCTC
>JAPLCP010000175.1 GCA_026392155.1 Armatimonadota bacterium | reverse complement strand
TTGACCCGGCTCGCTATCCGGCAGTAGATGCCATTCTCTGTGCAGGAGATATTACCGAAACGGGACGCACAGGCCAAGAGCGATTCTTCGAGAGCCGCGCGTGGGTTTCCGGCCAGGCGGCCCACGCACCGTTTTACTGGATTCCCGGCAACCATGACTTAGATTTCACCGGTACGGAGTACGCCGATATTCCAAACACGCACTGCGTTCTCGATAAAACCGTAGAGCTTGGATCGTTTCATCTGCACGGCGTGAGCTGCTCGCCGTGCTACAACGCGCCGCAGCTCGCTCGCTACTGGGACTTCATGACCACCGACGAGGCTGTCGAGCGTGCCGCCTACGCCTTTGAGCCGGTGGACATTGTTCTCTCCCACAGCCCACCGCACGGGCTCTGCGACGCGAGCTGGGATCGTTTTAACGGCGATACGCATCTGGGCTCGCAAGCGCTCACAAACTATCTGGTTGCCCATGAGCCCAAGCTGGTCGTCTGTGGTCACATCCACGAAGCCGCTGGGGAGCGCATACTGGGCGCAACACGGGTGATCAATTCTGCCCAGCATTGGTCTACAATAGAGCTATGAGCATTGCAATTATTGGGGGGACGGGTGTCGGGCAGTTTCCGCTGGAGGGGGAGCCGGAGCGGGTGATTGTGAGCACGCAGTGGGGGGACGCGGAGCTGCTACGCGGCGTGCTCTCGGGAAAAGAGGTGTACTTTCTGGCGCGCCACAGTGGAGGGCATAAAATCCCCCCCCATAAGGTCAACTTTCGCGCCAATATCGGAGGGCTCGCCGCGATGGGCGTGCGTGCGGTCTTTGCAACCACGGCGGTGGGGAGCCTACGCGCCGACTGGGGGCCGGGGACACTGGTGGTTCTCGACGATCTGATTGATTTCTGCCTCACCCGCACCGGTAAGACATTCTTTGATGAGACACCCGTCCACACCGATGTGACCCGTCCCTACTCGGAGCCACTGCGCCAAGCACTACTTGCCACAGAGGAAGATGTCCGTGACGGTGGCACCTATCTCTGCGCCGATGGGCCACGCTACGAAACAGCGGCAGAGGTGCGGCTTTTTGCGTCGTGGGGAGCGCATGTGGTGGGCATGACCGGAATCCCCGAGGCGACTCTGGCGCGTGAGGCGGGCCTGCACTACGCGGGCGTGTCGCTGGTCACCAATCTTGGTGCAGGCATTGGGGAAGGGGAGATTCACCACAGCGGGGTCGAGACCGTCATGACCCAGACCGGTGAGCGCCTCAGGCGGCTCCTTACCGGGGCTATTGCACGCCTAGACTCCGACTCCCTACCCCCCATTGGCCCCGGCGTTTTTTAACCACCTCGCCGCATCCCGTGCAAAATACGTCAGGATCATGTCAGCGCCCGCGCGTTTGATGCTCATGAGGCTCTCCAAGGCGCAGCGCTGTAGATCAATCCAGCCGTTTTGGGCAGCGGCGTGGAGCATGGCGTACTCACCGCTGACTTGGTAGGCGGCCAGCGGGAGCTCGTAGGTGTCGCGGACTTCGCGAATAATGTCCAAGTAGGCTAGCGCGGGCTTGACCATCAGAATATCTGCGCCTTGCTCCACGTCCAGCGCGACTTCCCGCAACGCTTCCCGGCGGTTTGCTGGGTCCATCTGGTACTGCCCTCGATCGCCGAACTGGGGTGGGCTCTCGGCGGCATCGCGAAACGGGCCGTAGAAGCCGCTGGCGTACTTTGCGGCGTAGCTCATCGTGACCGTATTGACCAGCCCCGCACTATCCAGCGCCCCACGGATCGCCCCGATCATGCCATCCATCATCCCCGACGGCGCGATAATATCCGCCCCCGCCTCGGCGTGCACCACCGAAGCTTTGCCCAGTAGCTCTAGTGTCGGATCGTTGAGCAGATAGCCCGCCTCGTCCAAGACGCCACAGTGGCCGTGATCCGTGTACTCACAAAAACACATGTCTGAGATCACCAGCAGCTCGGGGCGGGCTTTCTTGAGAGTGCGAATCGTGCTCGGCACAATCCCCTCTGGGTTCCCGTTCTCGCTCCCGCAAGCGTCCTTGGTTTCCGGAATCCCGAATAAGATAACGGCGGGAATGCCCTCGTCGAACGCGCGGCTTGCCTCCTCCACCAGCGTATCCGGCGACCACTGGCACTGCCCTGGCATCGAGCGAATCGGGAGCTTTAGCCCCGTCCCGTGGCGCACAAAGAGGGGATAGATAAAGTCCGCCGCATCCAGCGAGGTCTCCTGCACCATCCGGCGCAAGAGGGGCGTGCGCCGCAGTCGGCGTGGGCGAAAGATTAAGTTATCCATAGTAGTTTTGTAGCGCTTCGATAAGCCCATCGAGGGTGTGTGTGGCAGGCATCACGTCTACCGCCAGGCCATGCGTCTGAGCCATCGCCGCTGTCTGTGGCCCGATACAGGCGAGGCACACGCCCGCCAAATCGGCTCGGTTGCCGCCCTCACTCTCTAGCCGCGTGATAAAGTTCTCGACGGTCGAGGCACTGGTAAAGGTTACCGCATTCACACGCTTTTGGGCCAGTAGCGCAGCAATATCCGCACCACCTGTCCCGATGACTGTCCGATACGCCTCAACCACGGTCACCTCTGCGCCCCGTGCCGTGAGCAGCTCTGCGAGTGTGGGCGATGCAATCGCTGAGGCTGGGATCAGCACGCGCTGGCCGGGCTTTATCGGGAGTGCCTCGCCTAGCACTTCGGCGGTGAACGTCTCGGGAAGGAGCACAGCCTCTAGGCCGAGATACTCTTGTGCTGCTTTTGCTGTGGTGGGGCCGACGGCGGCGACCCTCCTCCCCCCTACCCCCCGGGTACCCTCTGGGTTCCAACACTGGGAGGCAGGATTGGGGGAGGGGGAGTCTGAGGGGGGACTAGCTCCCCTCTCTCCCCTTCCTCCCAGGATTGGGAGGAGGGGCTGGGGGAGGAGGGTACTAAGCGCCAGCACCGTATTGGCGCTCGTAAGCACGAGCCAGTCAAAGGCATCTAGACTTGCCAACGCTCTCCGTAGCGGCGTGTCGTCTTCCGGGGGAGCGATGGCGATGCAGGGGTACTCAATCACCTCCGCGCCCTGGGCTTGGAGCAGCGCCGTAAACCGAGAGTTCTGGTGCGTCGCGCGGGTATTGACAATACGCTTGCCGGTCACCCCAGAAGCTCCATGGCTCCCTGGGCTTTTGCCTCCTCGGCGAGCTGGGCTCCGAGAGCTTCGGCGTCGGAGTCAAAGGGGGAGGCGGTGCCAGTGACTTCGATGCAGCGCGTGCCATCTACGGAGAGAACGCGGGCCATGAGCGTGAGCGTGGAGTCCTCGGTGTGGGCGTAGGCGGCAAGGGGCAGTGAGCAGCCACCACCCAAAGCGGCGAGAAAGGCACGCTCGGCGGTGACGGCTTGTGCGGTGGGGAGGTGGTGGATCAGAGAAAGCTTCTCCTTGATCCAGGCTTCGTCGCGGCACTGGACGGCAATCGCGCCTTGTCCGGGTGCGGGGAGCATGACATCGAAAGGGAGAACTTCGGTGATGACATCGCTGTAGCCGAGGCGCTCCAGCCCGGCGTGGGCGAGGAGGATCGCATCGTAGCGGCCGGTGGGATCGAGGGCTTTTTGGATGCGGGTGTCGACATTGCCACGGATATCGAGGAGCTGCAAGTCGGGGCGGGCGCGGAGAAGCTGTGCGGCGCGGCGACGGCTGCTCGTGCCGACGGTGGCGTTTTGGGGGAGCTCAGAGAGCTTTTTACCACTGCGGCTGATGAGTGCATCCCCGACAGGCGCACGCTGAAGAATGGCGCCTAGAGTGAGGCCGTCGGGCTGCTCAGTGGGGAGATCCTTGAGGCTGTGCACGGCACACTGGATGGTATTGGCATGAAGCGCGGCCTCCAGCTCGGCGGTGAAGAGGCCCTTGCCCCCGATCAGCGGCAGGGGCGTGTCGAGAACGCGATCGCCTTTGGTCTGGATGATCACGGGCTTGGTGCCGAGCGAGAGCATTCGCAAGACATGCTCGGTCTGCCAGAGCGCGAGCTTGGAGCCACGGGTGCCAAAGTGCAGAGCTGCCATCGCTACTTTTTCTCGACGAAGGGACAGCGGGCCGCTTCTAGGCCGAAGACATCGCGCACGGTGTCGGCGTAGTTGACCCCATTGCCCTCGATGGCGTTGGAGCGCAGGCGCAGGGTCGGCTCGTGCATCAGGCGGTTGACGAGGCTATGGGCCAGGATCTCAATCGCACGCTGCGTGGCTTCGTCGGCGTGGGGCAGGCGGGTAAGTGCCTTCTCTACCTCGCTCTGCGCTAGCCCCTGCGCCCAGTCGCGCAGGTCCTTGATCACGGGGGTGACATCGCGGGTCTGAAGCCACTCGGTAAAGCGGCTCGTCTCTTGCGCGATAATCTCCTCGACGGCAGGAATGGCGGCGCGACGTAGCTCGAAGTTGGCGTCTATCACTTGCTGGAGGCCATCAATATCGTGGTAGGCGACAAGCTCTAGCGCACCGACCGTTTCTTCAATGTCGCGGGGGACGGCGATATCCACAAGCGTGAGCGAGCGGCCCTCGCGGGTGCGCACGGCGGCGGCGACCTCGCTGTGGTAGATGACCGTGTGCGGGGCTCCCGTCGCGCAGATCACGGCATCGGCCCAGGAAATCGCCTCCTCAAGCTGGCACCAGCTCAGGGCGCGGGCGTTGAGCTTCTTGGCGAGGTCTTCGGCGTGCACCAGAGTGCGGTTGATGACCGCCAGCTCCACGGAGTTGGTGGCACGGAGTGCTTGCGCGGCCAGCACGGCCATCTCACCCACCCCGACGACCAGTACCCGCTCGGGTTTTGTCTGGAGTACCAATTGCGCTCCCGCGTGGCTCACCGATGTTGTGTAGCGGCTGATCTCGGTCTCGGTTCTTGCCCGCTTGCCTGCCTGTGTGGCCTGCGCAAAGAGCCGGGAGAGTGTCGGGCCAACCGCGCCTGCGGTCTGTGCCTCCTGAAAGGCCAGCCCGACCTGCCCGAGAATTTGGTCTTCCCCAAGGATCATGGACTCCAGCCCACAGGCGACTCGGAGCAAGTGCTGCGTGACAGCTTCGTCGGTCTTGATGTAGAGATGGGGGCGAAGCTCGTCTTCGGGGAGCAAGTAGAGTGCACTCAGCGCTGCGATGAGGCAGTCTTGAGGCGCTTTCGGGTTGAGCGTCGCGTAGAGCTCCAGGCGGTTGCAGGTCGAGAGCAGCACTGCCTCGGTAACGACCTCGGTGGCCCGTAGCTCCTCAAGTGCGGTGCGCAGGGCACAGCCTGAGAGAGAGAGGCGCTCGCGCAGCGCGACGGGGGCGGTGTGGTGATTGACTCCAAGCAAAACAACGGACACGTAAACTGATCTCCCTCGCTAGTATACCGCCCGGTTTGACATTGGTTCCCGGTGGCTGGCTTTTATCTTACGTTTCTGACGTGAAGAAGGCATGAAGGTTCTATAGTAGCTCCCGCACGCCCACCACATCTCCAATAACGATTATCGCCGGAGGGTGAATCTCGGTGACAAGACTTTCTATAGTGGCGAGTGTTCCCGTGATGACTTTTTGCTCTGGGCAAGTCGCGGAGGCAATCATGGCGACCGGTGTGCTCTCCGGTCGTCCGTACTGGCGCTGCTTCTCCAGAATCTTGGAGAGGCGCGAGACGCCCATGAGAAACACTGCCGTGCCGATCAGCGCGGCGGCTTGCCAGTGGCTCTCCGGCAAGTGATTCGCCTCACCCTCTTGGCCCGCAAATACGCAGAAGCCCGCCGAGAGGCCTCGGTGCGTCACGGGGATTCCTGCTGCGCCGGGGCCTGCAATCGCGGAGGAGATACCGGGAATCACGGCGTAGGAGACGCCATGTGCGGTGAGATACGCCGCTTCCTCGCTGCCCCTGCCAAAGACAAACGGGTCGCCGCCCTTGAGCCGCACGACAGTCTTGCCGAGCTTCGCATGGTGCACCAGCGCCTCGTGGATCGCGTCCTGGCGGGGCTGCGATGGCGAGCCAAGGTCTTTTCCGACATAGATGCGCTCCGCATGGGCTGGGGCGTCGTCCAGAAGCTCTTGTGCGATCAGCCGGTCGTAGAGCACCACATCGGCACGCTGGAGTGCTTTAAGCCCCTTGACCGTGATGAGCTCAGGGTCGCCCGGCCCGGCACCCACCAGATAGACAAAACCCGTCATCGCACGCTCCTCTCTCTCGTTGCAAAGGACAGATCACCCGCAGCTCCATGCGTGCGTTGGCCTCCGCTAAGCTCCCCGCGGAGAGTAGCGCGGGTATTTCTGAGTCCAGCACCGCCTCCCAAAACTTCTGCTTCGCCTCAAAGGTCGGCAGGGCGACTTTCACGCGGGGCCGCCAGCTTCCCAAATACTCCGCCAGCTCGCCCAGCTCGGGGGTGAGAATCTCGTCTAGGATGCGCTTTCGAACGCGCTGCGCCAGTGCGGGGCTACACCCCGCCGACGAGATCGCGACCTGCATTGGGCCGGATTTTGCCACGGCGGAGAGAATAAAGTTGCAGAACTTGGGGTCGTCCACCGAGTTTCCGAGCCGCCCGTTTGTGTCCGCCTCCGCAAAAACCGCACGATTAATGCTCTTGTCGTTGGTTGCGCCAATCGCCACAAAGGCATCGGCCTGGTCACTCGGCTCCCAGAGTTTTGGCCACCACTCGAAACGGCCTTCGGCGTGCCAGTGTTGTAGTTCTTCGGAGAGCTCGGGCGAGACGACCCTGATCTTTGCGCCGCTGTCAAAGAGGACGGAGAGCTTCTCACCGGCGACGTAGCCGCCGCCAATAACCACCACTTGCTTGCCGCGCAGATCCAGATAGACGGGCTGGTAGCTGGCCACGACTAGATTCCCTCAGCAAAGCCGACTTGGTTCTTCTCCACCAGAAGCAAGGCATCCAGCTGGGCTTCCAGCGGCTGTTCGGACTCTCCCAGAGTGATCGTGATAATGCCATTTTCGGTGAGAGCGTCGGTGGGGCCGTGCGCGACAAAGGCGGTGTACCAGCCCCGGGTGACAAGCTCTCGCTCCAGGGTGGCGGCTGTGGCACGATCCGGGACGACGATCACACCTCCACGGTGGCCGTGGCGTAGCTCCCGCTCAGCGCGGGTCCAGGGCTCTGAGAGGGCTTCTGGGTCGGACTCAGGAAGGATCTCGGTGACCATTCCGGCGGCGACGGGGACACTGGTGGCAGGGTCGAGGAGGAGAAAACCACCCATCTCACGGCTCTGGATATAGGGATCGAGGAAGAGGGGCTGGGCCAGGGCAATCGTCACCTG
This sequence comes from Armatimonadota bacterium, assembly GCA_026392155.1. Classification (GTDB taxonomy): domain Bacteria; phylum Armatimonadota; class Armatimonadia; order Armatimonadales; family Armatimonadaceae; genus Armatimonas. The sequence continues at coordinate 14,830 of JAPLCP010000175.1, read as the reverse complement.
CCCAAGCTCGTTGAGCGCGAGCCCACGGGTTTCTTCTTGCTCTAGTGTCTCGACAGCAAGCCGATAGTCCACCTTCTCGACGATCGCCGCCGCTTGCCGTGTGGTCTGGGTTGCGATATAAGGCCGCCCCGGAGCCAGCCCCGCCTCGCTGAGCACGCAGATGGTGGCTGTAAAGCGCCGCGCGATCGTGGGCGGGCTCTCGGGCAGTGCGATCAGGTCGCCACGGCTGATATCCACCTCATCGGTGAGCGTGAGCACGACCGAGTCACCGGAGTGCGCCTCGGGCAAGTTACCATCTGCCGTGACAATCTCTTTGACTGTGGAGCGCTTCCCTGATGGCAGGGCAATGATCGGATCACCGGACCGAATACTGCCCCCGGCAACACGGCCCGCAAAGCCACGGAAGTTCTGATGGGGGCGGATGACGCACTGCACGGGAAAGCGAAACGGCTCATCGCCGCGGGTTTCAGCAACGGGCAAGCCTTCCAGCCACTCCAGCAGCGAGGGGCCGTCGTAGTAGGGCGTGTTCTTACTCCGCTCCACCACGTTATCACCCGCCAGCGCGGAGAGCGGAATCGCGGTTGCCGTCACGCCCAGCTTGGCCGCAAACGCGGCAAACTCCGCCTCAATGCGCCGAAAAACGCCCTCGTCGAAGCCGACCAAGTCCATCTTATTGACTGCCATGGCTAGGTGCGGCACGCGCAAAAGCGCTGAGAGGGCCGCGTGCCGCCGCGACTGCTCCAAAAGCCCGTTGCGTGCATCCACTAAAATGACGGCCGCTTGCGCCGTCGAAGCGCCCGTGACCATGTTGCGCGTGTACTGAGCATGCCCCGGCGTGTCGGCGATAATAAAGCGGCGCTTAGGGGTGGCGAAGTAGCGGTAGGCCACATCAATGGTGATCTTCTGCTCTCGCTCCGCCCGCAGGCCATCGGTGAGCAGCGCCAAGTCTACGCCGCCATCATCGGAGTTACTCGCTCGCTTGATCGCCTCGTACTGGTCATCGGGGATGGCCTTGGAGTCAAAAAGAAGTCGCCCAATGAGGGTTGATTTGCCGTCGTCCACGCTTCCGGCAGTCGAGAATCGCAAGAGTTCCATCTAAAAATATCCCGCGCGTTTACGGTCTTCCATTGCCGCCTCAGAGCGCTTATCGTCGCCACGGCCACTGCGCTCGGTCACGCGGAACGTGCGCACTTCCTCGATAATTTGGTCTAGCGTGTCGGCTTCGGACATCACCGCGCCTGTGACCGTGATATCGCCCATCGTCCGAAAACGAACCTTGCGCGTTTCGACGAGCTCGCCGGGCAGCAACGGCAGCAGCTCGGACTCCGCCAGCCAGACGCCCCGCCGGTTGAAGACCCGGCGCTCGTGCGAGAAATACAGCGATGGTAGCGCGATCCTGCGGGCCTTGATGTAGCTCCAGATATCCAGCTCGGTCCAGTTGGAAAGTGGAAAGATGCGGAAGTGCTCGCCGGGAGCTTTTCGTCCATTGTAGAGGCTCCAGAGCTCCGGGCGCTGGTTTTTCGGGTCCCACTGCCCAAACCGATCCCGGTGCGAGAAAAAGCGCTCTTTCGCGCGGGCCTTCTCTTCGTCGCGGCGTGCGCCACCCAGCGCCGCGTCGGCGCGTAGCTCCTCCAAACCATCGAGAAGTGTGCGTGTTTGTAGAGAGTTTCGTGTGCCCTCGGGGCCTGTCTCCTCGGTCACACGTCCGGCATCAATGGTGTCCTGAACATAGCGAACGAGCAGATCGGCACGAAGCTCGCGAGCGAGGTTATCGCGGAAAGTCAGCGTCTCCTCGAAGTTATGGCCTGTGTCGATGTGCAGGAGCTTGAAGGGAATCCTAGCAGGCGCAAAGGCACGCGCCGCCAAGTGGGCCATGACGATGGAGTCTTTGCCCCCCGAAAAAAGAAGCACCGGGCGCTCAAACTGTCCGTAGGTCTCCCGCAGGACATAGATGGCTTCCGATTCAAGGGTAGCGAGGGCGGGTTCTAGCATGGTTTTTTCCTACCCCCCCCCGACCCCCGCCCGGCGGGGGAGATATAAGGAATCCTCTTCCTCATTATCCCCCCGCTGGGCGGGGGTTAGGGGGGAACTACGCCGCCTCGACAAAGCCGGTGCGCATCAGCGAGCCAAGCTCGTCGTCACTAGCCCGGTCTACAAAGCTAGGGAAGTCTTCGTCCTCGGCTCGCTCATTAAGATACCCGTTGAGGAGATTTTCCAGTGCGACAGGCAGGTCGGTCGCAGGGACTTTGCGCCAGATCGGGCGGACAAACTTCGCATCGCGACCTAGGCGACCGCCGAGCGAGATATCGTAGCCGTCCACTTTATCGCCATCGGGGAGCTTCACAACGCAGCCTTGGAGGCCAATATCGCCGATATGGTGCTGGCCGCAGCCGTTGGGACAGCCATTGAGGTTGATGCGCAGGGGCTCGTCGAGCGAGACCGTCTTATCCAGGTGCCGGACAATTTGCCACATGAGGTTCTTCGTCTCCGTGAGCGCCAGGTTGCAGAACTCACTTCCCGTACAGGCCACGGCGGCGCGGCGAATGGGGGACGCTACCACGGGGAAGCCAATCGCCTCTAGTGCGGCGACCACGGTTGGAACATCGGCCTCTTTAATATTGGGAATCAGTAAGTTCTGCTGGTTGGTCGTGCGGGTATCGCCGGTGCCGTACTCTTTGGCGATTCGCGCCACTTCAAAAATCTGCTCGCTGTTCATGCGGCCCGTGAGCACGTTCGCCCCGACCCAGAACAGCCCCGCCTGGCTCTGCGGGTGGACGCCCACATGGTCGCGGAAGTTATTGGTTGGCTCAGGCCACTCGGTCTCGGTGAGGGCGGGCTCGGGCACCCAGCTCAGGCGCTTCAGCACCTCCTCCTCGTACTTTGCCGCGCCCCAGTCGGCCACTAAGAACTTGATACGCGCCTTCTTGCGGTTCTCCCGGTAGCCCGAGTCTCGGTAGACCTCGGTGACGGCACGAAACGCATCAACCAGCTTATCGGCGGGGATAAAGAAGTTGAGCTTCTGCGCCAAGAACGGCCGCGTGGAGAGCCCACCGCCGACCCGAATGTGAAATCCTTTTTCTCCATTTTTAATGACCGCCGTGGCGGCAATATCGTTGATCTCGGGCTGGGAGCAGTGCTCACAGCAGCCCGTGATGGAGATTTTATACTTGCGTGGCAGATCCGCAAACTCAGGGTTGCCGAGAAAATACTCGTGGATTGCCTGAGCGTAGGGCTGGGCATCGAAGGTCTCGTTGGGATCGAGGCCCGCCACGGGGCAGCCGGTGACATTGCGCGGGATATCGCCGCAAGCACCGAGTGTGCTGATGCCCACCGCGCTGAACTTGGCAAAAATCGCGGGGAAGTCGGCGGGGGCCATCCAGTGGAACTGGAAGTTCTGTCGCGTGGTGATATCGGCGATATTGCGGGCGTAGTCGCGGGTCACCTCGGCGACGGCGATCAGCTGGTCGTAGGTGAGCTGGCCGCCTGGCACTTTAATGCGCAGCATGAAAAAGCCGTCTTTGGGCTTCTGCTCGTAGAGCCCCAGCCAGCGCAGACGGAACATATCGTCCGCGTCAATTCCGCCGTAGCCTTCGGTGGCGATCCGCTGCAGGTCGTTCCAGACCTCCAGGCCGCCTTTTTCTTTCTTGATTCGTTCAACGTCGTTCATAATAATTTCCTTGGTTTTTGCCATCTCTCCGGCTCGCTAGGGCTTGCCACCTCTCTTCCCCCCATGGCTCGCAAGCTCGCCGGGAAGAGAGGCTTCCGGGTGACCCTCTTCCCAACGAGGAACGAGTGGTCTGGGGAAGAGGGTCGCGCTCTAAGGCGCGGGGAGATGGCGCTTACTTGTGCAGACCGCACTCTTTCTGTTCGGGATTTTCCCACCACCAGCGTCCGGCGCGCAGATCCTCGCCCGGCTCAATGGCGCGGGTGCAGGGGGCACAGCCGATACTGGGGAAGCCTTGGTCATGGAGTTTGTTGTAGGGTACCCGATGGGCATGGATATACTCCCAGACTTGTGCCTCGGTCCAGTCCGCGAGGGGATTCAGCTTGGCGATACTGCCGTGCGCCGCGTCAACTTCAAGCTTAGGGAGACGGCCACGTGTCACAGACTGCTCGCGGCGCTGGCCGGTGATCCAGCCCTTCACCTCGGCCAGAGCGCGCGAGAGCGGCTCCACTTTTCGAAGCTGGCAGCACTCGCGTCGGTTCTCGATAGAGTGGTAGAAACTCCCCGGACCTTTGAGCTGGAGAAGCTGTTGGAGCGGCTCAGTCTGGGGCGTGTAAGCCACGATCTTGATGCCGTAGCGCTGGTTGAGCTGCGCCCAGAGGTCGTAGGTTTCTTGATGGAGCCGCCCCGTGTCCAGCACAAAGACCGAGATCGGGAGCTTGGACTGGGAAATCAAATCTAGCAGCACCACGTCTTCAGCGCCGAAGCTACAGGCGAGCTTCAGGCCGTCGCTGTAGATTGCGACGGCTCGCTGGAGTACGGCACTTGCGTCCAGCTCTTCCCAGTTTAATTCAGGCATACTGGCGTCTAGTCTACTCTGTTAATTCTAGTTTTGCAATAGGAATAGTAGTGTTTGTCCTAGAGTCCGGGAAAGAGTGTGGCGCTGAGAAAAATCCGATACGCCTTGATCCGCCCGTGGTCGTTGTCTTGACGGGGCTGGCAGCGGATGCCGGTGACCGTCTGCTCACTTCCTAGGTCTACCACGAGCTGATGGGGATGGGGCGTTTTGTCTGCGCTCCAAGCTGTGTGCCAGAACGTGACGGGCTGTAGATCGAAGACATTGTCTGCCGTGCCGCTCTCTCCGACCAGCTCCTCACTGTCGGCGTAGGCGATCTTCCAGGCACCGCGCGACAAGAGCTTGCCGTCAGGGCCGAGTAGCTCTAGCTCGGTGAGGGTGGTGTAGACACTGTTATCCTGGGCGCTGAGCGCTTCTAAACAGAGATAGCGGCCCCTAGCAGGCGCGGCAAAGCGCGCCTCCTGCCACTCGCCGCCGGGGCCGAACGTGCCCGTATGTGTCGGCGTGAGGCCCTCAAGCCGCAGGGTCTGGCCAGGCTTGCGGTGGCGCTGGCTCAGATCCACCACGATCTCGTCGAGAATAGGCGTGGTGCGGCCCATGACTGTGGCCTTGGTGGGCGTCTCTAAATCCAGCACGATAATGCTGTTCTTGCCTTTTTTCAGCCAGCAACCAGGGCAGTAGAGTGTCTGCTGTGGCCCGATATGCCAGAAGCGCCCCAGCGCATTGCCGTTGACCCAGACCATGCCCTTGCGGAAGCCCTTCATTTCGAGATACGTGTCACCAGTCTGGGTGAGCGTGAAGCTGCCTCGATGAAAGGCGGGGCCTTCTGTCGGCGCTTTATCGGAGAAGCGTAGCCCCGGAAGCGGGGACTCACCCCAAGAGAGCGGGAAGACCTCCCAACCTGTGAGCGGCTTGCCATCGAGGCTCACCTCACCGACCAGGCCTTTGCGGTCGTGGATGCCGCGTCCAAAGTTGATCCGTCCCATCGCCTCGACTAGTACATCGAGCTGTATGGGCTTCTCTCGCGTGGGCAGACGAAGCGTGGACTGGTTGCGCCGTCGGTCTAAGACGCCCACACGCACGCCCTCCACAAAAACTTGCGTCCAGTCGTGCGCCTCGGCGAGCTTTAGCACACCCTCGGGGCCAGCGGGGAGAGTTGTCCGGTAGAGCATCGCCCCAAACCCAAGATTGTAGCTCTCCATTGCGGCAGGCCTCTCGGTGCGGATCGCACGGGGCAGGCTCTTAAAGAGCGGCGCTCGCTCGGTGAGTGCAATCTCGGGGACTGCGATCACGGGCATAGGCTCAGGGATCGCAGGAAGCGGCTTGCTCTCCGGCTGCCACTTTGCCAGCATCACCCGGAGCGCGTGGTATTTTTCGGTCGGTTTTGCGGCCTCATCCAGCGGCGCGTTGTAGTCGTAGCTGGTGACAATCGGATCATACGGCGGGCCACCCGCGCCTGCCCAGGGACCGAATGTCGTGCCGCCATGGGTCATGTAGAGCGAGAACGAGCCGCCATTATCCAGAATCCAGCCGAGGTCTTGGAGCGCCCCTGCGATAGCCCGGGTCTCGTGGGGCTTGCCCCAGTGGTCGAACCAGCCGCTCCAGTACTCGCTCACAAAGACTGGGCCATCGCCGGTGCGCTTGCGCTTGAACTCAGCGACATTGCGCTCGGCGCTATTGCCAAAATTCACGGTCGAAAGCACGCCCGGAAGCGCGTTTTGCGTAAAATTCGATGACCAGTCGCACGCGGTGAGCGGCACATCCGTGAAGCCCGCAGCCAGTAAGAACTTGCGCACCGCCTCCATATAAGGTCGGTCGGTTCCGTACGCCCCCAGCTCGTTCTCCACCTGCACCAAGGCAATCGGGCCGCCATGCGGGAGCTGAAGTGGCGCGAGAACCCGCCCAACCTCTTTTAAGTAGCGCTCCACGGCCGCTAAATAGTCGCTGTCCGCCGACGAGCGCAGCTGGATGTCTTTCTTCTTGAGGAGCCACCAGGGCAGGCCGCCCATCTCCCACTCCGCGCAGACATAGGGCCCCGGCCGCAAGCAGACCAGAAAACCCTCTTTTTGGGCGAGCTTGATAAACGCCGCCGCATCGGCCATGCCGGACCAGTCGAACTTGCCAGGGTGGGGCTCGTGGCGGTTCCAGAACAGATAGACCGCCACAGTGTTCAGGCCCATTGCCCGAAGCAACTTCAGGCGGTGGGCCCAGTACTCGCGCGGAATCCGGGCGAAGTGAAGCTCGCCACACAGAAGACGAATCGGTTTACCATCGAGGAAGAAATCGGCTTTTCCGATCTCAAAGCGGGAAGACATGGCCTGAATTATACACTGCCGGTTTTCAACTGGTAGCAGATGAGGTACGCTACGGCATGAAACAACAAGAGCGGGGGGGCTGGAAGGCGGCGCACGAGTGCCATCTGGGAGCGCGGAAGGGCAATCTTGTGATCCGTACCACCGGCGGCGACCCGTATCTGATGGCGAGTGAGGTGCCGTCGGTGGGGGGAACCCTCACGCTGGAGTGGCGTCAGCGGACAAAGACACGTGGCTCGGCGGAGGTGTTCTGGGGCGATGCGCGTGGTGGGTTTGCCGCGGAGCGTAGCGTCCAAGTGGGCTACACGCCCGGCGAGAAGTGGCAGGAGCTGAGGGCGACTCTGCCCGTACAGGGCGCTCTCACGGCACTGCGCCTCGATCCGTGCCAAGGCCAGGGCGAGCTGGAGCTTTCTTGGCTGCGCCTGCGTGACACTAGCGGCAAGCTGGTGCGCGAGTGGAAGTTCATGAACCTCAAAGACGCCGAGCCCGCCGGAGTCTTACCGCCTGCGGAGAAGTGGGCCTTCCTCGATAATGGCAAGATCCGTGTCGGGGTGAAGGTATCGTCGGGGGCGGCGATTGGCTGGCTCTCGCTCTCTAAGTCCGAGCGGAACCTGCTCAATCATTGGGACCACGGACGCTTAGTCCAGCAGAGCTACTACGGCGACGACGACGGCTCGATCTGGGGAAAGCAGCCCTGGCGCTGGAACCCGGTGCAGGGCGGCGACTACAAGGGCACGGCGGCGAAAGTTCTGGCGCTCAAAATCGGCAAGACGGATCTCTACGCCAAGAGCATGGGGCGCAACTGGGCGGGCTGCACCGACCTCCCCGAGGCGATCTTTGAGCAGTGGATCACGCTGAAGGGCGATGTGGCGCAGGTGAAGTACCGGCTGACGTACTCCGGGACACACTCCCACGAGAGCCGTCACCACGAGATTCCCGCGATTTTCTTAGAGCCGGATTTAGACACGCTGGTGGTCGGTGGCAACGAAGCGGCGCGCAGCAAGCCCGGCTGGCCCAACGAGAGCCGCAAGCTCCCTGAGCACTGGGCGGCCTACGTGGACAAAGACGAGTTTGGGGTCGGGGCAAAAGTGCCTATCGCCGACGAGCTGACTTGCTACCGCTTCGGCGACGGCAAGCCGGAACACGGGAGCTGCTCGTACTTTGCGCCGCTGACAAAGTTTGCGATCACGCCTGGTATGGTCTTTACCTACGACCTCTATCTCACCTGCGGGACGCTCACACAGATTCGGTCACGGCTCGATAGAGCCGATAAAGGCGATGTGCCCCGACTCTAGGCTGTCGTCGGTGGCAGAGGCGACAATCGCTTTTGCGAACTCAGCCACCGTGGGCAGATCGCGGCTACTGTCCAAAGTGCCTTTCTGGAGGCGCTCCAGCAGCCGCACCGTGATCGTTCCCTCGATGCCATCGCCACTGACGATAGTGAGCCTGATGCCCCGTGCCTCTAGCTCGGGGATGCGCCTGCGGAGTCCCTCCTCGCCTGCTTTCTTGCTTGCTGCGACAGCCTCGTAGGCGGGCACGACGGGGTGCGTGCCGTAGAAGTGCGCCCAGTGGCTGGTAACAAAAACCACGCGGCTTCCGGGTGGCATTAGAGGAAGTAGCGCATCTAAAGTTGCAAGCTGGGAGTCGCGGTTGAGCTGCATCGCATAATCCGCATCTTTGTCTTTCTCCATCCCGCCGCTGGCATTGAGAAAGAGCAAGTCGAGGTGGCCGAAGTGGGCGCGGACGCTCTGGGCCATGGCATCGCGCTCCTCGGCATGGGTAATATCGGCCTGAGCCAGCAAGGCGCTCCGTCCGAGTGCTCTCACCTGCGTCGCCACTTCTTCCGCACGAGGGCCTTTGCTTCGGTAGTTGATGACCACATCCGCGCCGTCTTCGGCGAGCAGCAGGGCTACCGCCGCACCAATCCCACGCGAGGCCCCCGTCACCAGCGCCACTTTCTGGGTTAACTCCATACCGAGAGTATACCTTTAGCCTGTTGTACGGAGGGCAGTTGTGCTCTAGTGTGAGGCTTGTGTCCGCACGAACGCCGCCGCGAGCCGGTACTCTTCCTCACTGGGCAGATGCTCCAGCATAAAGGGAGTGTCGGGAGGGAGCGCACGCATCTCCTCTAAAAATACGCCGTAGTCCAGCCCACCGAGGCCGGGGCGCACTTCGTCGAGGTGCACCGTGAGGTTCTCTCGAAGCAAAATATCCTTGGCATGAACCCCGACAATCTGTGGGCCCAGCAGCGCAAAGCACTCGCGCAGGAACTCGGCGTTGTGGAAATAACGCGCTGGGCAGTTGATGAGATTCACCGGGTCGAGATGCACCGCGACACTTTTTCGGTCAATGGCCTGCATCAACTCCAAGTAGCTCTGCGGCGAGTCCGGGTACATCCAGGGCATGGTCTCCAGCGTGTAGACCGCCCGCGCTGGCTGGACACTGTCCACGATCTCTTGGACGCTCTCCACAATCAGCGCAAACGCCGCCGCCGTGAGATCCTCGGCGCACGGCCCGTCCCACTTTGCCCCCAGCGACCCGGCGATATTGACACAGCAGACCGCCCCAATTCTTTCGGCCAGCTCCAGCTGCCGCTTGCAAAACTCCCGCGCCTCACGCCGGATTTTGTTGTCTTGAGAGAGCGGATTGCTCCACGCCCCGACCTCGGCGATCACAATATCGCTCTCCCGCGCTGCCTGGGCGTAGGCCGCAATCGTCGAACGATCGGCATCGCTTTTCACCGGGCAGTACGCCGCCCGGTAGCCCGCTGCCTGTACCGCGGCGACCCATTTCTGGGGTGTCGAAATATCCCCAAATACGGGGCCACCTAATCTCATATACCCTCCTCATCTCATATACCCTCTGGGTACCCGGGGGCAGGGGGAGGAGGGCTTAGAGCAGACTCTCCGGGGCGACGAAGGGGATTGCAAACTCTTCGCTTAGGGGCTCGTAGGTGAGCTTGCCTTCGACAATATTCAGGCCCTTGCGCAGGCCCGCGTCGTCTTTGAGGGCTTTCTTCCAGCCTTTTTTGGCGAGAGACAAGACATACGGGAGCGTGGCGTTGGTGAGCGCTGCCGTAGACGTGTGCGGAACCGCGCCGGGCATGTTGGCGACGCCGTAGTGCAGGACGCCGTCCACAAAGTAGGTGGGGTTTTGGTGGGTGGTCGGGTGCGTCGTCTCTATACAGCCGCCCTGATCCACGGCCACGTCTACGATGACCGCGCCTTTTTTCATCTGGGCGACCACACTTCGGGGAACAAGTGTCGGGGCTTTTGCGCCCTTGAGCAGCACAGCACCGATCAGAAGATCCGCCTGGAGCGCTTTCTCGCGGATCGCCGCGAGGGTGGAGTAGAGGGTCGTCACGTTCTTGGGCATGACATCGTCGAGGTAGCGCAGGCGGGGGATCGAGACATCAAAGAGGCTCACATTGGCACCCAGCCCCGCCGCCATCTTCGCCGCCTCAGTGCCGACCATACCGCCGCCGATAATCACGACATTGGCGGGGGCGACGCCGGGGACGCCTCCGAGGAGAATCCCGCGTCCGCCCATTGCACGCTCTAGGTACTTCGCGCCCTCTTGAACCGCCATACGGCCCGCCACTTCACTCATCGGGGCCAGCAGGGGTAAGAGTCCATCGGGGGTTTCTACCGTCTCGTAGGCGATGCAGACCGCGCCGGATTCAAGGCACGCGTCGGTGAGCTCGCGGCTGGCGGCGAAGTGGAAGTAGGTAAAGAGAATCTGCCCGGAGCGCAGGAGCTTATACTCGGCGGGAAGTGGTTCTTTGACTTTGATGACCATCTCACAGCGTGCAAAGACCTCCTCAGGCGACGAGACAATCTGTGCGCCCGCCGCGGCGTAGTCTTCGTCCTCAAAGTTGATCCCGGAACCACAGCAGGTCTCCGCCAGAACCGTGTGGCCTGCCGTAACAAGCGCCTCGACACCCGCTGGGAGAAGCCCCACGCGGTTCTCGTCGTCTTTAATCTCGCGAATAACTCCTACAATCATAGCTAAGAGTATACCCAAAAAATTAAGACAGTCTGCGGAAAGTCCAGAGCCGGTGCAGGGTGAAGCTCCAGAGCGCGATCATGGGGAGCGCGATGGCCTTGCCGATCCACTGTGGCGCAACGCCACCGAGCGGCCCAATGCGCTCGGCCAGCGCGGCAATACCAAAGTCTAGTAAAAGCGCGACACTATGCACCACGGCAAAGCGCCCCGCTTGTGTGGTTGCGGCTTGGTCTTTTGCTTCGGCGAAGGTGAAGTGACGTGAGCCGATAAAATTGACGATTGCGGCGAGCAAGTAAGCGAGCGGGTTGGCGAGCAGCACCCGCCAGCTGAGGCCATACGTAAAAAGTGCGACGGCAGCGTACTCGACCACGGTGGAGACCGCTCCCACACTCACAAAGCGCATCAGGCGCTGGAGAATCGTCACGTTGGTTTCTTTCCGATGGCAAGAATCGAGAGCCCGTAGGGGAGCGGTAGGGAGAGAAGAGGGCGCTCGGCGGCAAGCACGGCGCTGAGGGTATGGTTGAGCCAAGGCGTGACGGGCGCGACATCCGACGACTCATCTTTACGGAGCCGACTGAGTAAGCGCGCGGCAACAATGGCGGGAAAGAGCAGTGTGTTCCAGTGCGAGCAAAACGTTACCTCTAGACCCGCCTCAGTGAGGAGCTTTCTCACTTGGGGGCGGGTGTAGCGCCGCGCGGTCTGCACGACCAAATCGTGGTGGCCGCGGAGCCAGTCGTAGGCGGGGAGATTGACCAGAACGTGTCCGCCTGGCTTGACCACGCGAGCGGCTTCTTTTGCGGCTTGGGTATCGTCTACGGCTTGGTGGTACCAGACATCCAGCGAGACCACGGCATCGAAAGTGTTATCGGAGAAAGGCAGGGCATTGACAGAGCCTTCGGTGAGGTTTTCAAGCCCCCGCGTCTTGGCAAGCCGGAGCGCCTCAGGCGAGAAATCCAGCCCCGTGACCGCAAAGCCCGCATCGGTCAAGCGCCGGGCAAGCATCCCCGTGCCACAGCCCGCATCGAGAACGGTTGCGTCGGGCGCGTCGGGCTTGAGAAGCTTGAGTACATGGCCGTGAAGCGTGCGGTACCAAAAATGATCCGCCTCCACCGTAAACATTCGCTCATACTCCCCGATTTCCATGCCGGCTCCTATGGTATCCTTTTCGCATGCAATTTTGCGAGGATCAGGTGGATTTCTTTCGCACCGAGGGCTGGCTGGCCGTGGAGGGCTTCTGGAGCGAGCGCGAGGTAGCGGCGATGCGTATTGAGCTAGAGCGTCTTAAGACCGAGGGCAAGCTCCGCAATATCGCGACGGAGGGCGACGGTAAGACCTACTCGACCACCAAAGTCAATCTCCAGCTCTGCCCGATGTGGCCGCACTCCGAGCTGTTTAAAGCGATGCCCTTTGCGCCTAAAGTTGTGGCGGCGATTGAGGCGCTGATCGGTGCGCCTGCGTTGCTGCATCTCGACCAGGTGTTTCTCAAGCCGGGCAAGCAGGGCATGGGGACGAACTGGCACCAGGACAATGCGTACTTTCAGATTCCGGATCCGCTCAAGGGAACCGCGCTCTGGACCGCCGTTCACGATGCGACTCTCGCCAACGGGACACTCAACGTCATCCCCCGCGCCTTCGTCGAGCCACTACCCCACGAGCGCGACGGCTTCTCCGATCACCACATCCGCTGCTGGCCCGACGAAACCAAAGCCATTCCTGTGGAGATTAAAGCGGGTGGTGCGATCTTTTTTTGCTACGGCACGCCCCATGCCACAGGAGCCAATACGACCGAGACGGAGCGTGCGGGTGTCGCACTGCACTTTATCCACACCGATCAGAGTGGGGTGGCGCGCAGTGGCTTTGAACCCGAAAAGCGCCCGTCGTTAATTGCGGATGCTGCTACGTGGGATGCTCAAGTCGCGCGGGTTCTCGCATGAGGCAGGTGCGCTGGCAGGCCGATCTCGATGCCGCCTTTGTCGAGGCACGGGCGCAGAAGAAGCTGCTCTTTGTGCTCTTTCGCTGCCAGCGGGAGAAGCGGGACGCGGCGATCCTCCAGCCCACCGACCCAAAGCTGATTGCGCTGCTCACGGAGCACTATCTTCCGGTTCGGGTGATTAGCCTCAAGGGACTGGACCTCAATCGCTTTCGCTTCGACTACGACCAGCAGCTGATGGGGCTGGTGCTCACTCCCGACGGTGTCACTCTCGCCCGCTGGGGCGGCGACGACGTCTCGGTGGCTTCTCTTGTCACGCTTCTGGAGCAAGTGCGCACGGTGGTGTGGCCCAAAATGGCTTCGCCACCTGCTCCTCAGACACTGCGCCAGAAGTTCCCCGCCTTTGCGCAGTCCAAGCGCGCCGACGAGCCGTGCTACCACTGCCACTATGTCCACGATGCCGAGATTGAACAGCAACGCAAGGCGGGGACATTTCAAAAACTCTCGCTCTTTCGCTATCCTCCGCCGAGCGTGCTCGGGCTCACGCTGGATGATGGCAACCGCATTGCATCCGTGAGGCCCGGCTCCGTGGCGGCGAAAGTGGGCTTGAGAGTGGGGGAGCGGCTGACGATGCTCAACGCCCAGCCGATCTACACCGCCGCCGATGTTGCCTTTGCGCTGGATGCGCTCCCCGCAAGAGCAAATCGCGTGCTGCTCAATGGAAAGCCCATCACCCTACCGTCGGGCTGGCGCACCTACGACATCTCCGCCCGCCCGTCGCAGGGGGCGATCCCGCCGATCTTTGGGTTCTGGGAGGAGCCGGTTCCCAGCAGCAAGACCCTGGCACTGAAAGTGAACTTTGTCTTTCCCGGCGAGAAATGGGCACCGTCGCTAGGTGGTCTCAAGCTCGGCGATGTGATTGTGGCGGTGGATGGCAAGACCCTGCCGCAGATGACCCCGCGCCAGTTCCACACTTGGCTGCGTCTCAACAAAGAAGTCGGGCAGAAGGTAAAGCTCACGGTTTTGCGGGGCGGCAAGCGCCTGATTCTCACCCTGCCCTGCTTGGATTTGCGCTTGGATTGAGGGGCCAGCTCCCCGCCGCTTCGGGCCATCTCCCCGGCTCGTGCCTCGCCTCCCCTCTTCCCCTGTTGCTCCTTCGTCGCGGGAAGAGGGGCTGCATCTCCCCAAACCCCTCTTCTAAGCGAGGCACGAGCGGAATCGGGAAGAGGGGACGGAGCGAGGAACGAGCATCCTGGGGAGATGGCAAATAGAGAGATAGCTCCCTTGTCTACCCCACGTACGGCTTGCTGACCGGGAGCTGAAACGCCTCTCGCGCCGCTTTGTTCTCCGGTTTGCTGGAGGGCCACTGGGCTTCGGCGGCAAACTGGATAGTCTTTCGGGCAGCTTTAATGGCTTTCAGGGCTTCGTCGCGCTGTGCTCTCAGACCAGAGGCGGTACTGCGGCTGGCATTTTGGCGTGTGTCGGTGTTTTTGTAGGCATCGAGGGCAGCACGAAAGGCGGCTTGCTTGGCGGCATTGATTCCAGGGAGGGGTTCGTCGTCGAGCTTTTCGTAGATGGCTTCGGCGATTCCGGTAAAGTTGACGAAGCTGAGAATGCCGAGATGTGCGCCGATCCCATAGTCACGGAGCTTCTCGGGTGCGGTGCTGGCGAATTTCTGCCGTGCGGCAGCGTGGATCTCGCGCAGGAGTTCCATCACGGCTTCCCGGTCGGTGTTTTGGGTTTTAGTGTCTCCGAGGCCCGCTGTGGATGCTTAGACGGCATCGGCGCTAAACGTCCGTGCGCTTGCAATTAGTGCCAGTAGTGCATCGGCGGCAGTGTCTAAGATTTCACGGTCTCGCAGTGCTCCTGCATAGAGTGCGTTCTTTGCTGCATTAGCCACGCGCTCCGCGACATCAAATTCTTGAAGCGCTGCGCTGTTCCAGAGAATCCGTGCGCTTCGCTTCTTCTTCTCTGCGTCGCCTGTTTTCACTTCTGTGGGTGTGGTTATTACTTCTGCGTCTTCCATGATACTCTCTGCTTCCTCTGCAAATAATTTTGCGTTG
>JAPLCP010000228.1 GCA_026392155.1 Armatimonadota bacterium | reverse complement strand
TTTTCTTGAAGCACATCACACGACGAGCGCACGAGGGCGGCGGACTTGGCGACGCCTGCTTTCTCTTCGTCGGTGAGGGGCACTTCGATGATCTTCTCGATGCCGTTTGCACCGAGCATGGTTGGGACACCGAAGAATGTGCCGGAGACGCCGTACTCGCCCTCTAGCAGGCAGGAGCAGGGGAGGATGCGCTTCTTGTCCTTGAGGATCGCCTCGACCATCTCGACGGTGGCGGCGGCGGGAGCGTAGTAGGCAGAGCCTTTTTCGAGCAGCGCGACGATCTCCGCGCCGCCTTTTTTGGCACGCTCGACAATGGTGCTGAGCCTGTCCTCGGGGATGAAGTGGGTCACCGGGATGCCCGCCACAGTCGTGTAGCTGGGAAGTGGCACCATTTCGTCGCCGTGGCCGCCGAGCAGCATGGCTTGGATGTCCTCCACCGAGCAGCCGATCTCTTTGGCTAAGAACGTCCGGTAGCGTGCGGTGTCTAAGACGCCGCCCTGGCCGATGACGCGGTTCTTCGGGAAGCCCGAGACCTTCCATGCCAGAGTCGCCATGGTGTCCATGGGGTTGTTGACGATTAGCACGATCGAGTTGGGGGCGTACTGCTTGATCTTCTCAACATTGCTGGCCGTGATATCTGCGTTCACGGCCACTAAATCTTCACGGGTCATGCCGGGCTTGCGAGGCGCACCCGACGTGAGAATCACAATGTCGGAGCCTTCCATCGCGGCGAAGTCATCGCCACCCGTAATATCCAGATCGTAGCCCTCGACCGGCCCCGCCTGGAGCAGGTCAAGTGCCTTGCCCTTGGCGACACCGCCGAAGATATCAATCAAAACGACGTCAGCTAATTCTTTGGAGGCGATCCAGTGAGCACAGGTTGAGCCGACAAAACCCGCACCGATAATCGAAACTTTCTTGCGCATAGCGGTTTATTGTACCTTCAAATAGGATAAAATTGATGCATATTCACCGTTGGACGGTTGAACGGATAATCGGGCGGCGATTCACGGACGGGCGGCTAAAGCGGCCCGCTGTTGCGGCAAGGAGGCTAAAGCCCCCTCAGGCCCATTTATGGGTCTTGCCGCAACAGCAGGCTCATTTATGTGCCTGGGAGAAATAATGAGCGATCATTTTTGTAAGCGAACACGACGAGAGTTTCTGTGGGAGGCCGGGGCGGGCTTCACGGGGCTCGCCCTCAGCGGGATGCTGGGTATGGACGGCTTCCTGCCCAAGCGAGCCGAGGCTAACACTGCCTCCCCCAATCTTGGGGGCGGGGGGGGGGCAAAGAAAGCCAAGAGCGTCATTTTCTTGTTCATGTACGGTGGTCCGTCGCAAGTGGACACGTTCGACTACAAGCCCGAGCTGGTCAAAGGCGACGGCAAGACCGTCAATATCAAGAGTTTTCGCCAGGCGGGCAAGACCATTCCCCTGACCCTGATGGGGCCGAAGTGGAAGTTCAAGCAGTACGGCCAGTGCGGCAAGTACGTCTCCGATTTGTTTCCTAACGTCGGGGCCATGTCCGATGACATTGCGTATCTACACTCCGTCTACTCCGACTCCCCGATCCACGGCTCCGCGATGCTCCAGATGAACTCGGGCAAGATCCTCTCGGGCTCGCCTAGCCTGGGAACCTGGGTCAACTACGGCCTGGGCTTCGATGCGAAAGAGCTTCCCGGCTTTGTCGTGATGCTCGACACCACGGGCGGCCCGATCTCCGGTGCGAAGAACTGGGCCAGTGGCTACATGCCCGCCAAGTTCCAAGGAACCGTTCTGCGCTCCGCAGGCGACCCGATTCTAGATCTCTCCCGTCCGCAGGGCATGGCCCCCGAGCTCCAGCGCGAGCTGCTCAATGCCATCGGTGATCTGAACCAAGCGCACCGCAAGCCCCGCGAGGACAACTCGAATCTGGCGGCCCGTGTCGCCAGCTACGAGCTTGCCTTCCAGATGCAGCGCACCGCCCCTGAGGCCGTCGATATTAGCAAGGAACCGGACTCTATCAAAGAGCTTTATGGCCTCAACGACGCTGCGACCAAAGATTTCGGGTTTCGATGTTTACTGGCCCGGCGCATGGTCGAGCGCGGCGTCCCATTTATCCAGCTCTATGCGGGCGGCGGCAATACGGACTTTCTGAACTTCTGGGATGCGCACGGCAATCTTGTCCCCAACCACAACCGCAATGCTGGGCGCGTGGACAAGCCGATTGCGGGATTATTAAAAGACCTCAAGCAGCGCGGCCTCTTAGATGAAACTCTGGTCGTCTGGGGCGGAGAGTTTGGGCGCACCGCGCATGCCACCGGAGATGGCCGCGACCACAACTCCTACGGCTTCACGATGTGGATGGCAGGCGGCGGCATTAAAGGCGGAGTCAGCTACGGCGAGAGCGACGAGCTCGGTTATGCGGCGGCGGTCAACCCCACTCCCGTCAAGCGCGTCCACGCCACGATCTTGCATCAGCTCGGCCTCGATCCCAATAACCTCACGTATTTCTACGGTGGGCTGAGCCAGAAGCTTGTTGGGGTAGAAGGCGCAGAGCCGATTAAAGAGATCATTGCTTAAACGTGATAAATCCGTCATAGCGCGTAGGGATTTTAAAATAAATTCTCACCTTACGCAGTGCCGAGTTGATAAAATGGGTTTGGCCCCATGACGGCCTGAAAAGCCCATGACGACTTCGCGCCTACTCGACCTCTACACGGACTATCTGCTCTGTTCCTTCGGGCAGACAACAGCCACCGGACTTG
>JAPLCP010000193.1 GCA_026392155.1 Armatimonadota bacterium | reverse complement strand
CGAGATGGTGATGCCCGGCGACAATGTCACGATCAAGGGCGAGCTGATCGCTCCTATCGCGATGGAAGAGGGTCTCCGCTTTGCTATCCGTGAGGGTGGCCGAACCGTAGGCGCTGGCGTCGTCTCGAAAATCATAGCCTAGTGAGGCAGGGCGGGGGGGAGCATGGCTCTCTCCCGTTTTTTCTGCGCCTCAGAAAAGAAATTTATGCGAAACGATAAAGTACGAATCCGCCTGCGGGCCTTCGATCACCGTGTTCTGGATCAGTCTGCAGAGAAAATCGTAGACACCGCGCGCCGTACCGGTGCCAGGATCGCCGGACCGGTGCTCTTGCCCACAGAGAAGCGGATATTTACGGTGCAGCGCAACGCGACCATTGATAAAGAGTCGATGGAGCACTTCGAGATGCGCACGCACAAGCGTCTGATTGATATTCTCAATCCAGGCCCGAAGACGATCGATGCGCTGATGCGCCTCGACCTGCCTTCTGGTGTGGATATCGAGATTAAGCTCTAAGAAAATTAAGCCGCGTCACGCAACGGGTTAATCCCGCCAGGTGCGCCGTGGAGGTTTGTTATGTCAGTAAAGGGCATTCTTGGCCGCAAGGTCGGGATGACACAGATTTTTGATAGTGAAGGCCGGGTCGTTCCGGTGACCGTAATCGCGGTCGAGCCTTGCGTCATTGCTCAGCTTAAGACCGTTGACAATGATGGCTACAGCGCTGCACAGCTCGCGTTTGAGGAGTGCAATGTCAATCGCCTTACCCGACCCGAGCAAGGTCACCTTGCCAGCGCCGGAGTTCAGCCGCGCCGCTTTCTGAAGGAATACGATCTTCAGGACGGAGCCACGGTTGCCGTGGGGCAGACGGTAGGGGCGAGCGATATCTTTGCCGTTGACGAGAAAGTTGTTGTCGTTGGCGTGAGCAAGGGTAAGGGATTTGCGGGTGTTGTGAAGCGCTACCACTTCCATGGTGGCGACATGACCCACGGCTCGATGATCCACCGCAAGCCACAGTCAGGTGGTGCCACCGATGCCGCACGTACGTTCAAGGGCAACAAAAAGCCAGGTCGTATGGGCAACGAGCAAGTGAGCCAGCAAGGTTTGCGTGTGGTGCGCATTGATGCTGAGAAGAACCTCCTTTTGGTGAAGGGCGCTGTGCCCGGTGCCAATGGTGGGCTGCTTTCCATTGAGAAGGCTCGCCGTGCAGAGAAGGTTCGTGTTCGCCAGGAGACGCAGCGCTCCAGCAAGAAGAAGTAACGGAGTTTAACTATGCCTACGTTGGCGATAAAAACGAATAATGGAAAAACGGCAGGAGAGATCTCCCTCTCTGATCGCGTCTTTGGTGCCGAGCGAAATATCTCGCTGATGCACCAAGCGGTGATTGCAGAGCTAGAGAACTGGCGCCAGGATACCCGTAATGCCCCCGGCCGGGGTGATATGTTGGGTGGAGGACGCAAGCCCTTCAAGCAAAAGGGAACCGGGCGTGCGCGTCAGGGCTCTATTGTCGCCCCGCACTGGACCGGTGGTGGTGCCGCTCATGGCCCGCACCCCCGTGACCTTGGCAACAAGATCAATAAGAAGATGCGCCGCGCTGCTGTCTGGTCCGCGCTCTCTGCAAAGCTTGCCGATAGCGAGCTGGTAGTCGTCGAGAACTTTGGCCTCTCGGACAAAGTGAGCACCAAGACTGCTGCAAGCTTCCTCAAAGAAGTGACCGGCGGGGCTCGCAAGTCGCTGGTTATTATTGACGAGGCGGATGAGCTGACCGTGAAGAGCCTGCGCAATATCGAGGGTGTCAACATTCGTGTTGGCAAGCGTCTCTCGACCCGTGATGTCGTGGATGGAGGAGTCGTGGTGATTACCAAGGCTGCTGCCGAAGTCCTGAGCGGCTGGGCGGACGAGAAGGAAGAGAAGGAGGCGTAAGATGCCAGGGATCTATGAGATTATCGAGCGCCCGATCATCACGGAGAAGTCTCTCACGATGAACGGCGAGCGCAAGTACGCCTTCGCAGTCCACCCGGATGCGAACAAGTACCAGATTCGCGAGGCGGTGGAGAAACTCTTTACCGATGGCGATGGCGAAGGTAAGCTGACCGTCACTGCGGTCAATACCATGAATGTCAAGGGGAAGACCAAGCGCTACCGTGTGTTTGGACGCCACAGCGTAAGCAAGACCCCCGGCTATAAGAAAGCGGTTGTGACGCTGGCAGAAGGCCAGAGCATCACGCTGTTCGAGGGAGTGTAAGCAATGGGAATTCGACGTTTTAGGCCGATCACCCCTGGGCGACGCTTCATGGCGATCTCCGACTTTAGTGAAATCACCAAAAGCAAGCCGGAGAAGAGCCTGGTAGAGCCAATCAAGAAAAAGGCCGGTCGTAATAACACCGGTCGTATGACCATCCGTAACCGTGGCGGTGGTAACAAGCGGATGTACCGCATCATTGATTTCAAACGAAATAAAGATGCTGTAGCGGCAACTGTTGCGGCGATCGAGTACGATCCAAACCGCACGCCGCGTATCGCGCTTTTGCAGTACGAAGATGGTACCAAGGCCTATATTCTGGCTCCGGTCGGAATTAAAGTTGGGGATGACATCGCAAGCGGGCCGACGGCTGACATCAAGCCGGGCAATGCACTTCCGATCGCCAATATCCCGGTGGGTACGCTGATTCATAATATCGAGCTGCATCCCGGAAAGGGTGGCCAGATGGCCCGCTCTGCCGGAGCGTACGCTCAGCTCATGGCAAAAGAGGGCAAGTATGCCACTCTTCGCCTGCCATCGAGCGAGATGCGCCGTGTGCTCCTGACCTGCCGTGCCACTATTGGCCAGGTAGGGAATCTGGAGCATGAGAACGAGTCTCTGGGTAAGGCGGGTAAGTCCCGCTGGAAGGGGCGTACGCCTCACGTTCGTGGTGTGACCATGAACCCCCGAGAGCACCCGCACGGTGGTGGTGAGGGCAAGAGCCCTGTTGGCCGTAAGAAGGGCCCTGTCTCTGCGACGGGTGTTCCTGCGATTGGTTTCAAGACCCGTCGTAACAAGTCGACGAATAAGTTTATCGTCAAGCGACGCACGAAGTAGTTTGTGTGTCCGTGTTGGCTGGTGCAGAGGTTCTCTGCTCCAGCCACGCACCCGGCAGAGAGTCTCTGCGCCTGGGGCAGGAGTTTTAATTTATGGGACGATCTTTGAAGAAGGGGCCCTTTGCGGACCCTAAACTTCTCGCAAAGGTAGACACCCTCAATGAAGGCGGAAAGAAGACCATCATCAAGACCTGGTCTCGTCGTTCGACGATCTTTCCTTCGTTCATCGGGCATACTTTTGCGGTACATGATGGGCGCAAGCACGTGCCTGTCTTCATCACCGAGAACATGGTCGGGCACAAGCTCGGCGAGTTCGCACATACCCGGCCTTTTAAGGGCCACGCGGGCGGGACGGGTCAGTCCAGCCGCATGAGAAAGTAAGGGGGAGCACAATGGAAGCAAAAGCTACCGCCTGTTTCGTGCGGATGTCACCTCGTAAGGTGCGTTTTGTGCTGGATACGGTTCGCGGCAAGTACGCTCAAGAGGCGCTGGATCAGCTAAAATTCACGCCCAATCACGCAGCTGCAGAGATCGCCAAAGTGGTGAACTCGGCCTGTGCCAATGCGATCAACAACTTTGAGATGAGCCCGGACTATCTGAAGATTATCCGCTGCTATGTTGACGTAGGCCCGACCATGAAGCGAGTAAAGCCTCGTGCTCAGGGTCGTGCGTACCGCATCTTGAAGCGCACCAGTCATATCACCGTGATCGTGGCTGAGGGTGAGGCTCCACCACGCAAGACCGGTCGCAAGACGGAGAAGAAGCCGCCTCTGCGCGCTGCTCTCCCGGTTCCCGCTGAGGCTGCAAAGGCTGAGGAAGAACCCAAGGCTGAAGAGGCGACTGCGCCTGCTGAGACCACCGAGACGACTGAGACCGCCGAGGCAGGGGAATAAATCATGGGACAGAAAGTTAACCCAATCGGGTTCCGCATCGGCGTTATTCGTGATGCGGACTCCAAGTGGTATGCCGATAAGCAGTATGCACAGTTCCTTAAAGAGGACTATGTTATCCGCAAGACCATCAAGAAGCGAAAAGGCTTTGAGAATGCTGCCATCTCCAAAATTGAGATTGAGCGACAAGCCAACCAGGTTCGTGTGACGCTTCATACCGCCAAGCCAGGAATTATTATTGGCCGTGGTGGCTCGGGCATTGACTTGCTTCGCGTTGATCTTGAGAAGATCACCACGAAGACGGTTCATGTCAATGTGGCGGAGATTCGCCATCTGGAGACGAACTCGCAGCTGGTCGCAGAGTCGATCGCGCAGCAGATTGAGAAGCGTATCGGCTACAAGCGCGCCATGCGTCAGGCCGTGACCCGCGCCATGAAACTGGGAGTGTTGGGAATCCGCACACAGGTTTCAGGCCGTCTGGGTGGCGCTGAGATGGCACGTCGTGAGAAAGACCGCCAGGGGAAGGTGCCACTGCACACCCTGCGTGCTGACATTGACTACGGCTTTGCCGAGGCAGTGACGGCCTACTCCACCATCGGAGTGAAGGTCTGGATCTACAAGGGAGATATCCTCCCCGGCGCACGCCGCCCGGTGGAGAATCCCACCGCACCGCGTGAGCGTGGCGGACGGGATCGTGATGATGAGCGCCGTGGTGGTCGTGGTGGCCGTGGCGGCGACCGTGGTGGCCGTGGCGGCGACCGTGGTGGCCGTGGTGGTCAAGGCGGTCGTGGTGGTCAAGGTGGCCGTGGTGGTCAGGGCGGCCAAGGTGGTGGCGGCGGCTACACCGGTGGCGGTAGCTACTCGACGGCGGCAGGGGAGTAAGACAGAAAATGTTAATGCCTAAACGCGTCAAGTACCGACGCATGCACCGAGGCCATCGCCGTGGCAAGGCCAAGGGTGGTACAGAAGTTAGCTTTGGTGAGTTCGGCCTTCAGGCTCTTGAGTCCTGCTGGATGACTGCCAATCAGATCGAGGCGGCTCGTCGTGCGATGACCCGTAAGATCAAGCGTGGTGGTAAGATCTGGATCCGCATCTTCCCCGACAAGTCCTACACGAAGAAGCCCGCCGAGACCCGTATGGGATCGGGTAAGGGAGCCGTGGAGGGCTGGGTCTGCGTGGTGAAGCCGGGCCGGATGCTCTTTGAAATGTCGGGCGTTAGTGAGGAGCTGGCCCGCGAGGCAATGCGTCTCGCGCAGTACAAGCTCCCGATCTCGACCCGCTTTGTGGTTCGTGAGAAGTCCGAGAGCGTGGAGAGCGCCGAGGGTGATGAGAGCGCTGAGAGCGTGGAGGTAAACGAAGATGGCGAATAATCGTCAGGCAAAGTCGGAGCGCACCGAGCTCTCCGCGCTGGACGTCGCAGGCCTGCACGCCCAGCTTGATACAGCCAAGAAGCAACTCTGGGAGCTGCGCTTTACCAATGGAAAGCGCCAGCTTGAGAAGACAGCGGATCTGGGCAAGACCCGCAAGCGAATTGCGCGGATCAATATGTATCTGGCACAGAAGGAGTCAAACTGATGGCTGAAGAGACAACTACCGCAGTCACTGCGGAAGAGAGCAAGCGCGGCTATCGGAAGACCCGGCAGGGCGTGGTAACGAGTGATGCAATGGACAAGACGATTGTCGTGACCATTTCGACCCTCAAGCCCCACCCACTTTATGGACGAACCCTGCGCCGCTCGCGCAAGTTCAAGGCGCATGATGAGACCAACGATGCCCACACGGGTGATACGGTTGAGATCATGGAGTGCCGTCCTATGTCAAAGGAAAAGCGCTGGCGTCTCGTTCGAGTGATCGAGCGAGCCAAGTAAGTACTTTATTTTACGTCGCCACTGTGCGATAAGCGTCTGGATAGGGCTGAGAGATTCAGCCCTATTGCTACGCTAAGGAGAGTTTGTTATGATTCAGCAGTACACCCGCCTGAAGGCAGCGGACAACTCGGGAGCGCGCTCGCTCCTGTGCATCCGTGTGCTTAAAGGCTCGACCACGAAAGTTGGACATGTTGGCGATGTGATCGTTGCCGCCGTGAAGTCCGCTACCCCGAACTCCAACGTCAAAAAAGGCGATGTGGTGAAGGCCGTGATCGTCCGCACCAAGCAGCCTATTAAGCGCGGCGATGGTTCAACCATTCGCTTCGATGAGAACGCCGCTGTCGTGCTCAATAATAACCTGGAGCCGCGTGGCACCCGTGTCTTTGGCCCGGTGGCTCGTGAGATGCGTGACTCCAATATCTCGGGTGGGATGAAGATCGTCTCGCTCGCGCCGGAGGTGCTGTAATGGCAGTTAAGAAGGCATTTGAAGGCAAGCTCTTCATTAAGAAGGGCGATACCGTCGTCGTGATCGCGGGTAAAGACAAGGGCCGTACCGGCGAGGTGACCCGTACCTACCCGAAGACCGGCAAGGTTCTCGTGGCGGGCATTAATATCGTCACCAAGCACCAAAAGGGACAGCCGTCTGCGGCGAACCCGAACCCAACGGGCGAGCGAATCGAGGTCGAGGCCCCGATCCTTGCTTGTAAAGTGGCGCTGATCAACAAGGATGGCAAGCCGACCCGTATCCGTGTCGAAGTGCGTGATGGTAAAAAAGTCCGCGTCGCTGTCAAGGGCGGCGAGGTAATTTAGTACCCTCCTCCCCCTAGCCCCTTCCTCCCAACCCTGGGAGAAGGGGAAGAGAGGGGGAAATTACCCCCTGGCATTTGCCGGGAGCTGACTCGGTTGGAACCGAGAAAGGAAATTGTTTATGTCTGGTTACAAGGCTCGTCTGCAAGAGCGCTATGAAAAAGAAGTGGTCACGTCGTTGATGAAGCAGTTTGGCTACAAGAACATCAATGAAGTGCCTCGTTTAGAGAAAATCGTCCTGAACATGGGCGTCGGTGAGGCCGGTCGAACCGGTGGCGATCCAAAGCTCTTGGACAATGCGATCAAGGATCTGGCGGCTCTTTCCGGTCAGAAGCCTGCGGTCTGTGTGGCGAAGAAATCTGTTGCAAACTTCCGTCTTCGTGAAGGCGCTAAGATCGGCTGCAAAGTCACCCTGCGCGGAGCCCGGATGTGGGAGTTTTTAGACAAGCTCCTAAACGTCACCCTGCCCCGTGTTCGTGACTTCCAGGGTGTCAATCCGAACTCTTTCGATGGCCGTGGCAACTTTGCGATGGGAATGAAAGAGCAGCTGACCTTCCCGGAAATTAGCTACGATCAGATCGATAAGATCCGTGGTATGGACATCATCATGGTGACCACCGCCAAGAAAGACGAGGAAGCACGCTATCTTCTCTTCCAGCTCGGAATGCCGTTCCGCTCCACCGCTAATGCGGGCCCCAGCGGTGCAACCAAGCTCGAACTGTAGTCCCTCTTCCGGCTTTAGCCCACCCCCTAGCCCCCGCCGAGCGGGGGGATAAAGAGGTGGGCTTTTTGTTTTTTTAGGGAAATATCCCGAGGGCGGTGATTGCTTCAGCGACGCGGCCTACACCGACGATGTAGGCAGCGGTTCGCATATCGCAGTTGTGCTTTTTCGCGGCGGCGTTGACCTGGCCAAACGCACGCACCATGATCTGCTCCAGCTTGGCGTTGACCTCGCTCTCGCTCCAGAAGAACGACTGCAAGCCCTGCACCCACTCGAAGTAGCTCACCGTGACGCCGCCTGCGTTGGCGAGGACATCGGGGACGACGATAACTCCCTTGTCGTTGAGGATTTTATCGGCCTCTGGGGTCGTAGGGCCGTTCGCACCTTCGATGATGTAGCGGGCTCGCACTTTTGCAGCGTTCTCCCCTGTGAGCTGGTTCTGGAGCGCGGCGGGAATGAGCAAGTCCACGGGCAGTAGCAGAAGCTCCGCTGGATCAAGAGGCTCAGACTCGGGGAAGCCGACCACCGTGCCTGTTTTCTTGATCCAGTCTTCCAGGCCAAGAATATCGAGCCCATCTTTGTGGTAGATCGCGCCCTGGACATCGGAGACGGCCTGGATTTTACAGCCGGAGCGGTAGAAGAGCTTGGCGGCGGCGGCTCCGACATTGCCAAAGCCCTGCACGGCAACCGTGGAGTCGGGGAGCTGGTTTCCACGGGAGAGCAAGGTCTCACGGGCGACCGTGACCACACCACGGCCTGTGGCCTCAATGCGACCTTCGGAGCCCCCAATGGCGATGGGCTTGCCGGTGACGACAGCGGGAACGGTGGTGCCCTTGAGCATGGAGTAGGTATCCATGATCCAGGCCATCGTCTGACCATTGGTGCCCATGTCCGGGGCAGGAATGTCTTTATCCGGCCCAAGCAAAATGGCGATCTCGGTGGTGTAGCGGCGCGTTAAGTCTTCCAGCTCTGCGGCGTTAAGCTGCCGAGGATCACAGGCGACACCGCCTTTTGCGCCCCCAAAGGGAAGGTTGACGACAGCGCACTTGATGGTCATCCAAAACGCCAGCGCCTTTACTTCGCTGATATCGGTCTCGGGATGAAAACGGATGCCGCCTTTTGCGGGGCCGCGCGTGAGGTTGTGATGCACACGGTAGCCCGTGAACATCTTAATCGAGCCGTCGCGCATATTGACAGGAAAGTGTACCGTCAGCTCGCGCTTGGGTTGCTTCAAAACTTCGTGGACATTGGGATCAAGGTTGATCCTCTCGGCGACGGCGGCAAGCTGCTGCTGCGCCATTGCAAAGCTATCTAGGTGTTCGCTCATTCCTTGATTATGGCATAAAAAAAGCTTACGCTAATGTAGCGTAAGCCTGAACGAAAAAAGAGTTTACTCTACGGAAGCCAATGCTCACCTACGGAAGCCAATGCTCACTCAGAGCATCTACCGGCAGGCCAAAGGTACTCCACCAGGTGGCTCCACTCCAACCTGCTACCCACTCATTGGCTCCGATGGCGCGATCTGGGAGACGGAAGGTGCGTCCTGCCACGACGACATTCGGGGTGGTCATGACTTTTCTTTACGGGCAGTGGAGCTACGTAGGACTAGCTCGACGGGAAGGAGCTCCAGCTTTCCGTCATCTTGGCTTGTAGCGAGGGCTGCAAGTCGCTCAGCGGCGCGTCTTCCCATCTCCCGGAGAGGCTGTCGCAGGGTGGTGAGTGGTGGGTAGACGAGCCGTGCGGAGACGGGGTCGTCGAAGCCCACCACGGAGATCTCCTCGGGGACACGGTAGTGCGCCTCGCGGAGGGCATTGAGGACATCAAGTGCGATAAAGTAGCCCGCTGCAAATACCGCCGTCGCTCCTTGCTTTACCGACTCTAGTAGCCTCTCTTTTTCCTCGCCGCTCAGCCGCCAAAACTCTTGCACAGAGTGCTCCGAGGTCTCTATGCCGTGCACTGCTGCCTCGGCCTGGAAGCCTGCAACACGATCGCGCGTGTTGGCCGTCTCAGGCTCAGCGAAGACAAGAGCGATTTTCTCGTGCCCCAGATCCGCCAGGTGTGCCACCACGCGACGTGCCGCTCCGGTATTGTCGGAGTCCACAGCCGCAAGAGGCATTCCGGGCCAGTGTGCTCCCATGACCACCGCGGGGCGCTTGGTACAGGCTAGCTTTTCCAGCGAGGCAGCAGCGCTCTCGCGGGGCGCAATGATAAGAATACCATCCGCTTGTGGAAGACTCGCATCGGAGAAAGCATTCGGGCAAAGAACAAGCTCGACACTCGAACCAAACGCCTCCGTTATTCCCTGGTAGAGCCCCCCGTAGTAGTCCGAGCCTAAAATATTAGCCGCACTTGCGCCAAAGGCAAGCACCACACGGCGCAGCCCAACAGGCGGTGGTTTCGGAGCAACAAACGTCCCTCGTCCCACGGTTCGAGTGACCCAGCCCTCGGTTGCGAGCGCCTGCACTGCCCGGTGAACCGTGAGCTTTGCGACACCCAGCTCGGCGGCTAGCTCTAGCTCTGGCGGCACTTTCTCGCCCGACTTCCAGTGCCCCGCGCGAATCAGCCCAAGCAGGCGCTCATAGACCTGCTGGTGGCGTGGGGTAGTTTGGGTAAGATCAAGAGGGGACAGCATGATTTGGCTTTCATTAGCATATACCAATCGAGAGGACTCTGCCAGTTTTCTCGATGGGGGCTTGAGTATCGGCACATGAGGACTTTGCCTGAAGTATACTAGTGCCTGTGACCGAACTCGAAAATCCTCTTCTGACTGCTCTTAACCCCGTCCAGTGCGAAGCCGTGCTGCACACCGAAGGCCCTCTCTTGATCTTTGCCGGTGCCGGCTCAGGCAAGACGCGCGTTCTGACGCATCGCATTGCGCATCTGATCCAGTATCTCGGGGTTCGTCCGCGCAGTATCCTCGCGGTCACGTTTACCAATAAAGCGGCCAAAGAGATGCGTGAGCGCCTCGAGAAGCTCCTGGGAGAGGGGATCTCCAAGGAGATGTGGGTGGGGACGTTCCACTCCACGTGTGCTCGGCTCCTGCGCGAGAACGGAGGGAGCATTGGCCTAGAGCGCGACTTTGTGGTCTACGACGACGACGACCAGATGACACTGATGAAGGAGTGTCTGCACCAGCTCAACCTCGATGATAGGCAGTACGCCCCTCGTGCCGTGCTCTCGCTGATCTCCCGCGCCAAAGAGAAGCTGATCCAGCCTGAGGACTTCACCAAGCACTTCTCCGGCCACTTTGAGAACGTCGTCGGGCGGCTCTATACCCTCTACCAAGAGAAGCTCACGATGAACAGAGCGCTAGATTTCGATGATCTCATCGGAAAATCCGTGCGCATGCTCCAGCAGCGCGAAGATATACGAGAACGCTACCAGAGTAAGTTCAGATATGTCTTAGTGGATGAGTACCAAGATGTCAACCATGCCCAATATAAATTAACACAGCTATTATCTGGTGGTAATAACAATTTATGCGTAGTCGGTGACGATGACCAGGGGGTTTACGGATGGAGAGGCGCGGATATTCAGATTATTTTAGACTTTGAAAAAGACTATCCCGATGCTAAAATTATTAAGCTTGAACAAAACTACAGATCAACTAAAACAATTCTTGACACGTCTTACGATGTGATCTCTAAAAACAAAGGCCGAAAAGATAAGAAGCTCTGGACGGACAATAACGAGGGTGAGGCGATTCGGCTCTTAGAGGCAATTAATGAACAGGAAGAGGCGGTCTATGTCGCCACCGTGATCCGTGAGGCCGTTGACTCGGGGGAGCGTAAGCTCTCGGACTACGCGGTTCTCTACCGCACCAACGCCCAGAGCCGTATGCTGGAAGAGGTTTTTATCAACCACCGGATTCCCTACACGATTATCGGGGGCGTGCGCTTCTACGAGCGCAAGGAAATTAAAGACCTGATTGCCTATCTAAAAGTGATTCATAATCCCTTTGACGGTATCTCACTGAAGCGCATTATCAATGTTCCGGCGCGAGGGATTGGTGCGGGGACGTGGGCAAAAGTGGAGGAGCGGGCGACCACGCTTGGCTGCACGATCTGGGAAGCGCTGGCCGATATCGAGGCACTGGGGCTCAAGCCGAGTTTAAAGAAAGCCGTCGAGAGCTTTGTGATGCTGCTCATGCACCTGAGAAGTGAGCGGGAGACGCTGCCGCTGACCAAGCTCGTCGAGCGGCTGATTGAGGAGACAGGCTATATTCGCACCCTGGAGGTGGAAAAAACGGTCGAGGCCCAGAGCCGCGTCGAGAACGTCCAGGAGCTTCTCTCGGTGACGCGCCAGTTTGAAGACAGTACCGAAGACCCGTCGCTGCGGGCGTTTCTGGAGCAAACGGCGCTGATTGCCGATGTGGACAAGCTGGGCGAGGGCGGTGTCGAGTGCGTGGTGATGATGACCCTGCACTCTGCGAAAGGCTTAGAGTTTCCGGTTGTTTTTCTGATTGGGATGGAGGAGAGTATCTTCCCACACTTTCGCTCGCTCCAGAGCGATGGGGCAATCGAAGAAGAGCGACGGCTAGCGTATGTGGGGATCACGAGGGCCCGCGAAGAGCTCTATCTCACGTTTGCGAGCCGCCGCACGATCTTTGGCAACACCCAGTTCAACCCGCCCTCGCGCTTTCTGCGGGACATTGCTCTTGAGCGTCTTGCTATTCCACAGGGCGCACGTCTTCCCAGCTTCCTCAGGAGCAAGCAGCGCGAGCTCGCCAGCACGCCAACTCCTCCGCCAACCGCTTCGACACTGGCCCAGCCAACCTCTCCGAGTAACCTCTCCCCAACCCCTCACCTAAAGGCAAGGGGAGCCGTCTCCTCGGAGGCAGCGTTTCGGCCTGGGGAGAAAGTCAAGCACGCCGTCTTTGGGCAGGGTGTCGTGATCTCGTGCACCGGAAGCGGCGATGAGGCACAAGTGTCGGTGGCATTTCCCAATGTGGGAATTAAGAAGCTCGTGGCGGGTTATGCGCGGCTGGAGAAAGTTTGAACCCGTCCCCCGACCCCCTTCCCTCTACGAAGGAAGGGGGAGGGAGGGGGCTTACTGACCCGCAGGTGTGGTCGGCTTGCGGGGGAGCTTGTCGTCGCGCATGGCGGCGTTGTAGAGGAAGGCGGCAAGAATCGTGGCGGCCTGCTTCATGTCATCGAGCTGAATACGGTCAAAGGTGTCCATATTGGAGTGGTGCGTTCGTGCATCGTACTCGATGGTGTCCTGGATGAACTGAAAGCCGGGGAGCCCGGCGGAGTTAAAGGGCAGGTGGTCGGTGCCGCCGGTATTGCGTGCTGTCACCGTCGTTGCGCCAAGATCAGCAAAGGGCTTGAGCCACTCGGCGAAGACGGGCATGATCGCCGTGTTGCCTTGGCAGTAGACCCCGCGAATCTTGCCGGTGCCATTGTCGAGGTTGAAGTAGCTGGAGAACTTGGCGTGCTCCGCTCCAGGGGCACTGGGGCTACCAAAATGCGCTTTCACGTAGGCGGTGGAGCCAAAGATTCCCTGCTCCTCGCCGCTCCAGAGCCCGACACGAATCGTACGACGCGGCTTGACCCCGATGGCCTTCAGAATTCGCACTGCCTCCATCGCCACACTGACTCCCGCTGCATTGTCGGTCGCGCCGGTGCCCGTGTGCCAGGAGTCGAGGTGCCCGCCTGCCATCACGATCTCATCGGCTTTATCCGTGCCCTTCCACTCGCCGATGGTGTTGTTGACCATGGA
This sequence comes from Armatimonadota bacterium, assembly GCA_026392155.1. GTDB lineage: Bacteria > Armatimonadota > Armatimonadia > Armatimonadales > Armatimonadaceae > Armatimonas. Next base: position 34,863 of record JAPLCP010000193.1, on the reverse strand, counting down.
CTTATCGTCGCCGTTGAAGCGCACTTTTAGATCCAGCGCGACACTCACTTTTTCACCTGCCTGCACCATGCGCACGATCCGGTTGTAGTGCTCCGCCCCGACCGCGATCTGAGGAACCATGAGCCTCTCGGCGGCAACGGAGTAGGGAGTGAGGCGTGGGGCACGGGGGGCACCTGGTTGACGAGCCTCTTCACGCTCACGAGCAACAGGTATCTGAGGAACCGTCGCCTGCTCCACAAAGATCGTCCCGCCGTCGCCCGAGCGTGCCTGGGAGAGCGTCGCCACCGCGCCCTCCACCTTACAGAACGCCAGGATCTGACCCGCCATCTGTGCCTGGCGCATGCGTGCCTGAAGGGCCGCACGCTGCTCGTCGGTCATGTCCGCACCCAATCCGCCGCCACCGCCACTGCCTTGTCGAGGACGGCCACTACCTGCCAGAGTGCCACTGGCCATGGCGGCGAGCTGCTCATCGGTGTAGCGGGAGCCTTGGGGCGTGAAGTGCGCGGGAAGCTCTTTGGTCGGGCTAATCAGCGCGATCTTGCCTTTGAGGCTGCCCTTGAACTTTGCGAGTGCTTCCGGGCTGTCGGCATCCACCAAGACAACCTCCGTGGTTCCCGACCAGCCCGTGGACCAGGCGCGGGGGGCGGCGATAAGATTAAACGACGTTGGGCCGACGACAGTTGCGGCGAACTTGTCGCAGGTCCAGCCCCGGCCAAACGGCCCCCAGGGCTCAAGTTTGGCCTCTAATCCCCACTCGATCAGCTTGTTTTTCGTGTACTCATTGGCGCGTAGCAGACCCGGTGAGCCTGTTAAACGTGGCCCGATAACCTCCGTAAGATACGAGAGGTTCTGCGGAAGCTGGGAGCGCCTCAGGCCCTCTTCACGGATCTTTGCCATGATCGCCGCATCGGGCGTATCGGTCTGAAAGCGCGGGGCTGGACTGATGAGGGCAGCAAGGGGGATTAAAAAAAGCGTTGGAGACATAAACTTTATCCTTGTACTCCCCCGGTTGGAGCGGGGGAGCTAACGGGCGTTCCGCCACAAAGGCCGCAAGCGGCTATGCCGAACGGATGATGGCCGGGACGGCCTTCGTAGCGCGAAGCGCTCTCTAGTCCCGCCGCTCTAACCGGCGGGACTTCTGATGAGCGCAATATACCCCAGGTAGAGCACGCGGTACAATGTGCTGTGACCTCCGTTTATGTTTTTGATCTGGACGGGGTGCTCTGGCGGGGCGAGAGTGTCGTTCCGGGAGCACCTGAAGCCATCGCCCGGCTACGCGGCGCGGGCAAGCGTCTCTTTTTTCTGACCAACAACTCCAGCCAGCCGCGTCGGGTCTATGTCGAGAAGCTCACGCGGCTTGGGATGCCCGCCGACGAGAGCGAGATCGCGACCAGCGCGTCTATTACGGCGGCGTACTTAGAGAGCCAGGGCGCAGCGGGAAAGTCGGTCTTTGCCGTTGGTGGCCCCGGAATCTCCGACGAGCTAGGACGGGTGGGGATAAATGTCGTGACTGTCGCCGATCCCGAGGAGCGCGACCTCGACTGCACCTATGTGGTGGTCGGGCTCGACAAGAACTTCCGCTACGAGATGCTCCACCGGGCGCAGCAGTGTTTGATCCGGGGAGCGGGTTTTATCGCCACCAACCGCGACGGCCAGTATCCCGTCGAGAACGGCGTGATTCCGGGCGGAGGAAGCATGGTCGCCGCCATCGCTGCCGCCGCCGAGCGCGAGCCACTCACGATGGGCAAGCCCGAGCCGCTGGGCCTCCAGCTACTTTTACAGCTCGCGGGAGTCGCCCCGGAAGACGCCATGATGATCGGGGATCGCCTCGACACCGATATCCTCTGCGGGAATCGTTGTGGCGTTCCTACCGCTCTGGTACTGACGGGCGTGGGGACGCGGGAGCAGGCGGCGGCGGCTCCTGAGGGCTTCGCTCCGACTCGGGTAGTGGCAACTCTGGCGGAGCTGTAGGGAAGGCCAGAAGGACTCGAAGCTGCTCCAGCGCCCAGCGGCGTAGGTCGTTTTCGCTCATACAAAACAGCATAGCACTCCGCCGTTACGTCAGCGTTACAGGCTATTTAGAGTCCCATTTCGACCGTGACAGGATCAGCTTCAGCACCAGCCCTACGGCCACGCCAAGAAGCAGATCTGTTGTCAGTGTGACGACAAGAGTGGTGACAAAGAGAAAGAACGAGACTTTCCCCGCTTGCCAGGCACTCTTGAACTGTTGCACGGAGGCGAGGCGAAATCCAATCACAATCAGCATGGCCGCCAGTGCCGCCAGAGGGATTTTCTGGAGAATACCGGGAACCAGGGCAACGGTGAGCAGAAGAAATAGCCCATGAAAGAAGTTGGCCCATGCACTCTTGGCTCCGTTGTCCAGATTGGCCTTGCTACGAACCACTTCGGAGATCATGGGGATTCCTCCGAGACAGGCTGCAAGCGTGTTGGCTGCTCCGTTAGCAATTAAGTCGCGATTGAGATCACTCTCTTGCTTTTGGGGGTCTAGTGAGTCTATGGCAGAGACTGTGAGCAGCGACTCAAGAGAGCCGACTAGAGTGAACATCAGAATGTGCTTGAGCGAGACAGCACTGGCGAGCTGAGAAAAATCGGGGAAAGTGATTGCGGCAAGTAGCGACGGTGGAAGCTTGACAAAAGATCGAGCGCTTAGGTGTAGACTCAGAGCCAGCGGGATTGTCACAAGTAAGATGATCAGAGGTAGAGGAATTGCCTTTAGCGCCGTTCGTCTCTTACTAAGAAGCGGCACCAAAATGAGTATTCCCAGCGCAACCAGCCCGACGAGAAAGACGGAACCTTCGGAGTGTGAAATGCTATAGGGAACCTCCAGTAGCAGCCGAAGCGGCTCCTGACTGAGGGGCTTGACTCCAAGCAGCACATGGACTTGTTTAGAGAGAATAATCACTCCAATGGCTGTCAGCATCCCCTGCACCACGGAGGTCGGCATGAGTCGCCCTAGGTTGCCCACTCGAAAGAGCGCAAGAACAATCTGCAGCCCCCCCGCGACCACACCAACCGCGAGCATGCGTGGGTATCCTACGGACAGATCGCCCTGGCCTAGATCAGTAATCGCAGCGAGCACAATCACGATCATTCCGGCAGCAGGGCCTTTTATGATGAAGCGAGCACTTCCCAGAAATGGTGCAACAATTCCGCCGATGATGGCGGTGAGGATTCCGGAGATCGGAGGGGCTCCGCTTGCACTTGCGATTCCAAGACATAGGGGCAGAGCAATGAGAAAGACCAGAAAGCCGGAGAGTATATCTGATTTGAGCGAGGGTGTCTTGAGGGTGTCTATAATGTAGAAACTCCTGGTGGGGGGAATCCGCCCACAGGTACATTGTACCCGTTTCCCAAGTTGCCTAGAACGCAGTCAAACCAGACAGTCATCTTGAGTTTGGAACACTTGGGCGGCGCTTTGGTACGTCTGAGCGAATCTCAGTAGCAGATTGCGGAAGACACGAGTAAGAAGAAGGTGATGGACTCTCAAAAATCGACAATAGGGGCGCGGCGCTTCTATTTTTCCCCAGCAGATCTGCCCGCCTCTCTCGTGGTGTTTCTGGTCGCCGTACCACTGGCGCTCGGGATCGCCAACGCATCGGGGGCACCGATTGCCTCGGGTTTGATCGGGTGTATCGTCGGAGGGATTGTCGCCGGGCTGATCGCGGGAGCGCCACTACAAGTCACAGGGCCAGCTGCGGGGCTGACTGTGCTGGTCTACGGCATGGTGCAGAAGTTCGGCTGGACCCAGATGTGCGCGATCTCTGTGGCCGCTGGTGTCTTTCAGCTCTGTTTTGGAGCCCTCAAGATAGCACGCGCCTGTCTGATGATCTCACCTGCCGTTGTCCACGGGATGCTCGCGGGGATTGGGATCACGATTGCGCTCGCACAGTTCCATGTGATGCTCGGGGGCAAGCCTCGGCCTGCGGCAGGGCTGAACCTCCAGGCGATTCCCACCGAGGTCGGACAGCTCTTCACCAATCCCACTACGCCGGAGACACATGCGACCATTCTTGGGCTGATCACGCTGGGAGTTCTGATTGGCTGGGGCTATCTTCCTGCAAAGGTGCGCATGATCCCTGGTGCGCTGGTCTCCGTGCTCGTGGCAACCATCTTGGGCAATCTATTTTTCACCGAGGCTCCACACGTCGCGATCAAGGATGGCCCTCTCTTCCAGTTCCAGATGCCCCAGCTCCCCAACGATGTTGGTGGGTTTGTGATCGCTGCATTGACCATTGCGGTGGTGGCCAGCATCGAGTCGCTTCTCTGTGCGGTAGCGACGGATCGTCTTCACAGTGGGCCACGCGCCAACCTCGACCGTGAGCTGATCGGCCAGGGCGCGTCCAACTTTGTCTCAGGACTTCTCGGTGGGCTCCCCGTGACGGGAGTGATTGTGCGAAGCGCGGCCAATGTGACCGCAGGTGGCAAGACACAGGCGTCAGCGATCCTGCATGGGGTCTGGATCATTCTCTTTGTCCTAGTGGCAACGCCACAGCTCAATAAGATTCCCCTCGCGGCGCTTGCTGGGCTTCTGATCCATGTGGGCGTCCGCCTGATCAATGTCCACCATATTAAAGAGCTCCATGTTCACCGTGAGGTTATCGTCTACGCGGTGACTGCCCTGGGTGTGGCGTTTCTAAATCTCCTGGCAGGGGTGGGGCTGGGAATCGGGCTTGCGGTGTTCCTGCTGCTCCGCCGCCTTGCCTACTTTAAGGCAGAGATCGAGCGCCGTGGCGAAGGTGACGAGGAGCGCTGGCACCTCAAGATCGAGGGAGCGCTTAACTTCCTCTCGGTTCCTCAGCTTACCAAGGAGCTGGCCAAGATTCCGCCCGGAGCCAAGGGAGACATTGACCTGATGGTGGAGTTTATGGATCACGCCGCCTTTGAAGCGCTCCATAGCTGGCGACACGCGCATGAGCGAACCGGCGGAACCGTGGACATAGACGAAAAGCATGAGGCTTGGTACCACGAAGCCGAGAGTGGCCAACCTCGTGTTAAGCGCAAGTAGAGGCTATATAAAGCAAGGATCAATGATGCAAAAACTAATTGATGGTGTGCACTATTTTCAGAACGTGGGCTTTGCTCAGCAACAAGAGCTCTTTGAGCGGCTTGCGGGAGGGCAGAGTCCTGAGGCCTGCTTTATCACCTGCTCCGACTCGCGCATTGACCCGAACCTAATCACCAATGCCAAGCCCGGCCAGCTCTTCATCGTCCGAAATGCGGGCAATGTGATTCCGTGTTACGGGACTTCTAATAACGGAGAGCTTGCCGCTGTCGAGTTTGCCGTAGGCGTACTGGGCGTTAAAGATATTATCGTCTGTGGCCACACCCACTGTGGGGCGATGAAAGGCGTGCTCAATCCCCAGAGCTTGGACTCATTGCCGACGCTCAAGCGGTGGCTCTCCCACTGCGACTCTACGGCGGAGATTATTAAAGACCACTACGGTCACCTCTCGGGGGAAGAACTCTACACCGCCACAGCGGAGGAGAACGTGCTGGTGCAGCTAGAGCACCTGCGGACGCTGCCAATTATCGCGAGCCGTGCCTCGCGCGGGCTGATCAACCTGCATGGCTGGATGTATAAATTCGAGACGGGCGAGGTCTTTGTCTACGATAGTGCGATTGGGCAGTTTGCCAAGCTCGGTGAGGACAACGGCTTGGCGATAAAATAGCCTTGTGAATGTCAATCCCGAGGCACTCGACGAGTTCCTCAAGAGCACCTGCGTTATCGTGGTCTTTGCCTATCTCTTGACGCGCAAGCCTTTGCAAGCCATCGGACGGCTCGGGGTGCTCTTTGGGTTGGTGGGGCTGGTGGAGCTCTGGGTGGCACGGGAGCGCTCGCCCTACGACACCTACACGCTAATTATTACGTTTGTGGCCCTGCGCTTTGGGGCACGCATCGGCGGGATCGCCGCCTTGATTGTTGGGCTGGGCGCACCGCTCTTTCTCCATGCTGAAGCCCTGATACGGACATGGGCGGCGCTGGCGATCAGCCTCGGCGCAGGTTTTTTTGTACGGCGGGCTCTCCCAACCGAGCGCAATAGCCTATCGTGTTTCCTGGCGATTACGTTGGCCGAGGCAGGCGCAATTATGGCACGAAGCCTCCTGCACAGCCAGAGTGAGATCGCATTTTCCGCCCAGCTTGCCGTGCTGAAAGTCGGTGCGAATGGGCTGGGGGCACTGTTGCTACAGATGGTACTTAGCGATGCCGAGGCCCGCCAGCGCTCTGAGGCGCTACGGCTGGAGGTGGAGCGGAGCCGGACGCGCCTCGCCGAGTCACAGCTCGCGGCGCTCCAAGCAAGAGTACATCCGCATTTTTTGTTCAATGCCTTGACTTCTATCGCAGCCCTCTGCCGGCTTGCGCCGCTCAAGGCGGAGAAAGCCGTGGTGCAGCTCGGCCAGCTTATGCGACGGACGCTGGAGAGTGCGCCAAGGAGCCTGACACCTTTGCGCGATGAGCTTGATGCCGTCACGGGCTACTTAGAGCTAGAAGCGCTGCGCCTAGGAAGGCGGCTCTGTGTGGAACAAGAGATCGCGCCCGAGTGCCTAGGTACACTTGTGCCGCCGTTTGCGCTCCAGACATTAGTGGAGAACGCGATTCTGCATGGGATTGGGCCACGATTGGAGCCCGCCGTGCTTCGCATTCAGATCGCCCGGTGCAAATGTGGCACGCTGATCTGTGTGGCTGATAGTGGAGTCGGGATGGAGCCGGAGCGACTGGTGCACGCTCGAAGTGCCTGGAGCGCTGAGAGTGGGGGGCGGCCCCACGGGCTCCAGATTGCCAACGAGCAGCTTGTCTTGCTTCTGGGGGGCTCCGCACGGCTTCGGCTTTTCTCGAAAACAAATAAAGGCACGCTCGCCGTGTTTATGGTGCCGCAGTGAAAGCCTTAATTGTGGACGACGAACCCCTGGCCCGTGCGTACTTGCGCCAGCTCTTAGAGGAGCAGGGAGTGACGGTACTGGGCGAGGCGGCGAGCGCGACCGAGGCGCTGCAGCGTAACGAGGATCTTCAGCCTGAGATTCTCTTTCTGGACATCCAGATGCCCGGCCTCACGGGGCTCCAGCTCGCGGCAGCACTGCGCCAGAGCTGCCCGCAGGTCTTGATTGTCTTTGTGACGGGCTACTCAGAGCATGCTCTCGCGGCCTTTGAGCACGCCGCACTGGACTACCTGGTCAAGCCCGTGGCCAGCACGCGTCTTGCTCATACCCTCGAACGGGCGAGAGAGCGCCTCGCGACCCAAGCGCCTATGGTGGCGATCGAGCTCCCTGTCACGCCGCTTAAGCGCCTGCCGATCCGTCAGGACTACTCGGTGCTCCTGCCGCGTGTCGAAGAAATTCGCAGCGCCGTGGCGCAAGAGAAGCGCGTCGTGGTGCATCTCGCCGACGGGGAGTACAAGACCTACTACACGCTTGGCCAGCTGGAGCGGCTCTTGCCCACGGAGCTTTTCCTTCGCGTCCACGACTCGTGTCTTGTGAACCTAGAAGCCGTCGAGGAGCTGCTCTATCTGGGGAGTCACTCGTACGGCGTGCGGCTTCGGGGTGGGCAGCAGCTCCCTGTCAGCCGCACCCGGTTTGCGGCCCTGCAAGAAAAATTGGGCGTCACTCCTCGCTAAGACGAGTTAGAGCAAGACCCTGCCGATGACAGCGCTCCGCTCGAGTTTCGGGGACGCTCTGTTCCTCAATGCCCAAGAGCCACTGCGCATGGCGTACCAGCCGAAAGCCACTGAGGAGAGAGAGACGCCAAACAGATAGAGGCATAGACAAGGGATTCTCCCCGATAGCGTTGAATCAGACACTATGAATCTGGCCCGTGCGAGCCTTCTTGGCACTCTCTTGCTCTACTTTTTTCTCTCCTTGACCTACGTTGCTGGCACACCCGTTCAAGAGTTCTATCTACCCGACTCTGTGCCGCAAGCGCAGCGCAGCGCTCCCGTGCTTGCTGGGCTCGGCCCCGATGAGAAAGAGTATCTGATCTACGTGCGCTCACTAGCCGAGACGGGCCGTGTGCCCCGCCCGACCGCCGAGCAGCGCAAGAGCCCCGAGGAGTTTGTCTGCTACCAGGCCCAGCACCCGTCGCTGTTTTTTATCTTATCCGTCCCGCTCTGGAAGCTGGTGCAAGGAAACACTTTTTGGACACTCTGGCGCGGGCTCTGTGTGCTGCTTGGCGCGGCGGCGATTGCGCTGGCATCCAAATCGGCCCGCCTGCTCTTTCCCGAGAGCAAGCTGGCTGCGCTGTGCGCCGCGCCGCTGATGGCCTTTGTTCCGATCTTCGGGCATCTCATGGGCCATGTCTCCAACGAGCCGCTGGCCATGGCGCTTGGGGCTGGGGCTTGGCTGATGACCGTGCGTCTCTGCCGCGAGGGGTGCATGCTGGGCACGAAACAGGCGCTCTTGCTCGGCTTGGTGCTGGGGCTGGCGCTGCTCACCCGCTTGACGTCGGTGATCTGGTGCCTCTCCGTTGTGGTTGTGCTGGGGATGACTTTTAAGAAGCAGGCACTCAAGCCGCTGGCACTCGCGCTGGGTGTCGCGTTGGTGCTGCTTATACCGTGGCTGCTGCATAATGTCACGAACTACGGCAAGCCACTGATCCGGCCTTTTGATAACCCGCTGCTGGCCCACGGCGCAGCTCTCACGGATTTTCTGGGGACTGGGATTCGCCCGCAAGGCTCCCCGACGCAGTTCACGCCGCTGATCACCGTGCTCTTCTGGGCCGCGACGGGCTGGACACCGTTCTGGCTGATCGGGAGCCTGCTTCCTGGCAGCTACGATGGCATGGTGCAGAATGCGGCGTACTTGCTCTTGGTAGACTTGGCGATTGGCCTCACGCTCTTCTGGAACGCGTCGCAGGTGCGTCGTAAGCTCGCACCAAGTGATCCTGTGATCCGTGCCGCGCTCTGGGCGGCGGGCAGCGTCTTGTTCTTTCTGATCGCCGTGGTGCTTCAGCAGATGCTCTTTGTGGACTGGAACGTGCTTCAGTCTGCCGGGCGCTACTTCACCGCCGCGGCGCCGCTCTTGGTGCTCTTGCTCCTCACGGCGCTGGAGGCTGTCATTCGAAAGCTCCCCACAAATGTCAAGCTCGCTGTGGGGGTCGTCGCGGCGCTGGCGCTCTTTCTGGCGAGCCTGTACACGACCAGCCTTGTGCGTCAGTTCTACGCGGGCAACCCCACCCAGAAGAAGTGGCAGAAGCTCGCCCCCGCAGGTTCCGGGCGTGCCTACATCGTCTCCGACACCGACGAAGGCTGACGTTTTACCAGAAATGGTTTTTCAAAGAGCCGCCATGAGACCCACGCCGCCGCGATAACCAGCGGCAATCCCAGCCCCAGTAGCGCTAGAGTCTGTAGCTCCTGCGATGCAGCAGGCAAGAATGGCTTGATCACTTTCTTGGCGAGCATCTCCAGAACCGGGAAGTGGATCAGGTAGATCGAGTAGGCGATCGTGCCGCAAAAGACCACGGGGCGCAGAGTGAGCAGCTTGGGAGGCTTGTGGTGCCAGAGCGCCAGGCACGCCGCCGTCAGCAGCCCCATCGCCGGATCAATTACGGGAAAGGCGCGAGCGAGATCGGCCTCGGCGTGCTCCATCGGGAAGATAAAGAGCAGACCCAGAAGTAGAACGCTAGAAATCAGTGCGAGAACCACTACCGAGAGGCGCTTTGTCTCGCCGTCCCAGCGCGATGTTAGCTTGCCCGTGCAGACGCCGATGCCAAAAAGAAAGACATACCAGGGGCAGGTATGGCCCAGCTCCGCGACACTCTTTCCCGAGAGCATAAAGATCCGCGCGAGGCCGTAGCCGATAATGGCTGTCGCGGCCAGCACCAGTGCAGTGCCGCGTGGCTTGGCAAGTAGCCCGAGGAGTACGGGAAAGAGAAAGTAGATCTTCCACTCCACCGCGACACTCCAGAGTGGCGGGTTGAAGGCGACAATTGTCTCTGGGAAGATGTCCTGCAAAAGAAGCCCGTGGAGCCCAAGAGCACGGAAATCCAGCGGCCCACCGTTCCAGAAGAGCGTGTGCGCCACTGAGGCGATTAGCACGGCGACGTAGGCGGGCAAGATGCGCTTGGCCCGCTTGAGATAGAACTCACCAATAAGACGGGCTTTTTCGGGGAGCGCCAGGCAGAAGCCCGAGAGCACGATAAACACATCCACGGCCAAGTGACCGTAGAGCAGACCATCGGTCAGGTTATTTTTCGCACGAATCGGAAACGACTGAGCGCAGAGCAAAAACGCGTGGTGGAGAACCACATAGAGCGCCGCCAAGCCGCGCAGGCCATCGAGGTGGGGGAAGTAGGCTTTCACAATTCTCTCAAGTATACGCGAAAATCGCTTGCGAGGCCTTGGGAAGCGTGATAATATTCAACCCGCGTCGCCGTCTTGGTGGGGGCGAGCTTGCCGATGTAGCTCAGTGGTAGAGCGGCTGTTTTGTAAACAGCGGGTCGCGGGTTCGAGTCCTGTCGTCGGCTTCGTTTGGAGAGCTGCTATAGCTCTGTTAAGAAATGGACATTGTGGGTCGATGTCCGAGTGGTTAAAGGAGGCGGTCTGTAAAATCGTCGCGCGAGCTACGCAGGTTCGAATCCTGCTCGGCCCATTAAAAAGAAAACGGGGCGCTGCACTATGCAGCGCCCCGTTTTTTTGCCAGAATGTAAAGTAACTATGTTTCAGAAAATCGCAATCGTTGGGGTAGGGCTCTTAGGGGGCTCGATTGGGTTAGCCGCGCGGGAGCGCAAGCTGGCCAAAGAAGTGGTGGGGGTGGAGACCAATCCTCATACCCGTGCGGAAGCAACCACGCGCAAAGCCGTTGCCAAGTGCACCGACATGCTAGGAATTGGGATCGCGGGAGCGGATCTGGTGATTCTGGCGTGTCCGGTTCAGGCCATTGTCACCGAGCTTGCACGGCTTGCGCCCTCACTCTCCGAGAGGGCTGTGGTCACGGACGTGGGCTCTGTCAAGACCGCGATTGCTGGTGCGGGCCAAGTACTGGGGGGGGCTTTCGTGCCAGGCCACCCGATGGCGGGCGGCGAGCGAGGTGGGATGGAGTTCGCTCGTGCCGATCTCTTCGAGGGCGCTCACTGGGCACTGACCCCTGATAGCCGCACACGCCCTGATGCCCTTGTGAAGGTCACGCAGCTTGTGGAAGGGCTGGGAGCCCGGGTGGTAATCACGACGCCTGAGGAACATGATAGGAGTGTCGCAGCTACCAGCCACTTGCCGCACTTGTTGGCCTACGCACTGTCGGCGACGGCAGGGGAGAGTCCTAGGCTTGAAGGTCCGTCGTTTAAAGAGGCTACCCGCGTTGCCAGTAGTGACCCGGAGCTCTGGCGGGAGATCTGCCTGATGAACCGAAAGGCGCTTGGGGATGCACTGGATCGCTGTATCGGGGAGCTGGACGGCATGCTCAAGGCACTCGATGCTGAAGATGGCGTGGCACTGGAGGCACTCTTGCGTAAAGGCTGGCGTCGTTAGTTTTTTTTAATAAGCATTTCTTATTTAGGAGACTGAAAAAATTCGTGATTTTTTTCACGAACTCGGCTCTGTTGAATGGGGGATGACGAAAAGTGTGCGGTATTATACTCTCGGAAACGAAATGGACACCCAGACCAACACCTCCCATAAGAACCCAGCCTTCGCCCGCTATGCGTGGTCGGTGCTGGCTTTTAACCTCTTGGTGATCCTGGTAGGTACCGTTGTGCGGGCAACCGGCTCAGGGGCAGGCTGTGGTCAGCACTGGCCGACCTGTAAGGGAGAGATCATCCCTGTTGCCCCCAATCTTCATACGATCATTGAGTTTACCCACCGCGCTGTCTCCGGCTTAGACGGTCTTTTGGTGCTTGCTCTGGTTGCAGGGGCGTTTCGGCTCTATCCGCGTGGACACTACATTCGCCGCGCTGTGCCTGTCGTGCTGGCACTCACCATTGTTGAGGCTCTGCTTGGGGCGGTGCTGGTCAAGCGAGGCTATGTCGAGAACAATGCCTCCGTTGAGCGTGCCGTGGCGATGTCCGTGCATCTCTGCACGACATTTTTCTTGCTCTCTTCTCTGGCTCTTACGGCCTGGTACGCCAGCGGCAAAGCGCGTGTGCGGCTTTTTGCCCAAGGCTCGGTGAGTGGGGCGCTGGGACTGGCCTTTGTGGCGATGCTGGTGCTGGGGGTCTCGGGAGCCATCACGGCACTCGGAGACACGCTCTTTCCGGCGCGTAGTCATGAAGAAGTGATGCGCCTCGCCGAGGCCGCCAATGCTCCGTTTTTGCTGAAGCTCCGTGTCTGGCATCCCTATATCGCAGGCTCTGTCGGGCTCTACTTGATACTGATCGCGGGGCTTGTCGCCCACTTACGGCCCTCGACGGAGTCCCGCCGGTGGGGGAGTATGCTGGGCTGGATCTTCTTGTGCGAGATTCTGATCGGTCTGACCAATGTCTGGCTTCGGGCTCCTGTGGTCATGCAGGTCATCCACCTGATGTTTGCGGACTTCACCTGGGTAGCACTTTGTCTGTTGGCCTACTCGGCGTCCATGGAGGGTGTGGTGCACGTTGAGGATATTGTTTTCTCTCCAGGAATGGAGAAAGAAGCCGTGGTTGTGCAGAGAGTCGTGGAGCCTTCCGGGCCCGCGACTTGGCGTGACTATCTTAATCTCACCAAGCCTCGCGTGATCTCGCTCCTGCTCTTTACCACTCTGACAGCGGCTTTTGTGGCCGCACACGGCTGGCCGGGGCTGGGGCTCTTTGTCGCACTTTTTGTGGGTGGCTACTGCTCGGCGGGAGCGGCCAATGCCTTCAATATGGTCATTGACCGTGATATTGATGCTAAGATGACCCGCACGGCCAAGCGCCCCACGGTCACGGCTACCATTCCTGCAAATCAGGCACTGGGCTTTGCCTTGGTTATGGTACTGGCCTCGTTCTTCACGCTCTGGCTGGGCGCGAACCTACTGGCTGCGATGCTGAGCCTGTGTGGATTGGTTTTCTACGTGGTGATCTACACACTGCTGCTCAAGCGCCGCACGGTGCAAAATATCGTGATTGGTGGCGCAGCGGGCTGCTTCCCGCCTCTGGTGGGCTGGGCTGCTGTGACGGGAGATCTTAAGGGTGCACTGGCCTGGTATCTCTTTGCGATTATCTTTGTCTGGACTCCGGCGCACTTCTGGGCGCTGGCGCTACTCATCAAAGACCAGTATGCAGCCGTGGGCGTGCCGATGCTCCCTGCGGTAGTGGGAGATAAGCGAACCGTGACGCAGATCATTCTCTACGCCGTGATTACGGTGGGGGTCTCGCTCTTGCCCGTGGCACAAGGGCTTGCAGGATGGCTCTATGCGATTCCTGCGGTCGCACTGGGCGCAATGCTGGTGCAGCAGAGCTGGAAGCTTCGTCGTGGGACAGATCGGCTCTCTGCACTGAAAGCTTATAAATATTCTATGTTGTACCTAGCGCTGCTGTTCTTAGCCTTGGCTGTGGACGCGCGTTTTGGCAGTGGTTAAGGAACACAAATAAATGACCGTCTTAGGTCTTGCTGAAATTCGTGAAATCGTGTACAAAGTGGCGGGCTTTTTACGCCTCGCAGTTATACCGGCGCCTCGGGTCGGTCAGGACTGATTATCCATGCCAAATATTTTCGCACCTAGTAGTAATGTGATCGGCAAGATGGCCATTATTGGCGTCGCCACTTCTCCCTTAGTGGCCATGATCACCATCTCGCAGTTTACCCGCTCTGGCTATGTCACTAAAGTAGGCACTGCCTTCGAGCAACCCGTTCCCTTCTCGCATGAGCACCATGTCACTGAGCTAGGACTGGACTGTCGCTACTGCCATACGTCGGTGGAGAAGTCCGCCAAGGCAGGCTATCCGGCGACCCACACCTGTATGTCGTGCCACTCGCAGGTCTGGTCCAATAGTCCGCTTCTGGAGCCTGTGCGGGAGAGCTACGAGAAGAATATTCCGCTCAAGTGGACAACTCTTAATAAAGTTCCTGAGTTTGTCTACTTTAACCACTCGATTCACATCAATCGAGGCGTGAACTGTAACAACTGTCATGGCCCGGTGCAGGCGATGCAGATGGCCTACAAAGGTCGTCCCTTCCAGATGGCCTGGTGTTTGGATTGCCACCGTCATCCCGAAAAGTACGTGGGGAAGCCTGGATCCGCTTTTGATCTCTATGAGAAGATCCGCAAGACCAAGACGGGCACTGTGCTGCACGATGAAAAGACGGGTAAGAAAGAGTGGGCTGGCTCTGGCTTGACGGAAGAGGAGCAGACTCTGATGTTAGGCGAGCAGTACGCTCGCAAGGGTGAGGAGCTCGAAGAAGGCAAGAAGCTCGTCAAGGAATACAACATTAAGGTGGAGCAGCTCTCAGACTGCGCCGTTTGCCATCACTAATTTGAACATTATGAAGACCAAACAGTGGAAATCCTACGCCGAGCTGGCGAAGACCGAAGAGTTTACGCAGTGGGTAGATGAAGAGTTTCCCAACCGTGCGACACTCTTAGACCTGGACCGTCGTGACTTTCTGAAGCTCACCGGTGCGGGAATGGCGCTTGCCGGGCTCTCTGGCTGCCGCATCATGCCGCAGACAAAGTCGGTGCCCTATGTCCGTGCCCCCGAGCAGCTTGTGCCCGGTCAGTCGCTCTACTACGCCACCACGCTCGAGAGCCGGGGCCTGGGAATCGGAGTGCTGGTGCGCTCTTACGAGGGCCGCCCGGTTAAGATCGAAGGCAACCCCGAGCACCCTTCGAGCCTTGGTGCCACCGATGTCTGGACACAGTCCGAGCTGCTCTCTCTCTACGATCCTGAGCGTGCTCAGTCTGTGATCGAGCGCGGGGAAGTTCGGACATGGGATCAGTTCTTCTCAACCGCTCGCCCGGTGCTTCAGAAAGAGGCTGCCAGTGGTGGTGCAGGGATTCGCCTGGTCACCCCGACTGTCGTGAGTCCAACCTATGCTGCGATGATCGGGAAGTTTATCAGTGCTTACCCGAGTGCCAAGTGGATTCAGTGGGAGCCGCTCTCGCAGGGCAATGTCCGCAAAGGCACTCAGCTTGCTTTTGGGAAGCCACTGACGCCGGTCTACCACTTAAACCAGGCAAAGACCATTCTCTCGCTGGATGCAGACTTCCTGCTAACTCTCCCTGGTTCCGTGCGCTATGCCCGCGAGTTTGCCGATGGCCGCCGTGTGCGCATTGACAAGCCGGAGATGAATCGCCTCTACACCATTGAGAGCAGCTACACCGTTACCGGGGCATCATCGGATCATCGTTTGGCCGTGAGGCCTACCGATGTGGAGCGTGTCGCTCGTGTGGTGCTTGCCAAGATCACGGGAAGCGGAGCCGGGCAGCTTCCCACCGGTGTGGACGAAGCTTTCTTGAATACGCTGGTGGAGGATCTGAAAAACGGCGGCGTGGTGATACCAGGTGATGAGCAGTCGCCCGCACTCCATGCCATTGCCCACGCGATCAACGCTGCGATTGGGGCTAGTGGCAAGGGGGTTACCTACCATGCGCCAATTGAAGCGAAAGTAACCGATCAGGCGGCAGACATCAAGGCACTCTCCGCTGATATTGAAGCAGGAAAAGTGAGCTTCTTGCTGACTCTGGGAGGCAACCCGCTCTACGATGGCCCTGCCGATGCGAACCTCAAGAAAGCCTACCTCTCCGAGAAGTGTCCTCTCCGGGCGCATCTCTCCCACTATGAAAACGAGACTGCTGAGCTCTCTCACTGGTCGCTGCCAGAGTCACATGGCCTGGAGTCGTGGGGGGATCTGAAGGCGCACGATGGAACCGTTGGGCTGCAACAGCCCCTGGTGGAGCCGCTCTATGCAACCAAGACGGCTACTGAAGTGATCGCGCTCTTGCTAGGACAGCCCCTGACGGGAATGGAGCTGCTCCGCCAGCACCACGCCACGATTGCGGAGCCTGTCTGGCGCAAGGCCGTTCATGATGGCGTGCTTCCTGGAACCGCAAGCCCTGCTGTCGCGGTGGTGCCTGTGGCGAGCTTACTGGCGAGCCTTCCTGAGACCCCCGCGTCCCCCGATCTGGAAGTAAACTTCCGCCCCGATCCGACGATCTGGGACGGGCGGTATGCTAATAACACTTGGCTTCAGGAGCTGCCCAAGCCCCTGACCACGATTGTCTGGGACAATGCCGCACTGATCTCGCCAAAGACTGCCAAGAAGCTAGGGCTGATCGCTTCCGAAGGAAATAACGACGCGGTCAATATCGCGCAGTACTCTGGTAAGAAGCTTATCGAAGTGACTGTCGGTGGAGCGAGTGTCAAGGTGGCTGTGTGGGTTCAACCCGGTCAGCCTGATGATACGATCACGCTCTTTCTCGGTTACGGTCGGACAAAAGGCGGAGCGGTCTGTGAGAAGCAGGGCTTTGATGTCTACCCCGTCCGCACCAGTGACTCGCTAAATCATGCCGTGGGGGTGACGGTCAAGGCAACCAATGAGACCTATGAGCTTGCCTACACCCAGCCCCACCACCTGATGCGCTCGGAAACCACCGACCCGTTCGGGGTGAACGAAGCGCTTCACGTGGTCGAGCACAAAAACCGCGATATTGTCCGCTCGGGCACACTGGCCCGCTTTGTCGAGACCAAGGGGCATCTTCATGAGCCGCACCACGCCGAGCCCGAACGAGCGGGTGAGGCCAGTGGGCATGGTGATGCGCACGGGGAACATGATGGAGGCGGTGCACATGAGATCGCTGCCGACAAGCTCCCCACGGTGATTGCCGACGACGCTTTTGGGCTAGGGCGTAGGCACTGGCTCTACATTGATGCCGATCCGACGACCAAGCATGAGGCGAATAAAGAAGGCAATATCTCGCTTTATCCTGATTACTCACGTAAGGGCTTCAATGCTTGGGCAATGAGCATTGATCTGACAACTTGTATCGGCTGTAACGCCTGTACGATTGCGTGCCAGGCGGAGAACAATATCCCAACCGTCGGTAAAGAACAAGTGGCAGCGGGTCGCGAGATGCACTGGATTCGCATTGACCACTACTTTGAGTCGGCAGACATTGACAATGTCGAGAGTCACTTCATGCCGATTCCCTGTATGCAGTGTGAGAAAGCGCCTTGTGAGCCCGTCTGTCCGGTTGCCGCGACAGTGCACAGTCATGAGGGGCTCAATCAGATGGTCTACAACCGCTGCGTGGGAACCCGCTACTGCTCCAATAACTGCCCCTACAAAGTCCGACGTTTTAACTTCCTGAAGTGGACGCAAGGCGCGGGTGGGCCGACCACGCTGAACTACTTCGAGAAGCCTGTGCTTAAGATGCTCTCGAACCCGGATGTGACCGTGCGGGGACGTGGTGTGATGGAGAAGTGTACCTTCTGCGTCCAGCGCATCAATGAAGTCCGAATCGAGGCCAAAAAAGAGAGCCGCGAGATTCAGGACGGCGAGATTATCACGGCCTGTCAGCAGGTCTGTCCGACACAGGCGATTGTCTTTGGGGACATTAACGATCGCAATAGCAAGGTAAGCAAGCTGAAGCACCAACCTCATGACTACGCGCTCCTGGCTGAGCTAAATACTCGCCCACGAACGACGTACATGGCGAAGATCAAGAACCCCAACCCCGCGCTGGTCAAGCCGGTGGCGGCGGAGGGAGGACACTAGATGGCAACGGAACCGATGGGCGGCAAGCGCACGCAGCTCATCCCCGAGAATTTTATTGACAACGAGCATGACTATGAGTCTATTACAGATATCATTGCGCGCGTTGTCCTAAACCCGCGCCCGCCGCTGGTCTGGTTTATCGTAACCGCCATTGGCTTTGTTGGGTTGAACGTCATGCTGATGGCCATCACCTGGCTGATTCTGCGGGGAACGGGGATCTGGGGAAATAACCAGCCCGCGGGCTGGGCATGGGACATTGTTAACTTTGTCTGGTGGATTGGTATCGGCCACGCAGGAACACTGATCTCAGCGATTCTCTTGCTGATGCGTCAATCCTGGCGCAACTCGATCAACCGTTTTGCCGAGGCAATGACCATCTTCGCGGTGATGTGTGCGGGTCTCTACCCGCTGCTTCACACGGGTCGTCCTTGGTGTGACTACTGGCTCTTCCCTTACCCGAATATCTTGGGTATGTGGCCGCAGACGCGCTCGCCGCTAGAGTGGGACGTCTTTGCTGTCTCTACCTACTTCACCATCTCGATGCTCTTCTGGTTCTTAGGACTGGTTCCCGACATCGCAACCCTCCGTGACCGCTCGCAGAGCATGATCGCTAAGGTTCTCTATGGTGCGGTTGCACTGGGATGGCGGGGAAGCGCCAAGCACTGGTTCCGCTACGAGCAAGCGACCAATATCCTGGCAGGCATCTCTGCCCCACTCGTTCTCTCCGTGCACACCATCGTGAGCTTCGACTTCGCCGTGGGAATTGTCCCAGGCTGGCACACGACCATCTTCCCGCCCTACTTTGTGGCAGGAGCCGTCTTTGCCGGATTTGCGATGGTACTGACCTTTGGCCTGCCGCTCCGTGCTCTCTATGGTCTCAAGGACTTTATCACCGAGAAGCACCTCGACTGGATGGCCAAGATCACGTTGGCAACGGGCCTGATTGTCTTCTATGGCTACGTCTTGGAGATCTTCTATAGCTGGTACTCAGGCAATGTCTATGAGCTCGCTGTGGTCAACCATAGATTTGCCGGTCCTTACGCCGCATTCTACTGGGCGCTGATCTTCTGCAACGGTATCTGGCCGCAGGCACTCTGGTACCACAAGCTCCGCAAGAATGTTCCCTTCTTATTTGTCACCAGTATTGTAATTGGAATCGGAATGTGGCTGGAGCGCTTCGTGATCATCCCGATGTCGCTGACCCGTGACTTCCTAACCAGCTCCTGGGGCTACTACTCCCCGACCCTCTGGGACTGGCTACTCTTTTTAGGGACGATGGGCTTCTTTACCTTCTTGCTCTTTATGTTCATCAAGGTGCTGCCCTTCATCAATATCTTTGAGATGCGCGATCTACTGTATAAAAATCACCACACGTTTGGTCACGATACTCATGACGCTCACGATGCGCATGAAGAGGAGGCTCACTAATGTCAGCACATGGACATGGGCCTGTTGAAAACCCGATCTACGGAATGATTGCGGAGTTTGACTCTCCCGATGATCTCGTGATTGCGGCGAAGCGTGCGACGGCAGCGGGCTACTCGAAAACAGATGCCTACTCGCCTTTCCCGATTCACGGCCTTGCCGAAGCACTGCCAAACGGTACGGACGACCGTATTCCTTGGTTTGCGTTCTTTGGAGGACTCACGGGCTGTCTGTTAGGCTTTGGGCTACAGTACTTCATCGCGGTGATTGACTACCCGATGAACGTCGGAGGAAAGCCACTCAACACGTGGCCACAGTTTATCCCGGTCACGTTTGAGATGACGGTTCTCTGTACGGGCCTGACGACCTTTATCTCGCAGTGGGCCCTCAATGGTCTTCCCCGATTTCACCACCCGATCTTTAATGCCCCCAACTTTGATCGCGCCACACAGGATCGCTACTTCCTATGTATCGAGACCAAAGACCCCAAGTACGAACAAAACGAAACGGCGGCGTTCCTAAATGGGCTCGGAGCCCTGAATGTTGCGGAGGTAGCGCGCCAGTGAACATTAGCATGCGATACACACTAGGGCTAACCCTCTTGGGTGGAAGTGCTCTTCTCTCGGGCTGTCACATTGATATGTGGGAGCAGCCCAAGATGAAGGCCTACTACGAGAGCGATTTCTACACCGATCGTCAGGCCAGCCGTGCCCTGCCTGAGGGGACGATTGCGCGCGGTAAGCTCCGCACCGACGATGCCTTCACCACGGGGAAACAGGCCGGAAAGTTCGTCGCGCAGATTCCTGCCGAGGCGGTCAAGAGCTTTGGCGGCCCCAAAGCGATGCTGGATCGCGGTGAGAACCGCTACACGGTCTACTGCGCTCCCTGCCACGGAACTGCGGGCAACGGCAATGGCTTTATAGCGCAGCGCGGCCTTGGGTTCTGGCAGAAGCTACCCGCTACCTTGCACCAACCTCGTCTCCTAAAAGCAGAAGATGGCTACATGTACGATGTTCTTACCCACGGTAAGGGCGCGATGTATGGCTATGCTTCCCGCATCCAGGACTACAATGATCGCTGGGCTGTTGTGAGCTATGTCCGTGCGCTCCAGCTCGCTAGTGGGGGAAACGTTCCGGCGGCAGTGACTCCTGTCGCAGTGGCGGCTACTCCCGCTCCTAGTGAACCTGCTGAGCCAACGCCTGCACCGAGGGTAACGGCTACGCCTGCTCCTGTCGAGGCCCTCCCCGCAACGGACGCAGCTAAGAAGGAGCAAGAAGACCTCGATAGCGCGATGAGTAAGCTGACCGGTGATGTGCTCTTCGACACTGCAAAGGCCACTCTCAAGCCCGAATCGCAGATATTTCTAACCGCAGTTGCGGAGATTCTCAAGAAAAATCCTGACTCTAAAGTCGAGGTCGGTGGACATACGGACTCTCAGGGGAAAGCGGCGAGTAACCTCTCGCTCTCCAGCCAACGAGCAGACTCAGTTCGAGACTTCCTGACGAGCAAGGGAGTGGCAGGTAGCACGCTTCTGGCAAAGGGCTATGGCTCCGCCAAACCTGTCGCGGACAATAGCTCCAGTGAAGGCCGGGCCAAGAACCGACGCATTACCCTGACGGTTCAGGGAGGCGCAAACTAATGACGGAACACGAAACACACGAGGCTCCCTCAGCGCTTCCGACGCTGACAAAGCTGGGCAACACTGCCACAGGAATGGCCGTGATCGGTGCCATCGCACTGGCTGCGGGGTACTTTACGGATCAAAGTGCCGGTCACCGCGTCTTTGCCGGAGCGTATCACTACGGCTTCATCTTCTGGCTGACCCTGACACTTGGCTGTACGACACTTACGTTTCTGCACCACACGATCCGTGCACAGTGGAGCCTGTCAATTCTTAAGGTGCTAGAGGCAGGGAACAAGAACCTACCCCTGATGGGAATGTTCTTTATTCCTATCGCAATCGCCACGGTTGCAGGGCATAGCTACTTTCCTTGGGCAGATCCCGCATTCATGGCCAAGCTTCCCATTCAAAAGCAGCAGTGGTTAAATCCGGTGGCCTGGATCATCCGCGCGGTGTTCTACTTTGTCTTCTGGATTTGGACGACCAGCAAGCTGAATGCTTCGTCTAAGGCTCAGGATGTAGATCGTGATGAAGCACGGGCGGAGTGGCGACGGAGCTTTGCACCGCCACTCGGCGTGGTGCATGTGATCTTGCTGACTTTTGCCTTCACGGACTGGCTGATGTCGCTCAACCCGATGTTCTTCTCCACACTCTATGGTGCGTGGCACATGGCAACGGGAATCCTGATGACGATCGCTTTTGGGACGGTACTTGTCCTCTCGATGCGCACCATGCGCCCGTTTGCCAGGGCAATCAACCCCGCGCTGACGAAAGACCTTGGCAACATGCTACTGGGCTTTACCATGGTCTTCGGGTACTTTACAATCTCACAGTTCCTGATCATCTGGTCGGGCAACCTGCCGGAGGAAATTATCTTCTTCGTCCAGCGGTTTGAAGGCCCCTTGGTCTACGTCGGGCTTGCGATTGTGGTGTTCCAGTTCTTTGGGCCGTTCTTAGCTCTGCTCTCGGGTAAAGGCAAGCGGACACCGCACCTTCTGATCATTGTTGCGGGGTGGATCTTCTTCTTTCGCACCATAGATGTTTGGTGGCAGGTCGTGCCTTTCTTCAAGTCCGCCTCGATTGCGTTCTCGACGCTCTGGATTGATCTGGCTGCCCTAGTGTTTGTGGGAGGAGTCTGGCTGATCCTCTTTGTGCGAAATCTGAAGGCAGGGGAGCTAATGCCGCTCCACGATACCCGAATCCAAGACACCAAGCTTGCTCTGGAGGCACACTAATCATGCATGGCTCAAATGATATCAACGACGGCACGATTCCGGAGCTTGGCTACGAGCACCGTGATGTCAATATTGTTGCCATTGTTCGCTGGATGAGTATCTTTGCAGGATTCGTCGTGGTCTCAATCATGGCCATTCAGTTTGGTGCTTACCCGTTCTTTACGCCCGACTGGAAGAAACTTGAGCGTGAGGTACCCGCATTTGTGACAAAGCCTCGCACACCGCCCTATCCACAAGTTCAAGGTGACCCTAAGCTAGATATGGAAATCTACAAGGCATCCGAGGAACCGCTTCATGTGGGGATTAAAAAAGCAAAAGAAACCCTTGCCGCCCGAGGAATCTCAGGAGTAACCGGTAAGGCCCCAAAAGAGGAGCACAGCTCCTATCCCGGTAGTGGTAAATATACCGGTGGAGAGGGTGCACACTAATGTGCCTACGCGGTAAGCTCACTCTAGGAGCCGCCCTCCTGGCGCTAGCTCCCTCGGCTTTCGGCCAGGGGCAGTCTCAGCAGGCTCCCTTTGGCTCACGTCCACGCTTTGACACGGGGATTAATGCCGCGCGTGATGTCTCCATCAGCCAGAATCTGGATGCTGCTTTGCCTCTCGAAACGGTATTTCGAAACGAAACTGGCAAGATTGTGCCCCTGAAAGAGTACTTTGGGACAAAACCTGTCTGGCTAGTCATGCCGTTTTTTAAGTGCACGGGAACCTGCCCTATGATGGTCGAGGGGATGATCTCTGCCATGCATGAGCCTGGCCTTGGCTACCAGATTGGGCGCGATTTTGAAGTCGTAGTCATCTCGATTAATCCGAAAGAGACGCCCGAGATTGCAACGGCAAAGAAACAAGAATATCTAAGTCAGCTTGGTTTAGCCGGGGCGGAGAAGTCATTTCATTTTCTGACGGGCGAAGAAAAAGACATTCGTGCCGTTGCTGATTCGCTAGGCTATAAATATGTCTACGATGCCAAGACGGGGCAGTATGCACATGCAAGCGCGACTTTCATGGTAACTCCCAAGGGACGTGTCTCTCGTTATCACTTTGGAGTGAGCTACAAAGCTAAGGACGTCCGTCTTTCGTTAACGGAAGCGGGGCAAGGTCGGATTGGGAGTGTGGCAGAGAAGATTTTGCTTTTCTGCTACCACTACGATCCACAGAGAAATACCTATGGGCTCGCTGTTTTTCGGCTTCTGCAAGTGCTGGGAACCGCAACAGCAATTGCCTTAGGTTCGTTTATGGTTATTAGCTTCCGGCGCGAGTCCCGGGAGCAGAGAAGAGAGGGTTGAGTACCGATGGGTGAAATGCCGATTATGGCTCCGGCAGCATCGGAATACGCGAAGAACGTAGACGTGCTCTACTGGGTTCTCACTGCGTTGACAGTGATCTTCACGGTCCTGGTGCTGGGACTGCTGGGCTTTTTGGTGGCACGCTATCAGCGTGGCAATAATGTGGATCGCTCTAACCCTGTAGACCATCACAACGGTCTTGAAATGGCCTGGACACTTCCCGCTTTGGTTTTGGGATTAGGGATATTTGTCTGGTCTGCAAAGCTCTTTGGGGAGGTCTATCAACCGCCAAAGCACGCAAAAGAGATCTTTGTGATTGGGAAACAGTGGATGTGGCACATGCAACATGCCAATGGCATCCGAGAGAACAACGAACTTCACATTCCGGTGGATGAGCCGGTCAAGTTTACGATGATCTCTCAAGACGTGATCCATGCGTTCTATATTCCTGAGTTTCGTATGCAGCGCCAGGTTCAGCCAGGTGAGTACACTCAGATGTGGGCTAAACCCACCCGGATTGGCAAGTACCATATCTACTGCAATATGTACTGTGGCACGCAGCACTCCGAGATGGGAGGCTGGGTCTATGTGATGAGCCGTGCCGACTATAATAAGTGGGCTGCCAGCGGTGGAGTACGTGCTGTCAATCCTGGTGGGATTGAGGCAACCCGTGGGGGACTCTCTCTTGCGCAGCAGGGCAAGGCACTGTACGAAAAATTCCAGTGTGCGGGCTGTCACGGTGGGGGTGGTTCTGATGCTGCCAAACGGGGACCGTCTCTTGCAGGGATCTTTGGGAAGAGTCGTCAGCTTGCTAGTGGCAAGATCGTAACCGCCGATGATGCGTACTTGCGAAATGCGATTCTCTATCCTGATGAGTTTGCTCTTGCGGGTTGGCCACAAGGCATGCCTTCGTACAAGGGAGTCTTAGCGGAAGGTGATGTGGTTGCGATCAATGCCTATGTCAAGACGATCGGAACTAAAGAGGAGCCCCACAGTGGTACACCTGCCGATGAGTCCATTCCGGCGAGCACAGACAATCAGCAGTTTCGTTACATGTATGGAGGAGAACAATACCAATGAGCGTGAGCACTTTAGATAGCCACGATACCTCGGTTGCATCCCACGGTCATGCCCGTGCTGCTCACGGGGAGAGTCCCTACGGTGTGGATAACGAGAACTATATCAATACCGATTTCTCGATTAAGTCCTGGTTGCTGACGGTTGATCACAAGCGCATTGCGCTCCTGTATCTCTTCTCCGTCTCGATGTTCTTCTTACTTGGAGGACTAGCCGCAGGTCTGGTTCGGCTGGAGCTGACCGCACCTAAGGGGCAGATTCTTTCCAGTGATGCCTACAACCGAGTTTTCTCGGCGCACGGTATTATCATGGTGTTCTTGTTCCTGATTCCGGCAGTCCCAGCGATCTTGGCGAACTTTGCTCTTCCCTTGATGATTGGGGCGCGCGATCTGGCCTTCCCGCGCTTAAACTTGCTCTCGTGGTATGTTTATATGGCGGGCGGAACCTGTATTTTGATCTCTCTCTTTTCAGGAGGAGTGGATACGGGCTGGACGTTCTATACGCCGTACTCCAGTATCTATGCCAATGGAAATGTGGCTCTTTGTCTGATGGGAGTGTTTCTTGGAGGATTCTCCTCCATCTTTACCGGATTGAACTTCATCGTCACGGTGCATAAGATGCGCGCCCCCGGAATGACCTGGTTCCGCCTTCCACTTTTTGTTTGGGCGCTGTATGCGACCTCCGTCATCATCATGCTGGGGACGCCCGTTGTGGCGGTGACGCTTCTGGTGGTTCTTGTCGAGCGTACTCTTGGCTTTGGAGTTTTCTCGCCCGAGCTGGGTGGTGATCCTGTTTTGTTCCAGCACATGTTCTGGTTCTACTCGCACCCTGCCGTCTACATCATGATGCTTCCAGCCCTGGGAATCATTAACGAGATCATTGCGACAAACTGTAAAAAGAGAATCTTTGGTTATGAATTTGTCGCAATGTCATCGCTTGCAATTGCCGCCTTTGGGTTTGTGGTCTGGGGCCACCATATGTTTGCGACAGCACAGTCCATGTACTCGAGCATGGTCTTCTCGATCATCTCGTTTTTAGTGGCGGTGCCTTCTGCTGTCAAAGTTTTTAACTGGATCGCAACGATCTTCAAAGGAAGTGTTGAGCTCTCCAGCCACATGATCTTTGCGCTGGGTTTTATTGGTCTCTTTGTGATCGGTGGACTTACGGGCATGTATCTAGCAGCAATCGCCGTAGATGTTCACCTGACAGCGACCTACTTTGTTGTGGCACACTTCCACTATGTTATGGTGGGTGGGGCCTTACTAGGCTTCATGGCAGGTTTGCACTACTGGTGGCCTAAGATGACCGGTCGCCTGTACCCCGAGTTTCCCGCAAAGCTCTCCGCGATTATTCAGTTTGTCGGCTTCAACATGACCTTCTTCCCGCAGTTTATTGTGGGATACTTAGGAATGCCCCGGCGCTACCACTTCTACGCCCCGGAGTACCAGATTTGGCATATTGCTTCATCGGCGGGGTCTACGGTTCTGGGCATTGGTTTCATGTTGCCTGTCTTCTATCTCATGTGGTCCTGGTTCAAGGGCGAGAAGGCTGTTGCGAACCCTTGGGGAGCGGTTGGACTTGAGTGGACGATTCCCTCACCACCGGTTACCCACAACTTCCTGGAGATCCCAGTGGTCACGTGGGAAGCTTACGAGTACCATGGGGAGCATCCTGCTCACGATGTCTTGGATCATGCACATGATCACGACAAGGATCCACAGCATAGCTCACCTGTCCGAGAGGAAACCCACGTATGAGTCTGCACGCTCTAGAGCCTAGTACAGGGGCTGAGCATTCGCATGGTGCTGGTCAGCGGGTCTCGATGCAGTATGAGAACATTCACCAGCAAAACGAGAGCTACCTGGTAGGAATGTGGTCGTTTCTGGTAACAGAGATCATGTTCTTTGGGGGGCTGTTCCTCGCCTACTCTCTCTACCGAGTGATGTATTTCGATACCTACTTGGAAGCTCACCAGTTCCTGCTCCAGTACAACTTCCTAGGCTTGATGAAAGGTGGCTTTCCTTGGCTAGGGACGATCAATACGGCGGTCCTGCTGACGAGCTCGCTCTTTATGGTACTTGCGGTCTACAATGCTCAGATCGGCCAGCGGATTAAAACGATCCTCTGGATTGGGACAGTGGTAGGCTGTGCGATGATCTTCATGGTCGTCAAGTACTTTGAGTACACCAATAAGCTACACGAAGGTCTCTACCCGGATCGCAACTTCAACTACGCCCGTGCGCTCTATATTCTCAAGACAGAGCATGCGGGTCATGACAGTGGCGGTCATGCCGAGAATCCACGCGCCAACCGTGCATGGACGGCGATGCAAGAAGCCAAGAAGGCGGGAGCTAAACTCAGTGAAGAAGGGCTAGAAATTCCGGCCACACAGACGGCTAAGCTCGCCGAAGGAATGGATCAGAGACTAACATCCATACCCAATGGAACGATTGCTTTTTCTGTACCAAATGCTGCCTTTACGCGCTATAAAGCAGAGGCTCAGCACGCTCGGCTCTTCATGAGCATCTACTTCTGTATGACAGGGCTTCATGGCATCCACGTCTCCATTGGAATTGTGATGATGGTGCTGCTGATGTTCTTCTACTGGATCAAGCACCCCTGCGTAGACGACTATATGCCGCTGGAAATGATTGGTCTGTACTGGCACTTTGTGGACATCGTGTGGATCTTCTTGTTCCCGCTGATGTACTTAATCTCGTAAAGGAAAGATGATGGCTGATATTGCACACGGACACGACGATCACGGACATGGGCACGGGCCTGTGAACCCTGTCGTCGAGGTCATCCAGCATCCGAAACCCTCGCTCTACTGGCTCACGTACGGCATACTCTTCGTCCTGCTGATCGTCACGGTGGTTCTCTACTACATTGACCTTAGTGCGGCAACGCGCTGGGTGGGAATGAACTTCGTGGTCGCGATGTTTGTCGCAGTGATCAAAGCGGGCTTTGTGGTCTACAACTTCATGAATGTCCGGGGAAGTACGAAGCTGACTTGGCTCTGGGCAGTGCTGGGCTTTGTCTGGCTGATGCTGATGGCGGGAATTTTTGTTGACTACCGCAGTCGCCCTTCTCAGGGAGGCTGGGAGTCACAGTACACGGAGCGGATGCGGTAGGCTTGCTCTGATGCCCGGCACATCTGTGCCGGGCTTTTTCTTTTGGAGGATCAACAATGGTTGTTACTGTCTGGGGGGAAAACCTCCACGAAAAGCAGCATGAAGCTGTCCAGAAAGTCTATCCTGACGGCATGCACAATGCGATTGCCGAGGGCCTGCGTGAGCTACTGGGTGAGAGTGCCACAGTGCGAACCGCGACACTTGACCAGCCCGAGCATGGCCTCACCGACGAGATCTTGGCTAGCACGGATGTTCTCACGTGGTGGGGCCACATGGGACACGACAAAGTGGACGATGCCATCGTGGAGAAAGTCCATAAGCGTGTTTTAGAAGGCATGGGGCTGATTGTCCTGCACTCGGGGCACTTCTCCAAGATCTTCCGTAAGCTGATGGGAACGACATGTGGGCTGATCTGGCGCGATGACGACCTTGAGCGAGTCTGGACGGTTCGACCTGGTCACCCAATCACGGAGGGCCTTCCTCCTGTCTTTACCGTGCCCCTCACCGAGATGTATGGGGAGTACTTCGACATTCCTCAGCCCGACGAGCTGGTCTTTATCTCCAGCTACGGTGGCGGCGAGGTCTTCCGCTCGGGCTGCTGCTGGAACCGGGGGCGGGGGAGAGTCTTCTACTTCTCGCCGGGCCACGAGACCTATCCCATCTACTTCCAGCCGGAGATCCGTCGCGTGATCGCCAACGCGTGCACGTGGGCCGCGCCAACCACGGAACTTGGCATTCGGGTCTGTCCGCATGCACCTCAGGGTTGGTTTGAGACCAACCCGAACCTGGGCTGGGAAAAGAAGTCGTGAGACGTGCACTGCTCGTCGGGGCGGGAGGAATGGGTCAAGGCTGGGCTAAGAACCTCGTTGCCCACTCCGACCAAGTGTCGCTGGCAGGCTGGGTGGACATTCGCGAAGGTGCCGCCGCCGCCGCCGCGGAAAAGCACAAGATTTCGGGGCTGTGGATGGGCACGGAGCTAGAGAAAGCCATCGCCGAGGTGCAGCCCGATTTTGTGGTAGATGTGACTATCCCTGAGGCCCACCACGAAGTGACTCTCACGGCACTAGCCCACGGGATTCCCGTGATCGGTGAAAAGCCGATGGCGCACTCGATGGAGGCCGCTCGGGCAATGGTCGCGGCAAGCGATAAATCCGGCAAGCTCTACATGGTCAGCCAGTCGCGGCGCTACGACAACCGGATTCTGGCCTACCGTCGGCTGATCGAGAAGACCTGCGGCTCGCTGGGGATTCTGAACGCAGACTTCGCTATCGGGGCGCACTTTGGGGGCTTTCGTGATGAGATGGATCATGTCTTGCTTCTGGACATGGCGATTCACTCGTTTGACCAGGCACGCTATCTCTCGGGGGCGGACCCCGTGTCCGTCTATGCGGAAGAGTTCAACCCAGCATGGTCCTGGTACAAAGGCGCCGCATCGGCCATTTGTCTCTTTGAGATGGCAAATGGTCTACGTTTCACCTATAGGGGCTCGTGGTGCGCGGAGGGTCTGCACACAAGCTGGGAGTGTGAGTGGCGTGCGACCGGCGATGCGGGCACCGCACTCTGGGATGGCAATGACATCCTGAAAGGGGCTAAAGTAGTCGGTACAGAAGGCTTTCACCGTGAGACACAATCCACAGAAGAGCCCATCACTGAGGAGATCTCCGGTGGGATTGCCGGGAGCCTGGAAGACTTTCTCCATGCGCTCGATACCGGAGCCACTCCGATGGGCGAGTGCCACGACAACATCAAGAGCCTCGCGATGGTCTTTGGTGCCGTCGAGTCCGCAACTACCGGAAAACGCGTCGCGATCTAGCCCCCCAGCCCCCAATCTTGGGGGTCAGGGGGCTTCGGGAACTTTGGAGCCCTTGACCATCTGGTAGGCCCAGATCCCCGTGTAGGCTAAAAAACCAGCCAGGTAGATGAAAAACAGCGCTCCGAGCTGCTTTCCCCCATTGAGGTTGGCAAGAAAAACGCTGTGCATCACGGCCATCAGAAACGCGATGGTGGCGACTCCAAAAGTAGACAGCTGGTGCCCCATGCGCACCAGAGTCTGCTCGCGGCGCTCCGGGGCAAGCCAGTACTCTTTGTTGGGGATATTGATGCTCTCATCGGGGGATTTTTTGAGAATCCAGCCTATGCTCGTCCAGAGAGCTGATGAGACACTCACCAGAGCAAGATAGAAAATCATGTTCTCCTGCTTGCTCATCCAGCCATCTGCTTTCCCGGAAGGTCCAAAATGAGATGCCAGGCGCTCGGGTAGCTGCGGCCAGTAGTAGGCAATGTGCACCACAACGAGAGCAGGAAGAGCGAAGAGTGTCTTCTGTGTGGTGGTGAGTCTTGGCTTTTCGGTTTGTTGTTGCATCATGCCTATTTATATCGCAGTTGCTGATGAAAAGTTACTGTGATAAACTGCGAAGGTTTCGCCAGATGTAAGGCGCGAGAGGCTCGCGCTTTTTTAATGTCACACTCACGATAAATCTCGGTCCCGCAAGGGCGCGTCGTGGGGAGGAGAAACCGAGAAGGAACAGAAGAAAACTATGGCCACAATCGCCATGAAAGACCTGCTCGAAGCAGGCGTCCACTTTGGTCACCAGACCCGTCGCTGGAACCCCAAGATGAAGCGCTACATCTACGGTAGCCGCAATGGAATCTACATCATTGACCTCCACCAGAGCCTTAAGCTCTTCGATGATGCCCAGAAATTTATCCAGGACATTGTCTCCGATGGCGGCACGATTTTGTTTGTGGGAACCAAGAAGCAGGCTTCTGATGCCGTGCAAGAAGCGGCAGTGCGCTCCCGCCAGTACTTTGTCAACCAGCGCTGGCTGGGTGGCATGCTCACCAACTTCACCACGATCCAGAAGCGAATCGCGCGTCTGCGCCAGCTTAAGGAGATGACCGAAGACGGCACGCTCCTGCGCCTTACCAAGAAAGAGGCCGCTCTTCTGACCGAAGAGTACGAGAAGCTAGAGCGCTACTTGGGTGGCATCAAGGACATGCCCCGCATCCCCGCGTGTCTCTTTGTGATTGACCTCAAGAAAGAGCACATCGCCGTTCAGGAAGCCAAGGCTCTTGGTATTCCGATCGTGGCGATTGTGGACACGAACTGCGACCCAGACGATGTGGACTACATTATTCCTGGCAACGACGATGCTATCCGTGCGATCAAGCTGATCACCAATAAGATTGCTGAGGCGATTGTCGAAGTCAAGCAAGAGGAGTGGGACGAGGTTCCTTCTGGTGACTTGGCCGCTGCCTTTGGCGTAGACCCTGCATCGGCAGATCGCATCCGTCAGCTTGAAGAAGACCAGAAGGGCATTGATCTCGACTACGACAACGAAGGCAAGCCGGTAGACCATGAGGCAGACGCGCTCTTCGCCGATGCCCTAGAAGCGGAAGCCGCACCTGCTCCTGTGGTGGTGGAAGAGGCTCCTGTAGTGGCTGAGGAAGCAAAAGCCGACGCCGAGTAGTCTTTACGTTCTGCCCCCTCCTGGGCGATAGAGTTTTCCGCGAGGGTAGGGCAAAAATCCTACCCTTTGCTATGTTCCCCTGAAAAGGGCACTGTTTAACCGAAAGGATCACGAAAGAAAATGGCTGCAATTACAGCGGGCATGGTGGCGCAGCTCCGCGAGCGCACCGGCCTTGGGATGATGGAGTGTAAGAAGGCTCTTAGCGAGACCGATGGTGATTTAGAGGCTGCCGTCGAGTTCCTGCGCAAAAAGGGTGTCAAAGATAAAGGCGACCGTGTTGCAGGCGAGGGGCTGATCATGGCCTATATCACCGATGGTGGTACCGATGGCGCACTGATCGAGCTGAACTCTGAGACTGACTTTGTGGCGCGCAACGACGACTTCAAGGCGCTGGCTCGTGTGCTGGCGGAGAAGGCTGCGGCGGGTAAAGCCGACACGACCGATGCCGTCATCGCTGATGCGGGGCTCAAGGAGTTCTACGACGAGACGGTGCGCACCATTGGTGAGAAGATTGTCTTTGGCCGCTTCACACGTTTCAACGCCGCGCCAGGCAACACCCTGGTCAGCTACATCCACAACCCTGGTGGGCCATCGAGCGATGGGGGTAAGATCGGCGTTCTGGTCGAGCTATCGGGTGAGAGTGTGGCGGAGCTGGGCCGTGAGGTCGCGATGCACATCTCGTTTGCCAAGCCCCGTTTCCTGAGCTCTGAGGATGTGGACGCGGCAACGATCGAGAAAGAGACTCGGCTTCTGACCGAGCAGACTGCCGCCGATCCGAAGATGGCGGGTAAGCCTGCTCAGGTGATCGAGGGAGCCGTGAAGGGCCGTCTGAACAAGTTTCTCGGGGAGATCGTGCTGCTCAACCAGCCGTATATTCGCGACGACAAGAAGTCCGTTGGGCAGCTTGTCAAAGAGACCCCCGGCGCGGCTCTGGTGCGTTTTGCCTGCTTCCAGGTAGGTGAGAACGTCAAGAAAGCCGAAGGATAAGCGAAATGGAGTCCCGTCCCCGCTACAATCGTGTCTTGCTCAAGCTCTCCGGTGAGGCATTTGCCGGTGAGCAAGGCTATGGGATCGAGCCCGAGACGATTCAAAAGATCGCCTTGGAGCTGGCGTCTATTCAGGCGACCGGTGCTCAGATCGCCATTGTGGTAGGGGGCGGGAATATCCTGCGCGGCTCCGTGGGGGAGAAGCAGGGAATGGACCGAGCACAGGCCGACTACATGGGCATGCTCGCCACGGTGATCAATGCCATGGCACTGCAAGATGCCCTGGAAAAATGCTCGGTGGACACCCGCGTTCAGACCGCGATCCCGATTCCGCAAGTGGCGGAGCCCTTTATCCGCCGTCGTGCGATCCGCCACTTGGAGAAAGGCCGTGTGGTCATTCTGGCAGGTGGCACGGGCAACCCGTACTTCACCACCGACACCGCCAGCGCCCTGCGTGCTGTTGAGCTGGAAGCCGATGTGGTGCTGATGGCCAAGAACGGCACCGATGCGGTCTACGACAAAGACCCGCGTAAGTTTGACGATGCCAAGCCCTACACGAACCTGACGTTCGAGGAGGCGCTGGACAAGAAGCTACGCGTCATGGATCTGACCGCCTTTACCCACTGTATGGAACACAACCTGCCGATTATCGTCTTCGATATGAACGTCGCCGGCAATATCCAGCGAGCCGTGGTCGGCGAGCCGATTGGGACGCTGGTCGAGAGGAGTTCTTCGTGAGCGTTTCTTCGATTTTAAAAGACACCGAGACCCGTATGGGCAAGACCCTGGAGTCTACCGCCGCAGATTTTGCGACTCTTCGCACCGGTCGCGCCAACCCGGCGATGCTGGACGGTCTGAAAGTAGACTACTACGGCACCCCGATGAACGTCCGTGATCTTGCCAATATCACGTCGCCCGAGCCCCGCGTTCTCTTAATCGAGCCCTGGGACAAGGCCGCGATGCCGCTGATTGAAAAAGCGATCATGAACAGCAACCTAGGCCTCAACCCCAACAGCGATGGGGTTCGCATCCGCCTCAATATCCCCGCCCTCACCACCGAGCGCCGTAAAGAGTTCGTCAAGCAGCTCGCCGGAAAGGCCGAAGCGGGTCGTGTGGCTCTGCGCAACATCCGCCGCGATGCCAACGAGCACCTCAAAAAAGACGAAGAAGTGACCGAGGACGAGGCCAAGCGCGCGGAGAAAGATGTCCAGAAGCTCCTGGATAAGTACGTCGCTGAGCTAGAGGCGATGACCAAGACCAAAGAATCCGAGCTGATGGAGAACTAGCTCCGCCCCGTGAACGGGGCGTCGAGTAGCGCTACGCACTGTAAAGCCCGTGCCGGGCTGGGGAATCCAACTCTCCAGCCCGGCACGGGCTTTGTTTTCCCAAAGGACGACGCCCAATTTTATTGGGTGGCTACGGTGCGACCTTGGCTATCGCGTCGCTGAAGGGGCTCTGTCCAGCGGCACCAATGGCGGCGACCCGGACATGGTAGCGCACGCCGCTGGTGAGCCCCTGAAGCTCATGGTGGGACTTGGTGCTCACGCCTGCCCCTCGCCAGCCGCTCTTTCCCGTGGCATCTTCGGTGACTTCCCACAAGTACGAGCTGGCTCCGCGCACCTTGTCGCACGACACGCTCAGCTCCCCATCTTCATCGCCCTGCGTCACGGCGAGGTGCGCCGGTGCAGAAAGCGGCCCAATCGCCGACTTTTCCGCCGCAGTCTCTAGCCCCGCCCCGTGGATCTTGGCCGCATCCCCGCCAGTCTCTTTCTCCACCGCCTCGCCCATCACACGCAGCACCTGATCCGTCTTCGTCTCCTGCGCATCCCGCGCCAGCGTGTCTGCGATTGCCTGCTGCCGCGAGCCCTGCACCTTTGTCTCGGCGGCCTCAAGCGCATCTACCTCGGCTTCCGTAGGGGCCACAAGCGCCTGTGCCTGGGGCAGGTCGGGGTTGTTCTTGATCTTGGCGAGAATACGCCGCGCCAGGGCCAATTTCTCCGCAATGGGAAGGTTCTGCAGGTGTAGTTTCACTTTACTCATGATCGTGTTTCCTTTCTCAACCAGCGCCGGGAGAGCGTCCAACAAGCCCCCCTCGGCCTACGAATATTCTATCGCCGCTTTTGCCAACCCCGCTACGGATTTGGCTAAATCTCCGTCTGGATAAGCGTATCGAGTAGCAGGCTTGCCCAACTCCCTCAGAGAGTGTCCTTATTCCGCCACAGATTACGTTTATCCAGAGGCTAGATAAACCAACTCTTTCATCGGATAAGCCAAAACTCTCGCCCCTTTAGCCTGCCTTTTCCAGACCGCCTCAACAAACTTACCCAACCCCTTGCACTCTGATATAGGGCTTTGGTATAGTCGTAGAAACATGAAAGGCGTCCGAAGACGACAGTACTGTAGTCCGTCAGGTAGGCAGCAACACGTCTCAAAAACGACCGTTTTTGGGACAGCATTTACTCCAATGAGGTTCATTGGAGAAAGCCCCAAGTAAATTTACTTGAATCACCTGAAGATTCCACTTTTACGAAATGCGACATCACCAGTTTTATTATTTTTTAATATTAATTCTATCCTAGAACCAGGCAAGAAATCGCCTTCTATTTTTAGAATTAATGAACCAGTTTCTTGTAGCCAATCTGGGTATTTAGGCATTATTCGATTAATATTAATTTGATGAATTGCAGAAATTAGAAACAATGAAGATAATATATTCACAATTTCAGGATCCGTTTCAGAGATTTTCAAAGGAGATTTGATCGAAACCTTGCCCTTCAGTTGATTGTCTAATAATGCAAGATAGTCATGATATATTGAATCTAGATTATTTACATCAATCCGTTGCCTATTTAACGATGCGAATGGGCCAGGAATGTAATTAAATATATTATGATTAACTTCGCTAATCGTCAATGGTATTGGTGGTCTTTTTGGTCGAAGAATACGAATGCCATTGCTCTGAATGGCTATCTCTAAATTAAATAATGTGGAAATTGAACTCAGTATTTCTTTTGG
>JAPLCP010000191.1 GCA_026392155.1 Armatimonadota bacterium | reverse complement strand
CCCCCAGATCGGCTGGAACGCGCTCACTTTCCCCAAAGAAAGCCCCCTCATGGCCGGTTTAGAGCCCGGCGCGATGGTCTACTTCGTCCACAGCTTCTACTGCGCCCCGGACGATCCAAGTGTCGTCGCCGCCCAGACCGAGTTCACGCTGACGTATTGCTCCGCCGTCTCCGTGGGAAATATCTTCGGTGTCCAGTTCCACCCCGAGAAATCCGGCAAAGTGGGGCTGCAAATTCTCGACAACTTCGCGAGGCTCTGAATCCGCCCAAGGGAATTGGGCGTCAACAGTAGCCTTCGGCTGCGAAGCCCGTGCCGGGCTGAGGAATTAGCACGGTAGCCCGGCACGGGCTTTGCGGCACGCAGTGCCATTGCAGACGCCGGTTTTCAACCGGCGGTCTGGAGAGGAATTAGATTGGCATTAGAAATTATTCCCGCCATTGATCTGTTTGGCGGGCAGGCGGTTCGTCTACGAAAAGGCGATTTTGGGACGAGCGAAAAAGTGGCCGACGATCCGGTGGCAACAGCGCTTGGCTTTGAGAAGGCCGGGGCGACGCGGATTCATATCGTGGACTTGGACGGCGCAAAGACCGGCGAGGCGACGAACCATCCGGTGATTAAAGCCATTCTGGCGGCGGTTTCGATTCCTGTCCAGGTGGGCGGCGGTCTGCGCACGCCGGAGAAAGTCGGGGCGATGCTGGCGCTGGGGGCGAGCCGGGCGATTGTCGGCACCAGCGCGGCGGGCAACCCGGAGGCGATTGCGGCGATCTTGGAAAAATACGGCGAGCACGTGATTATCGGGGCGGATGCCAGCGAGGGCTTTGTCGCGACGCATGGCTGGAAAGAGACCAGCGGTGAGCGGGTGGAGGTTTTCTGCAAGCGCATGGCGGCTCTGGGGGCGCGGCGGTTTCTCTTCACGGATATTGCCCGCGATGGTATGCTGGAGGGCGTCAATGTGGAGGCAACCGCGGCACTTGCTGAGGCCGTGGGCCTTCCGGTGATCGCATCAGGCGGCGTGGCGGGGATTGCGGATATTGAACAGCTCGTCGCTGTGCAACAAAGAGGCGTAGAAGCTGTCATAGTCGGCAAAGCGCTCTACGCCGGGCGGCTGTCGCTCGCCGATGCCCTGTGTGTGGCGCGAGGATAGATCTTATGGAACCTGAGCAGATGTTTTTGGGAATCGCAGTGATCATTGGATGTCACTCTGGGATGAAAGCGATCTTGCACCATCGGCTGAAGATGGCTGAGATTAAGGCCAAGAGTGTTCAGGCAAACGATGTAGGAGTGCAGGTGGCAATTGATGAGCTCCGCAACGAAGTGCGCCAGCTCCGAGACACGACCATGCGCTACGACATGTCGTTTGATGCAGCGCTGACACGCATGGAAGAGCGCGTTGATCGGATGGAGACCCGCTCGTCGTACACCACGACCGCAAACGATCCTCTCGCACGCTTGAGAACGGAGCAGTAGGCATGGCAGGAGAAATCGCAGCAGTCTTTATCTTACTCGTGATCTTCGTGGGTATCATTTCTATCATTGGAGTCGCGTCGTGGCACCGGCAGGAGATGGAGAAGATCAAGGCGCGCAAGGGGACGGAGGGAAGCACGGTTCAGATGAGCGAGGAGCTGCGGGCAGAGCTGAGCTCCCTCAAAGAGCAAATGATAGCGCTTCGAGACACGACGACCAAGTTTGATCTGTCATTTGACTCGGCGCTAGATGGCGTGGAGGCGCGTCTGAAGCGCGTGGAGGAGCGACAGCTTACCCAAAATTATCAGACCACCGACGATCCACAGAAGCTGACTCTGGGGCGGTAAACTGTAGTCATGCAGGAGCCCAAAAAGCGTCGGTGGATTCCCACGGGGACGATCCGAAAAGATGCCCTCTCGGAGCTGAGCGGCTTGGTGGCCAGCCAGCGCTCGCCGGGAGTTCTCTGGGCACACAACGACAGCGGCGATCGCTCGCGCTTTTTTGCGATCCATGCCGACGGAAGCTTTGTGGCGGAGATCGAAGTTGAGGATGCTGCCAATAAAGACTGGGAAGATATCGCGCTGGATCGTGAGAGTGGCACGCTCTATATCTCGGATATGGGCAACAATGCCAACAAGCGCGACGATCTCTGTGTCTATAAGCTCAGGGAGCCAGAGCCGAAGAAGGCTACTGTCATGGCCACGAAAATTCGGGTGGCCTACCCCGATCAGACCGAGTTTCCTCCAAAAAAGACCGAGTGGCGCTTCGACTGCGAGGCGGTCTTTGTCTACCGCAAGAAGCTCCATCTCTTGACCAAGCACCGCGCGGCAGGCTCGCCGTTCTTCCCCTCCGATAGCACGGTGCTCTATCGGTTGGATAGTGAAAACACGGAAAAGACCAACACGCTCACACGGCTGGATCAGCGCAGTGGGCTGGGCGGCTGGGTGACAGGCGCAGATCTCTCCCCCGATGGAAAGTATCTCGCGGTGCTGGCGCAGCTCCCCGTGGCATCTGTCTGGATCTTCGAGACACGCGGCGTGGGAGATAAGCTCCTCAGCAAGGCCGTCAAGCGCCAGGTTCTGGAGAGTGCCAAGCAGTGCGAGGCAATCTGCTTTCTGGACAACCAGACCCTGCTGCTCGGCAACGAGCAGCGTGAGCTTTTTCGCCTTCCGCTTGCGGACGTTACTCCGGTTTAGGAGCCGCTTTCATGAGCTCCAGCAAGGCAATGGTCTTGTCAAAGAGCAGTGTGCGCTCGATATAGGCCGAGATCGCAAGCTCCTGAACCACGTCTTTGGGGGCTTTACTGGGGTCTTTGGCGTACTCTTTGGGAACACGCTTGCCGCCGTAGAACGTCTCACTTAGCTTCTCGATCTCGCTTTTCTGGCTCTCCGTGAGAAGCTCGCGAAGGGGCTCTAAGATAGCCTTGACCGTTTTACGAGTGGCCTCCAGGCGGCGCGAGGCAGCCAGGCGCTGCATCTCCAGGACGCGCTTCTCAATGGTATCGGGCAGGCCACTCCCGGCAATGGCCTGCGCCCGCGCTTTGGCAACCTCAGGGCCAATTCGTACCAGGTCTTCGTCGTCTTGTTTGTTGAGCTCAACAGCACTCTCACGTGCTTTTTTGAGCGCAGGCAAGAGCTTTCCAATCTGCTCGGGGGTGAGCTTGAGTGGAGCAAGCGACTGGAGCAGGCTAAGCTCGACAAGCTGCTCTTGAACCACAAGGGCCGCTTTATTGGGAGCAGATGCGGCGGGTGGCTGCGGGAAGAGTAAGCAGAGAGCAACAAAGAAAGGACTCATAATAACCCCATTGTAGCACGTTATGCCACTTTCTTAAGATGCTTGGGCTGCAGAATAAGCTTCTCAAGCTGGCTCTGGGTAAGAGGTTTTGAGTAGAAGTAGCCCTGCGCCTGATGGCACTTGAGCCACTGCAAGACCTTCACCTGCTCGGCAGTCTCCACACCCTCGCTGGTTACTTTTAAAGAGAGAGCACGCGCCAGATGAATAATAGCCTCGACAATGGCCACGTTTTCTTTCTGATCCGTCATGTGGGTAATAAACGAGCGGTCAATCTTGAGTGTGTTTATCGGTAGGTTGCTCAGATAGGCCATGGAGGAGTAGCCCGTTCCAAAGTCATCAATCGCGATCTGCACTCCGAGGGCTTTGAGGCGCCCTAGAATGCTACTCGCTCCTATGGGATCCTGCATCATCACGCCCTCAGTGATCTCTAGCGTGAGCTTCTGCGGGTCTAGCTCCGTGTCGGCCAGGACCATCTGCACAGCTCGGTCTAGGTCACTTCGCTGAAACTGCCGGGTGGAGATATTGACACTGATATTGAGAGGAGTCTCTATCTGTTTGTTCCAGATCCCAAACTGACGGCAAGCAGTGTGCAGAGCCCAGTAGTCCAAGCTACTGGAGAGGCCAGATTCCTCCGCAATGGCCACAAAGCGTGAGGGGAGAATGGTGCCCAGGCGCGGGTGCTCCCAGCGCGCGAGCGCCTCGACTCCTACCATCAGGCCACTTTCTAGTGAGATAATCGGCTGGTAGTAGAGCATCAGCTCATCGTTTTGGAGGGCATGACGCAGGTCCGATTCGAGGGCAAGGCGCTCTTGTAAGTGAAGGTTCATGCTCTCATCAAATGTCGTGTGTCGGCCTTTGCCTTTCTCTTTAGAGCGGTACATGGCGATATCGGCGTTACGTAGCATCTCGCCTACGGTGGACTCTGGGGTACTGTAGACCACGCCTACGCTACTACGGCAAAAGATCTCCTGTGACTCTAATAAGAAGCTTTCTTCCATCACCATCCGAATACGCTCTGCAAGCTGCTCGACACTGGTAGGAGAAGAGAAGTGCTCCACTAAGATCGTGAACTCGTCACCCCCGAGTCGGGCGAGCATGCGGCCTGGCCCTAGGAGCCCGTTGATACGCAGGGTAATCTGCTGGAGGAGCTGGTCGCCCGCTTCATGGCCCAGCGTGTCATTGACCAGCTTGAAGTTATCCAGATCCAAAAAGAGAAGCGCTACTTGGCGACTATCGCAAGTAGCCTGAGCCAGCGCCTGCTCTAGGCGCTCTTGGAAAAAGTGCCGGTTTGGTAGCCCCGTGAGGGCATCGTGCTTGGCTTGGTGTACAAGACGGTCTTCAAAACGTACGCGCTCCGTGACATCAAGGGCGACTCCGATCACTCCCACTACCTGATTATTCTCGCCTCGAAGAGGGCTACACTGAACATCAAAGCAACGTGACCCTAGTGGCATCGTCCACGCGCGCTTCTCCCCGGTTAGAACATCCTTGATATAGCGTCCATACTCGGAGGTACGGCGGAAAGGAAAGTGTCGGTAGACAGAGCGCCCTACGACTTGAGGTATCACAATGTCAATGCTCTTCATTCCCTGACCTTCAAAGAAAGTCACCTTGGCCTGCTCATCTAGTGCGAAGACAACCACCGGTAAGTTTGCTAAAACAGCCTTGAGGCGTGCCTGAGTCTCCGACATGGAGGAAATGGTATCGCTCAGCTCTTGTGTACGCTCCTCGACCCGCGCTTCTAAAAGATCACGGTCCTGCTGAATGGTCTGGCGTTGGGCAAAGAAAGTGCGCACCATTCCTGCCAGCTCATGAACTTCTTGTGTGTCCGGCTTCAGGGCTGCTAGAGGCTCTAGACTCTCCTCACGCAGAGCGGTTGTCAGACGTTTAAGGGGGAAGCTGATCCAGTGGTAGAGAGCGATAGAAAGGACGAAAAGTAGAGCGGTGCTGAAGAGAAACAGCCAGATGGGTGTGGCTTGAAAGGCTTCGTGCTGCATCTGAAGGCTGGGGGCACGAAAGCTCAGGTGTAGGGTCACGTTGGGGGTATTGGGATCAAGAGGAACCTCTAGCTGCACCTGTGCCTTATCATCTAGGTCCTGCCGTGGGGCATGTGAGCGACTATAGAGTGTCGCCGTGCTACCCATGATTCCCTCAATCTGCTTGAGTACCGCGGGCGTCCAGAGCTTGCCTGCGAAGACCACTCCCGCACCTTGTGGTAGGCTTGCCCGGTAAAGCTCTAGGAGCCCTTGGGGAGTCTCGACGAAAAAATGACTATTTTTCTTATTGTGCTGCTCCCGGATGTCTGCCCAGGTCAGTGTGATACTGTCGCGCTTTCGCTGCGTGTAGAGACGCGCGCCGTTATTGTCAAAGATCCAGGCCCCGTCTAGCTCTTTGGGGAGAGCAAGTGGTGCTGCCAGAAAATCCGTAAGGTTTTTTTGCTGGACAACGGTTTGGCAGTAGTTGATTAGAGGAGCACTGATCAGCTCTAGGAGGCGATAGGTTCGTTTTTGCGCCTCAACATTGAGCAGATATGCTGCATGGTTGAGTAGTTGTCGCTGTTGGCTCTGCCAGGCAAAGAGCCCCATCGAACAACAGAGAAAGCATAGGGATAGTAAAATAACGACTTTTGTATGTAACGAACGCATAACGACTTCTACGTTCTATGGTCGGTTATTAGTCAGTTTCTCGTTAGTCGGAAACGCGATATTTTATCAGTGTCCAGAGCGCTTGAAGAAAGTCTGAGGGGCGGATTTTCTTGCCCTGCGCCATGGTGCGCGCTCGGTAGTTTACGGGTAGCTCGTGGATCTTAATCCCGCGCTTGAGCACTTTTGCCGTTACTTCGGGGCAGAAATCAAAACGCTGGGAGCTTAGCGTAAACTGCCTCAAAACATCCATCTTAAAGACTTTATAGCAAGTGGCTTCATCGGTGAGGCGTGCGCCGGGAAAGAGCAGATTTGCGGTGTTGGTGAGCAGAAAGTTGGCAAGTCGGTTGGCGGGCTGCATGTTCTCGATCTTGCCTGCAAAGCGCGAGCCATAGACCACTTGCGCCTCGCCGGAGAGGAGAGGGGCAAGGAGCCGAGGATAGTCTTCGGGGTTGTACTCTAAATCAGCGTCTTGGACGATTAAGTAATCCCCCGTGGCGGCCCCGATTGCTGTGACAATGGCGGCGCCCTTGCCTTTGTTTTGAGGGTGGTAGAGCACGCGGACATTGTCCCACACTCCCTCGACCTCGCTTTTAAGTAGCTCGCGGGTGCCGTCGGTGCTGCCGTCGTCTACCAAGAGAATCTCCATCGGTACCGGGACGGCACGGATGCGCTCTAAGATTTGCAAGAGCGTGTTCTTCTCGTTGTAGACCGGGATCGCAACGGAGAGCAAGTACGACGGAGCGCTCACGGGGCGTGAGCGCTCCGACGGAAGAGTGGGAGCCAGGGCATCGGTGACCATTGTACCTAGGATACCGCGCCCTGGCTCATTTTGTTCCACGGTACAATCCTTTTGTGAAGCCGATTCGAATCGCGCTGGCACAGGCCGCTTGGACCACGGTTCTGTGGAGCCATGCCATCGCCAAGCGGAAGTAGTTTTTTCTTTTACAGCGCGATCAGGCCGCGGCGTGCACCGAGCGTGACGGCCTCCGTGCGGCTGGCGGCTCCTAGCTTGGCGAGGATCTGGGCCACGTGGAACTTGGCGGTGTGGAGCGTGACACCGAGCTTGAAGGCGATGAGCTTATTGGGGAGGCCCTGCGCCATGAGGGCCAGCACTTCCAGCTCACGGGCCGTCAGGATATC
This sequence comes from Armatimonadota bacterium, assembly GCA_026392155.1. Classification (GTDB taxonomy): domain Bacteria; phylum Armatimonadota; class Armatimonadia; order Armatimonadales; family Armatimonadaceae; genus Armatimonas. Next base: position 4,303 of record JAPLCP010000191.1, on the reverse strand, counting down.
ATCTGTGGGAGCGTGAGAAGGTGCACTTGAGGCCTGTGGCTCTTGGACGACCAGTCCCGCTGCCGCTGACTGTAGTGCCAAGGCGAGCGTGCTGGCCTCGGAGTCGCGACTGAGATAGCCCCAGCCAGGGAGCGTACTCGTCGCCTGAAGGCGCGGCAGGTCGCGGCTAGCACTGTCCCCGAGAACCACCAGTGCCGGGGGATCAGGTAGCTGCATGATAACGCCAAGGAGCGCCTCAAGGCCATCGCCCTCGTAGAGAATCGCATCCGGGGTGAGGCCGGGGAGCATTCTCGTGAGTGTCTCCAGATTGCCTGGAAGCTCCCCCTGCACGCAGATCGCCTCTGACTCGCGTAGCAAGGCTGCCAGCCCGACGCGAACGGGAGCGTAGGGAGCCACAATCAGCGTGCAGATTTTTTTCATACTCGCTTCTACGCCGGGGAGGTGGCTGCGGTTCCCGTTAAAGTCTGGCGCTGGCCACCCCGCAGGATTTCCAGAGTGAAAGCACGGCCTGCGGCGAGGCGCTCACGGATCCCTGAGACATCGTCGAGTGGCGTGCCATCTAGCCCGATCAGCGTGTCGCCCAGCAGCACGCCCGCAGCATGGGCAGCTCCCTCCGGCTCGACATGGATCACCAAAAGGCCGCTCTCTTGCGCCAGGGAGTGGGTGACCCGCAGCCCATCGGGAAGCGCGACATGCTGCATCTTGACCCCTAAGTAGCCACGTGGCACGCGACCGTGCTGAAGCAGCGCCGTCACGACACGAGCCACAAGAGGTGTCCCTAGAGCCACGCCCATTCCACGCCCAAAGCCACGGTTGATGAGCCCAATGAGCCTTCCGTCTGCGGCGAGAAGTGCCCCCCCCGAGCTGCCAGGATAGAGATCCGCATCGGTGCTGACAATGTACTCGGGAGCTCCTGCCGTTTGGGTCGCTTGGACGGACGCCACGATGCCGAGCGTTGCGACGAGGCCATAGTCTCCGGGGCGAGAGAGTGCCAGAGCAAGCTGTCCAAGACGCGGCTCAAAGTTTTCGTTAGGGTGGGCGATGGCACTCAGCTCTGCCTCCACGCGAAGCGCTGCCAGATCGGTCTCGGGGTCACGGCCAATAAGCTGTGCAGGAAGCCGCATGCCCTCCGAGGTGATCACGAAAAGATCGTCGTCGCGCTCCGTGCCGTGGCTTGTGGTGACGATCACATTCGGCTCCCAGACCAACCCTGTAGCCGTCAGCCGCGTGCCATCATCCACGCGCACTAGGGAGCTGCCTGCGGTGCTGACAAGCTCGGCGAGTGCGTCGGAAAAAGAAGAAAGTTCGTTGCTCATGGTCATAGGATATGCGCTGAGGACTTGCCGTGCCCCGGCCAAGAGAGCAGGGGGGCTACTGCCCATCCGAGCAAAATCGTGTATCCTGAGCCATGCAAAAGCAGCAAGCTCGCTGGAGCTCCTTGGAGGGAGTCACTCTGGCACTGAACCTAATTCTGGGGAGCTTTTTTGTCTTCACTCTGGTGCGCAGCCCGGGCGGCGAGCTTGTCCTAACGGTACTGGTAGCCTTGGTGAGCTTTTGCTGCCTGGCAAGCGTGGGAGCGCTTCTTTTGCGCCTGCGAAAAGCGGCCTGCTGGGGAGTTGCATGCGCCGCACTGGCCCTATTGGCGCTTAGCATTGCTCTCGCATTTGTGGTGGTGATAGGGGGAAATCCTCTCGTTTTACCCTCGGGGGTGATGATTACCATGGCACTGGCAGGCTTTGCGGGCTTACTGGGCTGGCTGGCGAAAATGCTCAAAAGTGCCGAATAATATTTTTGAAGGTAAATCGGATAAAATTACTCTAAGAGTATCGGAGCGGGGTACGCTTTTTGGGAAAAATAAGGAACCTAGATATGAAGCTAAATCGACGTGGAATGTTTTCTTTGATGGGCGGCACGGGTCTTCTCTGGCTGGCGGGCTGCTCGGGTGGCGGCGGTGTCTCCACTCCCGCGGGGCCGGTAACACGGGCGACGCAAGAGCGTGTGGGCAGTGTGGTGCGCAAGCTCTTCTCCGGCGGGACGATGTTTGGAGCGGTGGATGGCATGGGGCCGGCGCGTGACAACATGGCCCTAGGAGCGGTGGGGGGAGCACCTCCTCCGAGTGCGGGGGCAGGCTATGCAAACGGTGACGTTCCTCAGCTAGGGGCATTCCTGAAGAACATGATGCAGAGTGGCCCAGGCTCACGCGCCAAGAAGGTAACCCGAAGTGAAGACGATCCTGCTGGCATGACGATAGCACCGTGGCCTTGGTGGGGTGAGGCGCAGAACTATACCTACTACGACTACTACCTTGGGCTCTGGGCGAAGGTCTCACAGAAAGACGGTCAGATCAAGACCGAGCTCTTTGAAGACGAGGCACTCAGCAAGCCCGCCGGAGAGATCGTCAGCACCTGGCCGACAAGCTGGGAGACGTTCCCGCAGGTCTGGAAGTCCAGCTACAAGTTCACGGCGGGCTTTCTAAAAGGCGCGTATGGCTCGTCGGAGAACATCACCAACGCGGGTTGGGCCTCGGGCAGCTCAAAGTACGAGAATGTCTACGTTGACGGCTGGAAAGACAAGGGCGCGAGCAACTGGGGAGGCAATGGTTCGTCGTGGCTCAACCGCAGCGAGTCGGCAGACGGCAAGGTCTGGAATGAGTCCGCAGGCTCCTGGCGCAACGACGGCGCTAGCGGCACCCGCATGAGCACCTCCGATGGCTACGAGGCGATCTTTACCCACAATCCGGATGGCAGTGGCCGAGGAACGGTCAAGGGCCCCGAGGCCGGTCTGCCCGCCACGATCACCTGGGACAGCCAGGGCAATGTCACCATTCGCTACTCCGATGGCACCATGGAGCAGTTCAATCGCTGGGGAATCTATCCCTATCCCGGCGGTGGTGGTGGCTTCTACGACGGCGGCCCGATGCCTCTGCCCGCGCTGGGTGGCGACGGTAGCGTCCGTACAGACATGGCGGTAGCGGCTGAGCCGAAGCGCTAAGCCCTCCCGGCGTACGGTTCTGCGCCGCTGGCTGCTCTCGGGAAGTTTTCTTGGGGGCGGCACAGCGGCGCTTGCCGCTTATGGGCGACGTGAGGCGCATCAGCCCGTTGTGGAGAGTATTACCGTCACGCTGCCCCAGCTTCCGCTTGCCTTCGATGGCCTGCGTGCTGTGATCTTAGGAGATCTTCACGTCTGCCCGAGCTTCCCCGCCGAGAGCCTTACGCCCGCCCTCGCACTAGCCAAAGCCGCCAAGCCTGATCTATTGCTACTTGTCGGCGACTATATCTGCGACCGCGAAGGTGACTACAACGCCGACATGACCGCTTGCGTCAATGCCTTGGAGCCACTGGCACGCAGCGCTCGCCGAGGGGCTTTTGCGGTCTTTGGTAACCACGACTTCCCCGCCCCGCCGCTCGATCCTCCCCAAGAGCTCTGGGAAAGCGCCGGGATCACGCCACTTCTGGACACCATCGCCTCACTTCGGAGCGAGAAAGCCGAGCTAGAGATAGCAGGGCTTCGCAGTGCCATCTCACGCCCCACCGACCCCAAGGCGCTGCTGAAAAGTAGCAGAGCCCCCTGCATTCTCCTCTGGCACGAGCCCGACCGTGCCTCGTTTGCCGCCGACGCCGGGGCATCGCTGATGCTCTCCGGCCACACGCATGGGGGGCAGCTGGTGCTACCGGGAGTCGGCCCACTCCGCCTCCCCGACGAAGGCAAGCGCTACCCGGCGGGCCTGACCTATGTCGAGCGCATGCCGCTCTACACCACCCGTGGCGTCGGCGTGCTCCCGCCACGAATGCGCCTCAACTGCCCGCCCGAAGTCACTGTCCTCACGCTCAAACGTGCCGCCGGTTAAAATCGGCGTCTACTTCCAGTTGCCGCGGGTGAAGTCGGGGAAGGTGATCCCGGAGCTGCCTTTCTGAATGGACTCCTCCGAGAGCGGACCGGGGGCGCTCCAGGCGGCGGCATCGTAGCAGTTCATGTCCGGGGTGAGGCCACTTTGGTAGCACTCGATTAGGCGGAAGTTCATGATGTAGTCCATCCCGCCGTGGCCTCCGAGCTTGCGCGCCAGCTCTCCCTCACGCTGCCAGAGCGGGTCTTCGTACTGTTTGTAGACCTCGGTGCCGACAAAGTCCTCGCCGCCTTTCTGGCCCTCGATATAGAAGCGCGCGGGGTAGTCCATGAAGATTCCCTTAGAGCCCTCAATGACATTCAGGCGGGAGTAGGGCCGTGGGAGCGTCACCGTGTGCTGCAAGATGATCGTGCGGCCTTGGGCGGTCTGGATCAGGCTGGTGTTCATGTCGCCGCACTT
>JAPLCP010000116.1 GCA_026392155.1 Armatimonadota bacterium | reverse complement strand
ATCTGGTTGCGGTCCAGAAGGTCGCAGGTTCGAGTCCTGCCGGGTGCACTTAGGGAATCTTTTCCCGAAACTTCCACCAGGCTGACCTCAATTTGAGGTCGGCTTTTTTCTATCTTAGCCTGCATTGAAAGATCTGTAATCCGGGCGTTTTTCAGGACACTTTGACCGCGGCCGATTAGGGCAAAAAGCCCACGGCAAACGGCACGATAAACAGCGGTAGCCTCGGAGTTGCTTCGAAGGGGGAGTAACCCAACCTTGGATTCCCTGCCGCTACCCGCGCCGGTGGCGTCAGGCTCCTTGCCAGCGCGCCCCGGAGTCGTTATTTGTTGCGAGACGTGGGAGGAGGTGCTAGGATAGACTTGAATCGTGAAAACTACTCCTCGGCCCGTTCTCACGGCTCACTCGCAACGTCATGCTCCACTTCCGACTAGGCGGCTTCGTGTGAACAATAACTTTGGAAAAACCGTCCTGTTCAGGATGAGTAGCCAGATCCTTGCCGTGCACCAGTTGGTCCTTGCAACCACGGCGACTTTGCTGCTCGCTCTTTTCGCAGTAGTGGCGGATGGAGCCCAAGCCCTGATAACGATTTCTACCCCTTCGTCCGGGCCGAGCTTAAGGAACATGATCCGGACCTTTACGATCTTCTAGAAGAGATCTAGGGAGTCAAAAAATAGCCCGTTGCTCCCGTCCGGAAACTCAATTATGCCTCTCCACTTTCGAACAAAACTTGCCACCACCCTGACACTTGTTGGGCTGGCAGGATCATTTATCCCCGTTGGCACGGCGGAACCCATGCAGAAGGCCAATCGTGACGACTATCAAAAGTTCGTCGCTCCACTCCTCGCAAAATCCTGCACCGCTTGTCATGGTCCGAAAAAGTCCAATGCGGGACTTCGAATCGACCAACTGGATCCAAATCTTCTCACGGGTAGGGACATCAATCGGTGGATCGAGATCTACGACGTCCTCAGCAAGCGCGAGATGCCGCCGGCGGGCGAACCGAACTACCATCTCAAGGATGAGGACAGAGCCCGAATCATCGAATGGTTGGGGAAGGAAATGCAAAAGGCCTCCCAGGCCCGGAGAGATGCCGGAGGTCACAGTTCCTTTCGCCGCATGGCAAACTACGAATACAACCACGCCCTGCAGGACTTGCTGGACCTCAACCTTCCGTTTACCGAGGCACTCCCGCCCGAAAACACATCCGAGGACGGCTTCAAAAACATCTCAAAGTATCTCCAGATGTCGGCGACGCAGCTTGAGACCTATCGCGAGATAGCCATCGAGGCCCTGCAAAAAGCAACCGTCGAAGGAGACCGCCCTCCGGTGGTGACCTGGCAGATCCCGATGCAAGAGGCGATGGACAAAGCCTCCGCCTTGAAACAGAAACCCATCCCTCCCAAAAATTCCGCGAATGCCAAAGACATCCGGTATACCCACGTTGTCAACAAGGACACCGGTGAGGGCTTTTCCTATAACTGGGCCTACTACGTTATCCTAGATGGTGAGTCCCGCCAAGGGATCTGGAATCTCAAACCGGACAAAACCACCTCCGCCATCCCGCCGGTCTCCAGCGTCGTCGCGGTGCTCCCGCCTTCCCGACAGTTCCACCTCGATCTCGGAAACTCGGTTCCAGATGAAGGCATCCTACGGGTCCGGATTCGCGTCGGGGCAAGCGAACGCCAGCCCGGGCAGTCTGCAAACCTCAGATTGGTTTTCGGCTTTCAAAGCAACAATGAGGGAAGAGGGTCCGTCATCGTCAGCGAGCGGGACGTTGAAGTGACCGCTTCCACCAAGGATCCGAAGTTTATCACCTTTGATGTTCCGCTTGCGGGGCTGCCGCGAAACCCCTTTCGAAAAATGTACGAAATCGGAAGCTTTCCCAACTGCACGGAGTATCTCGAAATCCACAACATTTCCTCGACCGGTAAAGGAGGAAAGAATCCGCCGGTAAATCTGGAAATCGACTACGTCGAAGTGGAAGCCGGACTCTATGAGACATGGCCGCCAAAGTCCCACACCGCCATCTTCTTTAAGAGCCCAAACCAGAAGGATGAAAACGCGTATGTCCGGGAGATTCTGAAGCGCTTCATGACGCGGGCGTGGCGACGTCCGATTGCGGATAGCGACATCGCAGCCTACCACCAGCTCTTCACAAAATACCGCCCTCGCTTCGCCACTTTCCAAGAAACCGTGATCGAGGTCCTCGGCACTGTGCTGGCCTCACCCGAGTTCCTTTATCTCGTTCAAACCGAACCCCAAAAACCTTCCCACACCGTCAGCGACCTGGAGCTGGCCAATCGTCTCTCCTTCTTTCTCTGGTCCAGCATTCCGGACGCCCCGCTCCTCGACCTCGCCTTTTCCGGCAAGCTCAAATCGCCGAAGACTCTGGATGCCCAAATCCAGCGTATGTTGGCTGACCCCAAATCAAAGCGATTCACCCGACACTTTGTCCAACAGTGGCTGGGCCTTGAGGCCTTGGACAACGTCGTCGTCGATCCATTGAAGTTCCCATTTTACAACGAAGCGTTCCAGAAAAACCTCATCGCAGAGCCACATGCCTTCTTCGACCACGTCCTGCGCAACAATCGCAGCATTGTAGATTTCCTCCAATCGGACTACCTCGTCATCAACGAACCCCTGGCACAGCACTACGGAATCTCCGGCGTGACCGGGCAGGAATTTCGGAAAGTCCCCATTGATGCCCGAGTCAACCGCGGCGGCCTTCTCACCACGGCGGCCGTCCTCACCATGAACTCCACCGGGGTGGATTCCAATCCGCTCAAACGCGGCGTTTGGCTTCTGGAAAGAATGCTCCACGACCCGCCACCACCGCCGCCGCCCAATGTTCCCCAGGTGGATCTCACCGACCCCCGGATTCTCAAAATGACCCCGAAGGAACGGATGGCCGATCATCGCAACAATGCCGCCTGCCGCTCCTGTCACGCCAAGATCGATCCCTGGGGGATTTCTTTGGAAAATTTTGACGCCATCGGGCGCTTCCGCACCACCATCAATGACAAGCCAGTTGATGCCACCGCCGTCCTCTACAACAACAAAGCATTGGAAGGGGTGGCGGGATTAAAAAGCTACCTCATGGCCGACCGGCAGGATCAGTTCGCAAAAGCGATGGTTCACAAATTGAGCACCTACGCTCTAGGCCGCCCGATGTCGTTTGCCGACCGCGATGAGCTAGATAGGATAGCGGTCGAACTCAAAAAACGTGGAAACGGTCTGAAAGACCTCGTTTCCATCATTATTCACAGCCGTTTGTTCCGTGAAAAGGTCGCGAAGGAAAAAGAACATGAGAAATAATCGAGTCCTGATGAAACGACGAACCTTCCTTAAAGGTGCCGGTATTGACCTCGCGCTGCCATGGATGGAGACCTTCGCCGCCAAGGGCGAGTCACAGCAAAAGCTGGCTCGCTTTGTGAGCATCTACCATCCGGACGGAGTGGGCCTGCCCCGGCAGGATGACCCGGCTTGGAAGGACTGGAGCTGGTTCCCGCAGGGAGGCGAACGCGATTTCCGCCTCACCAAGGTCCTCGATGTCCTCGAACCGCTACGCAACGACATCACGATCTACTCCGGCCTCTCCCATCCCGCCTCGCGCAAAGTCCACGGTCACGCCAATGCGGATCAATACCTCACGGGTGCCGCCACCGGAAGCGAGGGGCCGTATAAAAACACCGTTTCACTCGACCAAGTCATCGCCGAAGAGTTTGGCCGCTACACGCGCCATTCTTCGCTCGTTCTCTCTACCAATGCTGGAACCGGCGCTCCGCGCGCCACACATACTTCCTCCTTCGACCAACAAGGCCGTCCCATCCCTTCGATCAGCCGTCCCAAAGAGATCTTTGACCGCCTCTTTGTCACCCAAGGAAAGGAAACCCGCGACAAGCTCGCCCGCAGCAAAAGTGCGCTCGATCTCCTCATCGCCAACGTCAACACGCTCAATCGCAAGCTCTCCAGCCACGACCGCGAGACGCTCCAACAGTACCTCGATGCCGTCCGCGACACCGAGATTAAACTGCACAGGGCCGAAAAATGGATCGATACCGCCCTTCCCGAAGTCGATGCCCGCCACTTGAATCTTGAGGTCACCGTACGCGACAGCCGGGCCTACGTGCAGACCATCTACGAGCTCATCTACCTCGCCTTCCTCAGCGATTCGACCCGCGTCGCCACCTACATGATGGGCAGGGAAAACTCTGGAGGCCCGCAGGACTTGCTGGCCCGGGCCGTCGGCCTCAACAACGCCCACGGCCTGACCCATGAGGTCAAGAGACCCAACGGCTGGCGCAATCTGGGAATCTACAACCGCTTTCAAGCGGAGGAATTTGGTCGCTTCCTCCAAAAGCTCAAAGACACCCCCGAACCCAACGGAAACGGCACCCTGCTCGACAACACCTTCGCCATGCATGGGTCAGCTTCGAGTAGTTTCCATCTCTCGCGGAACTACCCCATCCTCTCGGCTGGCGGCAAAAACCTTGGCTTCAAAAACGGTCGTTACCTCAAGTTCTCCAGAGACGAAAACCACCAAGATAACGCCGGAATCGACGACGACTCTGGTTGGAGAAGCGACATCGAACACCATGAACTGCCGCTCGCCCATCTCTTCGTCACCATCCTGAAACGAGTGGGTATAGAGACTAACGAGTTCGCCGGCTACAAGGGTACTCTCGATCGGGTCTAGTTGCCCTGATGCTCTACGTGAAGAACCATCCGTTTGAGTATTCTGCTCAAGCGGATTTTCTATTATCCAAAGCCTCTTGCCAATTAGCAAGGTGCCAGAGCCAGGTGTGCGAGAGTCGCAAAGAATTACTTCATTGAGTGCTCACGTTCACCTTAGTAACCGTCCCCGAGAGCGGGTTGGGGGCCGTGTAGTCCCCCACCGCGGTCTTCTCATCGCGGCCAATACTCAAGCCATCCTGCGGCTGGGTCGGGATGAGGCCAGAGGCTTTCCCCGTCGCCACTGTCTTTCCGTTCACAAGCAGTGTCATTGCGCCATCGCGTGCCAGCCGTGCTTCCAAGCGACACTGACGGGGCGGCAAAGGCTCCCCCGACTCAATCGCCGTGAGCTTCTGGGCGATTCGTATACTAAAGATCAGCTTGCCGTCCTTGAGATGCAACGCGTAGCCGTTTTGCTGTCCCCCTTGCGCAAGAACCACCCCGTTACGACTCTCAGCCAGGATCTCACACTGGATTAGCAGCGCCCGATTAGCGAGCTGCGGCGTGGGCACAGTCTCCGTTGCCGACTTCGTCTCGACCACATTGCAGCGCTCCGCCCAGGCATCCCAGGCGCGAGCGAGCGCCGCAACCCGCACGGGCTCACGGCTTGCGACGTCCGTCAGCTCGGTCGGATCAAGCGTGAGGTTGTAGAGCTCCCAGGGCTTGCCAGCCAGCCCCACCAGCTTCCAGTCACCGTCGCGGACGGACTTATTGCCCTCGTGCTCGATAAAGATCGAGCGCGGTGGCAGTGACTTTCCGACGAGAGCGGGGGTGAGATTTATGCCCTCCATAGCGAGCTTGCCGCTGGGGTACGACGCCCCACAGATCTCCAGTAGGGTAGGCATGAAGTCCGTGATGTAGCCCGGCTGTGTGGTCAGAGCCCCTGGCTTTGTCTTAACTCCCACGGGCCAGTGAACAATCAGCGGCGTGCGAATCCCACCTTCGTGGTTGTAGTGCTTGTAGAGCCGCCAGGGCGTGTTGCTCACATTGGCCCAGCCGCTGCCGTAGCTCACATAGCTCTGCGGCCCGCCCACTGTTTTCAAATCTGCACCTGAATGGAGCGTATTCTTTGGCCCCGAGCTCTCGTCGAAGCCCCACGGGTCCCACTCGGCACAGCCGCCATTGTCAGAGAGAAAGAAGATCAGGGTATTGTCGAGCTGCTTTGTCTTTTTTAGATGAGCCAACACCCGCCCGATGTTCTGATCCATCCGGTCCACCATCGCCGCAAAGACCGCCATACGCCGCGCCAGATCACGCCGTCGGTCTTCGGGCAGGCTATCCCAGGCGGGATTGTCCTTGTCGGCCCAGCCGGTTTGTTTATTGAAGCGGTTCTCGGGCACGACGCTCCGTGGCGTCAGCGCGAGCTTTCCCGGCACGAGCCCAAGCTTTTTCTGCCGCGCCAGCCGCTCTTCCCGAGTCTGGTCCCAGCCTTTCTCGAAATAAAGCTTCTCGTACTTTCTCATCTCGCTCTCCGGGGCATGGAGCGGGAAGTGCGGCGCGTTGAAGGCCAGATAGAGAAACCAGGGCTTGCCGCTGGACTGGCCCTGCTGAATAAAGTCGAGCGCATAGTCCCCAAAGACATCGGTGGAGTAGAACTGGCCGGGGCTGTAGCTACGCTTGGTTCGTCCCTCGGGCCAGCGCGTGTAGAACGGGTCTTCCTTCCAGCAGGAGTTGTAGCCACCCAACATCCCATAGAACTCATCGAAGCCGCGATCCGTGGGCGGATTTTTTGTGTTGAGATGCCACTTGCCGACCATGTAGGTCGCGTAGCCCGCGGGCTTGAGCACCTCGGGAAGCGTGGCGCAGCGGGTGGGAAGTGTGCCGCTGAGGTTGGGGAAGCCCGCCTGATGGGGGTGTAGGCCCGTAAGAATGGCCGCGCGGCTGGGGCTACAGCGCGCGGAGTTGTAGAACTGAGTAAAGCGCAGCCCATTTTGTGCGAGCGTGTCTAGGTTCGGGGTCTTGATCTCGCTCCCGTAGCAGCCCAGGTCAGACCAGCCGAGATCATCGGCGAGAATCAGCAAGACATTGGGCTTCGTTTCGGGTTTCACTCGCCATCGCCTCCGTTGTTGCCCCGCCTTGCCGCGGTCTTATTGACTTTCGGAAACCACCTGGCTAGCTCTGCCTTCACGCTCGCGAGCTCAGGTTTATTTGCCAAGTTCGTCCACTCATGCGGGTCTTTCTCATGGTCGTAGAGCTCCTCGCCGCCGTCGGCGTAGCGGATGTAGCGCCACTTCTCGGTGCGAATGGCGTGGTTGTTGCGGCCATAGGTCGTGATGGCGGGCGTGTCCCAAGCGGCCTTGGGGTTGGTCAGTAGCGCACGGATACTCTTGCCCTCGTTGTGGGCGGGCGTCGGGATTCCCGTCAGGTCACAGAGCGTGGGGAAGATGCTCATGAAGTCCACGGTGCGCGCGCTCACGCCGCTGGGCTTGGTCACGCCGGGCACGACCCAGATCAGCGGCGCGTGGGTCGCCTCCTCCCAGAGCGCGAACTTGCGCCAGTGCTCTTTCTCGCCCAGATGCCAGCCATGATCGCCCCAGAAGACAATCATTGTGCTTTTCTTCGCTGGCGACTTGTCGTAGACGTCTAAGACTCGCCCCACCTGATCATCGCAGTAGGAGATCGCAGCCAGATAGCCTTGCACCGCCTCTTTCCAGCGCCCACTGGCGAGCATCTGGGCATGGTCCCCCTTGGGCTTAGCCATCTTGATGCCCTCCGTCGGAACATCGCCCAGGTCATCTTTGAGCGTCGGTGGCAGCTGAATGCTCTCCAGTGGGAACCGATCATAGTACTTTTTGGGGACGTTCCAGGGCATGTGCGGCTTGTGCACCCCGACCGCCAGAAAGAACGGCTTGTCGTGCTTTTGCCCCAGCTGCTTTATCCCATAGTCCATGATCGCCTCATCGGATGTGTGCGAGTCGTCGGTGAGGGGCTGGAACTTAATGCCGCCCACGCCATCGTTCTTCGCCGACGGATGCGGGGTCTGCTTGCCCTCGGCAGGCACGGCGTAGTCGCTCCACTCACCGGGCCGGTGAGCGTTGGCGTGGTAGATCTTGCCCGCCCCAAAGACCTCGTAGCCTGCCTTGAGAAACTGCGTGGTGAGTGTCTGCTCTTTCGGGATCACCGGCTGCCACGGCTCGCTATTGTCGTAGACGCCCGTTGTGCCGGGGCGCAGCCCGGACATCAGCGCGGCCCGGCTGGGGTTGCAGACCGGCGCGGCGCAGTAGGCATGAGTGAATGTCACCCCCATTTTCGCGAGACGGTCAATGTTGGGCGTCTTGGCCTGCGGGTGCCCCCCAAGATGCCCCACCCAAGTATTGAGATCGTCCACCGCGATAAAGAGCACGTTGGGCTTTGCTTGCGGAGGTTGTGCCCCGGCGGGGCTTACGCCCAGCAGGCAGAGAAGACAGAGGAAAAAGGGTCTCATCATAATCGTCGCGATCACAGGGTGAGGAGTGTGACAGTACCTTCGGGAAGGTTACCCTAGCTCCGGGTGTACTTGTTGAAGAACTCCAGCGTGCGCTTCCATGCCAGCTTGGCATTAGCCTCATCGTAACGCGGCGTCGTGTCGTTGTGGAAGCCGTGGTTGGCACTCTCGTAGACATGCGCCGTGAAGGGGACATTATTGGTCTTCAGAATCGCCTCAAAGGCCGGTGAGCCGTCGAGGATGCGTTTATCAAGCCCGCCGTTCTGAATCAGCAAGGGCGACTTTATCTTTGCGGCGTCTTCCGCAGAGGGCTGCGAGCCGTAGAACGGGACACCCGCCGCCAGCTCTGTCCCCAGCTTTACCGCCAGCATATTGACCACGCCACCGCCAAAACAGAAGCCCACCGCACCGAGCTTGCCGTTGCTCTCGGGGCGCGCCTTCAGCCAGCGTGCCGCCGCGATAAAGTCCTCGCCCATCTTGGCACGATCCACGGTGCGAAAGAGCGCCCCGCCTTTTTCGTCGTCGCCGGGATAGCCGCCCACGGAAGTGAGACCATCGGGGGCAAGGGCGATAAAGTTCTCGGTCGCCAGCCGTCGCACCACGTCCTCGATATAGGGATTGAGCCCGCGGTTTTCGTGGATCACGAGGATCACGGGTAGCTTGCCTTTTGCCTTCGCGGGCATGGCCAGATAGCCCTTGATAGTGGTGTTGCCCCTAGGCGAGGGCACGGTGACGGTCTCGGTCTTGATGCGCTTGTCGTCCTTGGGGACTTGCTGCGCCCAGGCGTAGTTGGGTCGTAGGCTCTCCCAGAGCATGGTCGCGGTTACTGCTCCGGTGGCGAACTTCTGCGCCCCTTCGAGAAACGTCCGGCGGTCGATCCCGCCGTGGACATAGTGGTCGAAGAGATCAAGCAGCTCTTGCGGAAAATCCGATGCGTTTTTGCGTTCCATGATGACAGACAGCTCCGTTCTTGGGATCAGTATACCAATTTCACCGTGCTGTCCATCTCCTACACCTAGGCGTTGTCGAGCGTCTTTTTACGCCCAGCGCGTCTTCCTCGGGAGGCGTGCCATCGCATTGCCGTAGCAAGGCAGATGAGGGTTACTTCTTCGTGGTGTTCGCGAGGACTAAAACCCAGTCTTGAGGAGAGGGCAACCTTGGCGTGGTGTACTCCCCCGAGAGCGTATTGACAATCCCCTGGTTGAAGCGTCTCCCCGTAGCGGGGTCGAAGTAGAAAAGTGAGTAGTCCACATTGGGTTCGAGCGCTTTAACCATGGTTCCTTTCCAGTTATAGATGCCCCGCTTTGGCTGGTAAATGAACCGAACCTTGCCGGGGATACCCGCCGCAAAACAGTCCTTGTCGGTCCACTCGGGATGCACCTCAAAGCGTGACCACGGATACTGCTCCAGTAGCTTCTTTCCTATCCCTAGCTGGGTTGACCCGAGGTAGCTCATCCCCTCTCTCCAGGTCGTCCAGTCGTAGACCGGATCGATGCCTGGGTCACCTTCCACGCTCGCTTGCCAGATGCCTGCCGCGCCGTAGGTATGGCCCGCAGCACCACTCAGCATAAAACTCCAGAACAAGTGACGCTGCAAGTCCTGGAAGTTTGTCTGCATGTGCCCTTCATAGCAGGCCTCGCCGCAGATCACTGGTTTTACGGGTTTCTGGGAAAGACAGGATCGCATCAGCTCCAGGGTCTGTGCTGCCGTGGCAAAGCCCTCGTGCCCGATCGCGACCATGTCGAAGTCAAAGATTGCGTTGTCTTTAATCTCCTGACGAGGATGGCCCGGAGCGTGGTAGGTCAGTGGGCGCTGGTAGGGATCCGTCGCCTTTAAATAGGTTGCCAGCTCCGACCACGGACCGTAGGCATCCTTAGCCTCACCGCCGACGATCCAAACCACAGGATAGGCACCGTAGCGAGCAATCAGATTCCGCCAGTGTCGCTTGAAGCCATCGAGCCCTACCTGTGCCAGTGTGCTCCTACCCCCACCCTGTGGTCGCCCCCAGCCGCCGACGATCACCGGGACTATTCCCGCATCGACCAGGTGCTGGATGCGACGGTCGGCATAGTCGAAGTACTTGGGATTAACGACACTGAAATCGAGCTTTTCGTAGGGTTTACCACCCTCATTTTCCCAGCGGGCCTCCATCATGTTCTCATCGGGGTAGGGGCCACAGACGATCTGAACCGCATTGAAGCCCTTCGCCTTACGGTCGGCGGTTAGCTCTTGAAAGCCCTCCCAGGTCATCCGCTTACACAAGTTTTTCCACCAAGTGTCCGCCAGCCAGAGGAAGGGAGTACCGTCTTCATGCTCAAAGTGCCGCCGATCCGCTGCCAAGCGGAGGGGACCGTGACGGTAGAGGAGGTTTTGCTGCCGGTAGGGCTTGATCTCGAAACTGCCACAGACACCGTGCAAACCAGTATCTTCCGGGTCACTACACTGACCAAGATAGCGGTGGACTCCCGCCAGCGGTGAGGCATAGCGAACCTTCCAGTGAGCACCTCCGGCCCAGAAGGCAGGTACCGTCTTCTGCACGCCCTTCGGGTCGGTGAAGACAACATCAAGTACGGTGCTCATGCCTGCATCCGGATGAGCCTTCTTGGCCAGGAAAGCGATCTCCACAGGCCTGTTGGTCGATGCGATGAGAGATTTCATTAGAGTTACTTGCCCTTTTGGTCCAACAGCTTTACCATCGCCACCCCAAGCACATTACCAACTTCCAAGTAGGTCTCGGCGTTGCGGAAGTAGTGGTAGTCCTGTTTTGGGTTCGGGGAGGCTTCCTTGCTCTTCCAAAAATCCCGAGACTCGACGCACAGCACATTGCCTGCAAACTCAGGGTGCTTTTTGGGGTCGTTCATGGCCAGCTGTGCCTCGGCGAGCTGGAGCCCAAAGCCCGTACGTCCGGGGTTTCCACAGCCCACGGCCAGCACGAATGGAGCGTTGGGGGCGTTGAAGTCTTTCCGCAAGTTCTTGATAAGATTCACCAGGTTTTGCTCGTAGCGGCTGGCGTGGGCGGCGTTTTGGTCTTTGTGTCCCTGCCACCAAACAAAGCCCGCGAGCTCGTACTTTTGGGCGCCAGGATAGTACTTACTGATCTCTCCCAAGACTTTTTTTGCATTGGCCGTGTCGTCGTCGTACTGCTTCCCAGCGTACCAGGCGACCGGCTTTTTTTCCTCACCCTCTACCCAAGATGGCGTGTCATCTTTGTAGCCTGCGTAGGTCTTCCCCTCAAACGTGAAGCGCTCGCTGCCGGGAGGAAGCAAGTCCCAGCCGAGGCTTCGGTTCCCGATACAAGCCTTGAGAATGAGCACGGGCTCGTCCAGCGCCTGCCCCAGAATATGCCCAAACTGAAGCTCCGGCCCGATCGCCTTGCCGCGCACCGAGAGCCAGTCGTTTTGCACGAGCTGCATGCTCCCTCGGTTCTGCATCACAAACGTGTAGCGGACATCGTCGCGCACCGCCCACTGCCCCTTCGCGTCCAGCAAGTGCGGGTACTTCTTCTCCGTCTTGGTGAGATACTCCAGGGTTCCCGGCATGGTCTCTGGCCCCACATCGCCCATGCCCAGCATATTGGACTGCCCCAGAAGGATAAACACTTTAACGGGCTTCTTCAGCTCAGGCGTGCCTTGCTGTGCGGCGCAGACACGGCAGAGAACGAGCACCATGGCTACTAGCAGAGAGAGAGTACTCCGAGACATTTTCATCGCTTTACTTTCTTCGCGGCGCTCCGGCCTTGTGCCTTACTGCTCTCGAGTAGTGCCTTCAGCTCTTTCACAATCTCCGGGTGCTTGAAGTAGAGATTGGTGGTCTCGCCGGGATCGGTCTCCAGGTTGTAGAGCTGGCCAGGGGCATCGGGGGCGGTATCGGGGAGGGCGTAGCGCTTGAGCTGCGGGTTATCGTAGTTGTTGCCGCCGGAGCCCTTGTGATCCAGATACTTCCAGGGGCCTTTGCGGATGGCGAGCGCCAGGCTGATGGTCTGGTGCAGCGTGTAGGGACGAGCCTCGCCCGCGCTCTTTTCCCCACGCAAGATCGGCAGGAGGTCAAAGCTATCTTGGGCAGCGTTATCAGGCAGCGCGACTCCCGTGATCGCCGCACAAGTGGCCATCACATCGGTGAGGCAGACGGTCTGGTCGCTCTTACTGCCTGCGGCGATCTTGCCCGGCCAGCGGACGATAAACGGGACGCGGTGGCCGCCCTCCCACTGGTCTCGCTTCACTCCGCGCCAGGGCCGGGCACCGTCGTGGCCGTAGTCGGCGCGCATGTGGGCGACACTTGTCGTCTCAGGGCCGTTGTCGCTGGAGAACATCACCACCGTGTTTTTATCGAGCCCAAGCCGCTTCAGGGTCTTCATCAGCTCCCCGACAATCTCATCGAGCTCGTGGATAAAGTCCCCGTGCGGCCCGGCTTTTGTGCTTCCCTGGAAGCGCCTGGCAGCAAACGACGGCAGGTGCACGGCATTCATGGAGTGTAAAAGAAAGAAGGGCTTCTTCGGGTTGTTCTTCTGGTGCTGCTCCAGAAACGCCTGGCTTTTCTGGAGGAAGACCATGTCCACTTCTTCCAGATCAAAGCCTGGCGCGATCATGCCCGCCCGATTGTCGAAGGCATACGGGTGCTTGGGGAGCTTGGACTTATCGAGCATGCTGGTGGGCGGCACCGAAATACGGTCACCGTCGATAAAGGCATAGAGATAGTCGGTCGCGGGGCAGCAGGCGGTTCCAAAGAAGCTGTCAAAGCCACGGTGGATCGGGGAGTCGGGGATGGCGCGGGAGTAGTCGATCTGCTGGACGCCCTCAATCCCGCCCTTGGTAATCCGCTGGCCGTCTTTGTCAAAGAAGCTCAGCCCGACGTGCCACTTGCCCGTCATCGCGGTCGTGTAGCCCTGGTTGCGGAGTAGCTGCGGCAGGGTCAGCTGGTCCTCTTTGATCAGACACGGCCCGCCGACTCCCTCAAAGACACTCCGGTAGGGAATGCGAAAGGCCATCCGGCCCGTGAGTAGGCTGTAGCGACTCGGCGTGCAGACCGTAGATGGCGCGTGGGCATCGGTGAAGCGCATCCCCTCCCGTGCCAGCCGGTCCAGGTTCGGCGTCGCCACTTTGGCTTCAGAGTTGTAGCAGCCCACATCGCCATAACCCAAATCATCGGCGAGGATAAAGACGATATTAGGCTTTGCCGTCGGCTGGGCAGCCACGGGCAGTGTGACAATCAAAGCCAGAAGTAGGGCGAGGGTGTATTTCACCGTGTTATTGCGCCACTGAGAGGTCTCGTGCGAGCCTGGCCCGTGAAGTCGGTGGGGATGAGCAGGGCGGGGTCTGCCTTCTCCAGCGGTGCTCCTGGAGTGGGCCTGACATCGTGCTTTTCGCCGTCCCAAGTGACATTCACAAAATCTACTAAGCCCCGCCCGGGCGTCGTTCCCTTCTTAGGCCCATCACCGACAATGACATTCCCTGTAATCACCACACCGTCGCTGCCACTGGCAAAGTGCAGGGCGTTCTTGTCGCGCGAGTAAAGAATGTTGTTGGCGAGGAGCATGCCCTCGCGAGCGTTCCAGGAACCGCCGCTGAAGGCATGCCCCGTGTTGATGATTGTGTTGTGGACGACCTGCAGGTTCCGCGTCTTGCCCTGGTGATCCGTGCTCGCCAGCCCGGAGCCCTTGGCGTCGATCAGCACGTTGTTACGGACAATGGCCTCGCCCTGCACCTGTATGTTGTGGTCGCCGCTCCGACGGCAGAGATTGCGCTCGATGATGTTCACGGGTTTCCCGGCGGTGCCGTATACCGTGATGCAGGGATACTGCGTGTCGTGGATGTCGTTCTCGGCGATCAGGTTGCCCCACGAGCCTTGCTTCACCTCAATCCCATCGCCCTGGGAGCCTTTACAGTCGTGGACATGGTTTAAGGCGATCACGCTCTCGCTCATGACAAACTCACCGTTATTAGCGCCCAGATACATCCCCTCACCATGGCCCCCGCCGTGGTGAAGATGGTTGCGCGTGAGAAAGAGCCGGCGCGTGTTGGCGCTATTGGCACTCAGGCAGACCTCACCCGTGTGGTGGATATGACACCGATCAATCCAGACCTCGTGACACCGCCCGAGCCGCAGCCCATGACTGCCACCGGTGAGCTCCACGCCGCGCAGACAGAGATACTGCACCGGAGCGCCTTGACCGATATTAAGCACGTTCTGCCTCCCATCGGGCCGCGTCAAGAGCACTGTCGCGTCTTCGTCAGCCACGACCCAGATCGGTGCGTCTGCCGTGCCGCGGATCTGGATATCCCACATCCTCTCGACACTGTAGGTTCCGGGGGCAATGATGAGCTTATCGCCCGCCTGTAGGGCAGCAACAGCCTTGGCGAGCGAGTCGTTCTTCGTATCCGCATGTCGGATCACGCGCTTCGGGGCGATCTTTTCCCATTCGGGAGCGTAGCGGGTTTTCATTTTAGTTTTGGTACCTGTGCAATGTCTACAAGCTGCTTGGCGGTATCGAGCCGCTTCCGCAGCTCCGGGTAGGCAATATCTTGGACGCGTTTTTTGCTATCCAGCGCCAGCCCCGCAGCCAGTGCGGCGCTCTGGGAGAGGGTCATGAAGACGGGCTCCATGCGGATCGAGCCATGGGCCACATGCGAGGCGGAGACGCAGATCGGCGCAAACAAGTTCTCACACTCCCCCTTGCGTGGGACAATCGAGCGATACGAGATGCCGTAGGGCCGCGGGGGGACGTGCCAGATCACGCCGTCGCTCACCACAAACCCGCGCTCGGTGACAAAGTGCTGCACCACGTGGGAGTCCATCCCAAACGAGCCCAGCCCGACGGGATCGGGCACGGTGCGCTTGCCCTCACAGTCGTGCTGGGTCATCACGTAGTCCGTGACCATGCGCCGCGCCTCACGGATGTAGATCATGTAGGGCCAACCGCCATTGTCGGGGAACTCGTCTTTGGACAGGCCGTAGGTAGCGACTCGCTTACGGATCGTCTCAGGGACGCGCGGGCTATTGGCTAGTGTCCACAAGAGGCCCCGAATGTAGGTCTGGTGCTCCTGCTCGATCTCTTGGCGGCGCTCGTAGCTGGCCTCCGGGTAGTCCCAGTTCGCACCTGGCAAATCGGAGCCCACGGCGTGCATATTGTTCCAGTCCACCTTAGAGCCGCTCCCGGAGAGCTTCTCGATCAGAGCTGGGAGGCGGGCATCGCCCGCGTCGAAGTTACGGAGCAAGAGCTCATGGTCGAGCGCACGGTAGCCTGCAGGCCTCTCGATGGGAATATGCAGCTTGGGATCGGTGGTCAGGCAGACCCGGTAGTTGTAGGCCTGAATTTTCTTATCGCCCTGGCCATTGGCGAGCCCCTTGAGGGCAAAGACATACGGCAGGAGCCCACTGCTCGGCTCGCCGGGCTTGAGATAGGGATCGACATCGTGAGTGAAGTGGTCTTTATCGCCTTGCGTGTAGTGGACACGGGGCTTGGTATCGCCGCGCCGGACGCCCGCCATGTCCTCGCCGTACTGGCTCTCGGGCTCACGGCCGACCGTGTAGCGCACGCCCGCTGCGGCCATTAAGTCCCCGACATAGGTGGCATCAATGAACATCTTGCCCTGGTAGGTCTTGCCGCTGAGGGTTGTGATGGCCACGACGCGTCGCCCCTTTTTCTTAACCCCTTTGCCGGGCCGACGATCTAGCTTCTCGTTGTAGACCACCTCCACGCCCGCATCAGCGATGAGCTTTTCAAAGACCTGCCGCCCAACATGGGGCTCAAAGCTGCGGACATAGCTGGTTCCGTATGCGGCGGCCACCAGGTCGTAGAACTCTGAGGCGATTCCCCCAAAGGTGGCGCGCTGGCCCAGAAAATCGGTCGCCCCGAGGCCGCTGGCGCTCATGCCGCCCAGAAAGCCTGTCGGATTGACCAAGATCACCGAGCGGCCGTCGCGCTTGGCGGCGACCGCCGCCGTTACTGCTCCGCAAGAGTCGCCATAGACCACCACATCGTAGATCATCAACTAGCCTTTTTACCTTTCTTACCGTGTGACAGCACCAAACGGCCCCTTCTGCTCCAGCCCAAGTGCGGGAAGCCGGCACGGACGAACCAGGCGGCGCAGGCGGCGCAGGCCTTGTCCTCGGTCAGAAAGAAGAGAACGCCGCAGTCGATTCCGCCTTGCAAGGCGGCAAAGAGCGCCTTGGCCCAGGGTTGCACAGCAATCTTCGCTAGAATCGGTGCCCGATCCGCAGGCATTACCCAGATCAATGGTCGCATTGGTGGAGTATGCCTCATTATCGCAGGGTCTTTCGGAAGCTATCGCAGCGGACGCGGAGCGTGCTCAGCGTCTTTGAGTGCGTGGGCGCGCTCGCGAGATCACGCTCTTCCTGCGGGTCGGTCTGAAGATCAAAGAGCTGCTCCAGCGGGGGCTGCTCCTCGGTGTAGCGGATGTACTTCCAGCGCTCGGTGCGGACTCCCTCGCTCTTGGGGATCGGCTTGCGCGGTGGGTCGGTGTTGTAGGTATGCTCGTAGTACCAGTCGTCGCGCCCCTTGGCCTTGGCGTTGCGCAAGAGCGGCTGGAGATCGCGGCCTTGCATACTTTTCGGGATCGGGACGCCCGCCATCGCGAGAATCGTGGGAGCGAGGTCGATATTGAGCGCCAGCTGCGAGCGCCGCCCTTGCGTAGACTTTGGCAGGCGCGGATCAGAAATAATCAGCGGGACATGGATCGACTCCTCGTACATCAGCCACTTGCCATCAAGGCCATGGGCACCGTCCATCGAGCCATTATCTGACATATGGATCACGACCGTGTTCTGGTCCAGCCCCTGCTCCTTGAGCGCCCGGCAGATCTCGCCCACCGCCGCATCAGCGCGGCTGGTGTAGGCGTAGGTCTTGCGTAGGGCCACTTGGTAGGTCTCGGGCTTCTCAAACCACTCGGGAGTTGCTCCCAGGCTACTCTTGACCTTCTCGGGGAGCGCCTCAAACGACTCCCGACTCAGATTCTTCGGCGGCGGGATCGTGGCGTTGGTGTAGGGGTCTTTATACTCCGGGTCGAAGTAGTCCAGCGGCCCGTGTGGCTCTTTTAGCGCGACAATCAGACAAAATGGCTGCTCTGGCTTTGTTTTTGTCTCTTTCAGAAACGCGACGGCTTTCTCGGTCATCACGGTGGTCAAGTAGCGCGGCTTGCCATTGACCATTTGTTTAAAAGCGATCATCTGAGGAAAGCCGTACCAGAGATCAAACTGATCCGCGGGGAGAGCTAGATCTTTATTGGGCTGGGGCGCACCAATGGCAAACTTGCCCAGAAAGCCCGTGCGGTAGCCTGCCTGACGCAGGAGCGCGGGGAAGGTCTGCTGCCACTGTGCCGCCGAGAGCGGGGTCTTATGCCGCCGAGAGCGGGGTCTTAAAGTCCTCCACTCCATGGCGGCGCATGTGCTGGCCGGTGTAGAGGCTCGCGCGGCTACAGCAGCAGATCGCGGTGGTGACAAAGGCTTTCTCAAAGAGCACCCCCTCAGCGGCGAGCTGATCTAGATTGGGGGTCTTCAGGACTGAGTTGCCGGTGCAGCTCAGCCCGTTATACGGCTGGTCATCCGTGAGAAAGAAGACAAAGTTAGGTTTAGTATTCATCGCTCTACTCCACGTCTTTCACGCACCGAAACCCGACATGGGAGCTGCCGGTATTAATATCCCCTTTGCCGCGTCCACCGGGCATGTAGCGTGCGCAATAGGCCTCGCAGCACAAAAACGAGCCGCCTTTTTGGACGCGCTTGGCAACACCTGGTTCGTCGGGGTCGAGACTATCCTCCGGCCCCTTCGGGCTTTTCTCGGGGCTCTTGGCAAAGTAGTCTGGGCGGTACCAGTCGGAGCACCACTGCCAGACGTTGCCCGCCATGTCGTAGAGGCCAAAGGCATTGGCGGGGAAGCTGCCCACCGGCGAGGTGCGTGCGAAACCGTCGGCCTGGGTGTTTTTGTAGGGAAAGTCACCGTTAAACGTATTGGCCATCTGCTTGCCGCCCGGCGCGAAGTCATCGCCCCAGAGGAAAGGCTTCTGATCCAGCCCACCGCGCGCGGCAAACTCCCACTCCGCCTCGGTCGGCAGGCGCTTGCCCGCCCACTTGGCATAGGTTGCTGCGTCTTCATAAGCGACGTGCACCACGGGATGGTTCTCGCGGCCCTTAAGATCGCTCGTCGGGCCTTCGGGGTGTCGCCAGTCGGCCTTGGGAATGTAGCTCCACCACTGCGTCACGTCGTCGAGGCGGACTTCATGGTCGGGCGGCGTAAAGACCACGGCGCCGGGCACGAGCTTGTCGAGCGGGACACCAGGGAACTCTTTAGGGTCGAGGGGCCGCTCCGCAATGGTCTGGTACTGAGTGGCCGTGACGAATTTTTCAAACTGGGCATTGGTGACGGGGTACTTGTCCATCCAGAACCCGTTGAGTGTCACTTTATGTACCGGCTGCGCATCGGCAAAGCGCGGATCGTCGCTGCCCATGCGAAAGCTACCCGCCTTTATCAAAACCATGCCATCTGTGCTACTCGTGGCAGATATAGAGGGTTTCGTGCAGCCCGTCAACGTCAAGAGTGCAAACACAGCGCCGAGTTGTTTTGTCTTCATGGGGTTATTGTAGCGGCCAGTTGGGATCGGCGACACGCGCTGTCTGAAGAAGCGTTTCGGCCTTGGCATGCTCTTGCGGACGCTGGCGGGCGAGATTTGTTCGCTCGCCGGGGTCTTTTCCCAAGTCGTAGAGCTCAATGGCCGCACTCGGGCCATTCTTGATGGCTTTCCAGTTGCCAAAGCGCACGGCCTGGATGGGCTTGCCCTCGTGGAGCTCCCAGTAGAAGTAGTCGCGCTTGGGGGCTTTCCCTCCACGTAAGAGTGAGACTAGCGACTTGCCATCCGTCACAAAGTCTTTTGGGAGCTTAACGCCTGCCAGCTCTGCGGCCGTGGCGGGGAAGTCCCAGAACGCCCAGGGCTCACTGCTCACGCGCCCCGACGTCACCACGCCGGGCCAGCGAGCAATCGCGGCCTGACGCAAAGCGCCCTCATACAGCCCACGCTTGAAGCCACGCAGCCCATTGGCCGCCTGCTCGAACAACCGCCCAATCTCGGAGCTGGGGGCATACGACGAGCCATTGTCCCCGGCGACAATCACCAGGGTTTTCTCGTCGAGTTTTAGTTCTTTAAGAAGTGCCAGCAAGCGGCCTATATCGCTATCGAGACGCGTCACTTGCGCGGCATAGGTATTCTGAAGATTTGTCCAAGGCTTGTCTTTATAGATTCCGAGATCGTCAATCTCGGCGCGGCCATGGGGAAGCGTGATGGAGTAGAAGAGAAAAAACGGCTGGTCTTTGTGCTCGCGCACCCAGCGCAGTGTCTCGTCGGCAATTAAGTTCTGTGCGTAGGTCTTGCCGATGGTTTTTCCATCGTTGCCTGCTAGCTCGAAGCGCTGGTCGTTGTTGTAGAGATAGGTAGGGAAGTAGCTATGGGCGTGGCGCTGGCAGTTGTAGCCAAAGAAGTGGTCAAAGCCCTTCTTCAGCGGACTTCCCGTGGTGTCAAACATCCCCATTCCCCACTTGCCGATACACGCCGTGGCGTAGCCCGCGCTCTTCAGCACTTGCGCAATCGTGCGTGTCTGGGCAGGCAGGGGCATCTGGCCCTCGGGCTGGAGCTCCCGATTAGCGCGAATCGGACTGTGGCCCGTGTGCAGCCCCGTCATCAAGCTCGTGCGTGAGGGCGCACAGACACTGGTGCCGCAGAAGGCTTGCGTAAAACGCGTGCCCTCGGCAGCCATCTTGTCTAGGTGCGGGGTCTGGATGAGCTTCTGGCCGTAGCAGCCCACATCACCCTGAGCGAGATCGTCGGAGAGGATAAAGATAATGTTGGGTTTCATAACGTGATCACGGAGCCGACAGCGGCCCTAGAGTGGTTCCTGCGGCGCACGATACAGGATATTGAAAAAGAGTGCAACTCGTAAACGGCTAGTGGCTCGTTATGGCGTAGAATAGGGACATGGCGCTAAAAGTCTCCACCGCAGCACTCCGCACCTACGACATGCTCAAAGAGAGCCCTCGGGCAACGCCGCGCCGCTCGGATGCGCGTGATCCGGTCGTCCTGGAGCAGATTCATGGGCGGATTCGGGAGCTTTTGGTGAGCTACCGGATCAGTAGTCAGATCGGGCAGAACCGGCAGACCTTTGTCTTCTGGAGCGAGATCGAGCCCTTGGTGCGCGAGGGCACGTTCGACGATTTTTTGTGGATGCTGTAAAGATTGGTATAGATTATGCGTATAGTCTCAGGCAAAGGAACCTGAGCTATGAGTGCTGTCCCTCTCTCACCCTCCGCCACACCGGAAGAAATCTACCTGAGCCGCCTGATGGCGGCACGTCTTTTACTGCCAACGAGCGTTCCCGGTATCTACGGACGTGGCGCACGCTTTGTCCAGGTGCTGGAAGGGCTGGAGCGCAGTATCACGCAGCTAGGCCGAACCGAGAGTACCCATGTCTGGCAGTGTCCCCCGATCTTGCCCCACACCGCCGTCGAGAAGTACACTCGCTCCTGCGCCTTCCCCCACCCACGCACGAGTCCGGAGGCGAATCTAGGCGACCTGACCCTGGCTCCCTCGGCCTGCTGCTATGTCTATCCCACGCTCACGGGCACTCTCGCCGCAGCCGGCTGCACGATTGACATTGAGAGCTGGTGCTATCGCAGTGCTGCCTCGCTCAACCCCATGCAGATGCGTGCCTTTCGGATGCGTGAGTTTGTCTATGCGGGCACCGAAGCACAGGCGCAAGGCTTCCGCGAGAGCTGGGTCGTCCAAGCGCAGGCGTTTCTGAGCGCTCTGGGGCTAGAGTCGGAGCTACAGGCACAGGGCGAGACGCTTGATATTATGGTGCCCATGCTCTCAGGCGCGTGCCCCACCGCGCTTCTTTCGGTCCACCACCACCAGGATCACTTTGGCAAGCTCTTTGATATCCGCACCCCCGATGGTGCCCATGCCCACACCAGCTGCGTCGCTTTTGGCATGGAGCGCCTCGCGCTGGCACTGCTGGCGCAGCACGGCCTGCAACCGAGCAAGTGGCCCCAGAAGCTACGGACACGGCTCCAGCTGGACTAGTTTATAGTTTAGCGTGTCGGTTTAGGGACAAGCGGTGCCAGGGGAATCTTCAGCGGGGTCTTGTCCCGAGCCAGCACCAGCTCTTTTTCACTGATCTTCGCCACGACATAGCGCTCCCCCCGCACCGAGACGGGCTTCCCCTGCTCGACAACGCGCACCTCAGAGTTGGGTGGAGCGCCTAGCTCCAGGATCGCAAAAGCGACTTTTTCCCCTAAAACACAGCCCGACATGCGGCAGACAGTCCCCCCGACAATCGGCAGGCGTGCTTGCTGGTAGAGCAGGGCAAGATTGGGCACGGGGAGCTTGCTGTCGGCTTTCGGGGCGATCTCGACGATGCCGTCTTCGCGTTTCCACTCCAGCACGGGCCGGTTGCTCTGGCAAAGCTGCGTCAGTGCCTGCTCGAACGTCCCCTGGCTCACCGTCGCAGTTACCAGTCCGAACACCGTGTTGGGAATCAGGTAGTTGCCCTCCCCAAACCCTCTCATCACCAGCTCCAGCGCCTTCTCCACCGGAGCCTGCGCCAGAAAAAGATCCCGCTTCAGCGGCGCAGCAGGCGGCGTCTGTGCTTGTGCAGCCTCGGCAAGCACAGCCAGCCCTGTCAGAGTCAGAAGAGTTCGTCGGTTCATGCCCTCATTCTAGCGCTTTTTCGGCAACTCAACTTCATAAACTCTATACTTGGGTATATTTTCCGCATGATACTTCCGGCCCCCTTCTTTATAGCAACTCTCGCACTCTCGCAGCCTGTACAGATGACAGCTCAACGCGGCTATTTTCGCACGCCTAGCCTGCGTGGCGAGGTGGCGGTCTTTGCGGCGGAGGGCGATCTGTGGCGCGTCGCGGCCAGCGGTGGATTGGCGACGCGGCTGACGACGCACCCGAGCGAGGAGAGTAGTCCTGCCCTCTCGCCGGATGGGAAGTGGGTGGCGTTCTCGGCGGCGTACGAAGGCCCCGATGAGGTCT
>JAPLCP010000226.1 GCA_026392155.1 Armatimonadota bacterium | reverse complement strand
CGAGCGGCAGGCGCATACCTGCACGATCCTCTGGCGGGAGGGGTTCTTCGGCTCATGGTACCGAATCCATCTCATCGCACCTGCTGGGCGCAAAGGGATCAGTAGGCCCTGCGTAGGCGAGTGGGATTGGTAGCGCATACCCCCGCACTCCCCCACCACGCGTGGATTTGTGCTCAGAAATCGGCCCAGTTCTCCATGGTTTCCACCGTGTACACCCTCTCAATGGGTACGTAATGGGTACGAACGGCTAAGCGGCTCACGCCCTGGAGATCTGGGGGGCGCAAGAAGCGGGGCAAGAGCCAATAGGCTCACTCGGCTACCAGAGGTTGGTTCCTACCCCTCTTCCCTGTCAACGGAGAAATCACCATACCCGGTGTTCTTGGCGCCCTTTTTGGAGTTGCACTTTGAGCAGAGTGTCTGCAGGTTGCCCTGCTCATTAGTACCGCCACGCTTCAGAGGCTTCTTGTGATCAATGACGAGTTGAACGCCGAGGCTTCGTCCATCCGCGCCACACATTTGGCACTTATGTCCATCACGACGAAAGATCCGTTCGCGCATCGCACGTGTAAGTGGTGTGCGAGGAGTGGGGCTTACTGCTGGAGAGCCTGGGGGGTTACTCCAAGGCTCAGTAGGAACTAAGTGAGGCTCGGCAGGAACTAAGTATTCTGTTGGATCGCAATAGCGCAGGTGCTCCTCCCAAGTGTTTCGCGCCCTACACCGTTCGCAGGTGTATTCGATGCACGCAAAGTGCTGGGAGAACGGCGTCGCCTTGGCTCCCCCACCCAACGATTTGAGCATGCTTGCACAGCTGCCACAGAGCCCCGTAGAGGGATCAACTTGCAGGTCAGGGTTCATTGCTCGGTGTCGGTCAAAAGCGGAATGTCTATCAAATGGTGTGGATGGTCGATTGATGAACGGGCCAGCAGGGCGTCGGCAGTTCCGACACCTCTTTTCAGCGAGCGAACGATCGTTCACTCGCCCGCCTCTGAACCCCGCTCGGTTGCTGTTGGCGCTGCGGCCTTCTTCCCTGGCCATCCTTCGCATGTTGACAGAGAGTCCCCAGTCTTCGTCCAGGGATCCGCGCCACCGATCGTGCAACCGTTGTATGGCCGCACTTCACTTGAATCGAGCTCCTCACGTGTGATCTCTATCGGTGTGTAAGGCATGCACCCTTTCGCTGGGAAGTCTTTATCCCCAATCGGACGGGGTTTTGGCGGCTTAGTGCAAACCCACGAACCATATTCTGAGTCTGCTGGCACGTGCACCATAGATGCGCCACGGAGCGGCCTGGGAGCACTTCTTGCCAGCAAGATGCGCCATGCGGCGAACAGGACTGCGACCGCGATGGCGCATAACCAGACCGGCACAACTGGGTTCAGAACAAAGCCGATGGCTACGAGTGCCACGAAGATCAAGCTCCGCTTCCCCATCATCGCTTGGGGCCTGATGGCTTCTTTGCCGATGGACGCTCCCGGTGCTCAGCAAGGAGATAAGGGGCATCCGATGTTGGGGCAGGGATTGAGACGATCACGGGCTGCTTCACTTCATCGCGGTTGACTTGGATCGCATCGCGCTTGGTCACGCGTGCATCATATGAGGATTCTTCTCAACGGAGAGGAGGCAGCGCGCGGCGGGCAATAACCTTCGGTCGCTTGACTCGCACGCGAGGGGGGCCGATCGTATGGGCATGAGCACCGCACTCCGACGTGTAGCCGCAGCCGCAATCGCCTCCCTATCCCTCACCCTCTCTCCCGCCGCAGCGCTTCCAGCACGAGCGGAGATCCTCAGCGGCTGTGTCGCGCCTGAGGATGCTGGGGTTTCAAACCTGGTCGGATGGGTTGATGGCGGCGTGATGCTTGGCATGGCAGACCCTGAGCCCCCCGCCTCCCTGCAGGTGACGGCCCCCGACGGCAGCGTCGCCAACTACCGCGACGGTGTCGGGCTGCTGGTTCCAACTGATGTGCTGCCGATCTGGTTCGCGCCAGCGCCGCTGGTAGGCGACTACGAACTGGTCATCGATGGGGGTGAACGGTGCACCATTTCGGTCGGCGACGCGACCGATCGCTCAGTGCCCGCCACCTACGAGATCGAGCTCGACTGGGTGCCACAAAGCGCACCCGTTCACCAGCCCTAAGTCGCCAGGAGCCGCCGCTCGAGATCTTCGGCATCGAGTTCGTGTGAGCCAACGAGGCCGAGCTGTTCCAGGCGATAGCGCAGTGCCTCCATCGCCGTCTCGGTGATCGCAAGACAGGTCAGGCGCGACGATCCATCAAACGGCACACCGAAGACGACGCAGCGCGACTGCGCGCCGTCGGAGATACGCAGCGTGTAGGCAACTGGCGCTTCGCCGATGTCATAGCCGACAAGCTTTGTCGTACGAAAGTGCCGCGCTGTGTAGTCCAGGAGAGACTCATCATCGCGTCGCGCCCACGGCACGCCCTGCTTCTCACTCAAGAAGAGCTGCATGGAGGCGACCAGTGACTCCCACGGCACGTACTCCACGCGATCGATCCGCGGATCGGGGTGACCTTCCACCAGCTCCACGGTGTACCCGCACGGTCCGAGACAGATTGGGCAGTCGGCCGTAGCCGTCGTGTCCGGCCACCAGCGACCGGTGTCGGCAAGGCGCACCCAATCGCGCGCGACCCAGGCGCTGTGGTTCCACGGCTCGGCCCAGCCGATCATCCCCTGCGCGTTCTTCGGTGCGCAGTATCCATCCAGGTGTGGCGATTGCGGATGTGTTGGAACCTGCACGCCGAGCGGTGTAGCGAAGAGGTTTTCAGCAAGGCGGTGGTGGCGCTTGTACCAATCGTGTCGGCGCTCCTCTGGTGAGAGGCGCCACATTGATTTCATCGTGGTCATTCACTGATCTCCTTCATACGACGATCTCGCTCTGCGGCGGAGATGCGGCCGGCCTCATACGACTCGACGATCTGCTTCAGCCGCTCGTACTGCGAGGGGCGACGCGGTGTCGTCGGCGCGGTGCTCTGCGGGGCTGCGCCGTCGAGGACCAGTCCGATGACCAGAACCCCGAGCAGCAACAGCCCCGCGGAGACCTTGAGCACCTCAGCAGCGGCGAGAAGGCACGCCGCGCCGATCGGGAGCAGTGCGAGCAGACAACCGATCCGGGAGGTGAACCGGTCGAATGCTCCCCGCACGTGCTCCCTGGTGCTCATGCGCACACCATCGGCGCGGCGAGTGGCCTGTCAAGGGCGCTGCACGGGCGGCGCATCAGAAGAGGTCTTCTGGGCGATAGCGCTGCCCCTGGACAGGCTGATCCTCGAGCTCAGTAGGATCCCGCCGTTCGACCGGCTCATGCCCGTCTGGTGAGCCGATAACGAAGGGCGCGAGCGCAGCCGATACGGCACCCCTGTACAAGTCAATCAGCGCGCCGAGGGCGATCGGCGCATCGACCCCGGCGGCGAGACGAATCGCGAGCGTCCACTGGCAGGAGCGAATCGCCGAACAGGTCGGGCAGGATGGATCGCCGTGATCGGTTGAGTGGCCGAGGAGCAGCTGCGCCGTCCGTAAGACGTCACGGTCCACCGCTCCATCAGGGAACTGCACCCAGAGGAGGCCGGCCTGCACTTGATTGCCGAGCAGCATCCGCAGGGCGGCATGTACGGGCACTTTGCCCTCGGCCTTGGCCCGAACCTGTGCGGCCCAGGCGTTCGCCTTGGGGCGAATCTCACTGAGGTCGTCAGGGATGCGCGCCATCGTCTTTGCGAGATAGCGATCCGGCATAGCGACACTCTTCTTCCCCGCGAGCATCGCGGGGACAGCGAGGATGCACCAGGCGACACGCAGGCGATCACGTGTCGGATCGGTCGGCGTGAACGGCACCTGTGCGGCCTTGCCGGCGCACGGGATCAAGACGCTGTCAGAACTGTCCATCGGGTGAACTCCTTGTCGGTAAGCCGCAGCCCGATTCACGATGCAAGGAAACACCTCAATGTGTGGTTCACGTCTCGTTCTTCATTGATCCATACGTCATCTCGATCGAACTGCGAGAACGGAAGCAAGATGCGTCTGAACCGTCGATGGATTTCCAACCCTGTCAAGGGCCTCGAGGGAGCAATGCACCGTTGGGGGTGATTCGCCTTGGCGGCGGTGCTACAGTCCAGCCGACGGCGGCCCAGCAGCCGCACAAGGAGGAGTAGATGGCGTATCCGCGAGCGGTGATCCTGCGACACGCTGTGGGCGCGCTCGGCCACGACGACGAGCTCTTCACCGACATGACCCTGCGCGGGCTAACGGTGGCCTGGCTACCGGGCGATCATGGACTCACGATCCTGGTCGGTGGTGGTACCAGCATTGCGGGGACGGCACTGAAGCCTGCTCTGAGCGTTTTCATCCATCACATGAGCGTGCCGCGACTCCTCGCGCTCGTGGAGCGGATGGTCTCACTGACACCCGTGATCGGCGCGCCAGAGCCGCAGATAGAATTTATCGTTGACCATCCGACTCGATGGAACGAGCCGTCGCGTGAAGGCTACGATCCTGCGTTAGAGCCCTTCACCACCGCAAATCCCTTCCACTGGCATCGTCATGCGCGTTGCATCATCCTCGCCCGCGGTGCGAGCTTCTCATCCACCGCTCCAGCAGCTGAGCACAATCCCTTCATCGATCCCGCCGAAAGCGTCGGTGAAGTAGCCGATCCATTCCGGCCAGAGATGGACCAGGAGGACGATGGGATGTTCGGAACCGTGCCACATCCCGAAGATCCCGCGGGCTGGTCAGGGCGGATCACCGCCTATCCGATGGATTCAACGAGCTGGCGACCAGAGGAACGACGGGGCTTTGTCCTTGACTTCTCGGTCAGCGGCCGCCTTCGCGTCTACTTGGACCAGGACGAGGTGGCGGATCTTGTGCCTGTGCTTCGCCACCGACCGGGCTGGGTCGCCTAACTTTCCACTCGATTCACGCCTTGCCCCAGATGGGGGCATGCCGCACCTTTAGGACGTGAAGAACCCCGCAGAGCACCGCCGCGCGCGTATCGCCGAACTTCGATCCGCCCTCATTCGAGCGCACCCGGACCACGGAGGCACGGCGGAGACCCTGCAGGAGGCGCTCGCAGCGCTCCAGGCCGAGCGCAGCGTCCCCTCGGTACCCAAACCAGAGCCTCCAGTGCCGCCGCAGCGGCGCCCCTGGCGGCCACCGCAGCCGCCCCCGCGAACCGCCCGAGGCGCGGCAGTCGGAGTCCTAAAGACGGTCCTCTGGGTTTACGGCGTGGCGCTTCCGATCACGCTCGCGCTGGCGCTCCTGGTAGCACGGGCGAACGCCTCGCTCATCGGGTCCTGACCGACCTGACACGCGGGCCTGGAACTGTGTCAGGAAGGTAGACGGCGCAAATGTCGCCGAAGTGCGAAAGGTAACAAACATGGCAATGCATGCGAAACGCCTGCTGGCTGCTCTCGACGGCGCCCGAATGGTAGTCACCGCTGAATGCGTCTGGTGTGAGGCCTTCGGCGTTAGCTACTGGAATGGAGCAGGGACCGTCAACTCCATGTACTGGGGTGAGATCATTGTTCGTGACGTCTGGACGCTCTACGAACTGGAATCACTTGAGGCTTGGGAGGTCGAACAGGCACTGCGCGAACAGCTGGCAGCGGATATGTGCCCATGTTCAGCCCAGGTCCGGGAGGTGGTGTGATGTTTCGCACGGCTTCGGTGCCACAGTGGTGGCACAGGCAGGGCAGACCGAGACCGGCCCCAACCCTGCATCGATGCCCGACCCCTGGGGCCATCATTGGCGCAGGCTGAGGCTGGTGCATGACTGATGCACCTTCACGTCAAGGCACTATCCTCACCACCATGACCAAGCCCCTGTCTCGGAACGAAATGCGAGCGAGAGCCGTGACCTTCGCTGCGCGCTGGAAGGACGAGACCAGCGAGCGAGGCCAATCCCAAAGCTTCTGGACGGAGTTCCTCGGCATCTATGGTGTCGACCGCAAGCGCGTGGCGGCCTTTGAGCAGCTTGCCAAGCGGACGTCAACCGGCAACTACGGCTTCATCGACCTCTATTGGCCAGGAGTGCTGATCGCGGAACAGAAGTCAGCCGGCAAAGACCTCGATGAGGCGGAGCAGCAGGCGCTCGACTATCTGACCGAAATCAAGCAGTCGGACTTCCCTGGGCTGGTGATCACCAGTGACTTCGCACGTATCCGCATCCTTGACCTCGAGGCGAAGGATCCGAAGCCCGTCGAGATCAAGACGGCCGACCTCGGCAAGGAGTACGAGCGCTTCCTCTTCATCGCCGGCTACGCCAGGCAGACGTTCGAGCAGGAGATTGAGGCAAACGTCGAAGCGTCGGAACTTATGGGTCAGCTCTACGACGCCGCGGAGGCTGCCGGATACAAAGACCACGAGGCGAACGTCCTGCTCACGCGCCTCCTCTTCCTCATGTTCGGCGACGACACGGCGATGTGGGCACGCGGCCTCTTCTACTCGTTCGTCCACGACCGGACCTCAGACGATGCGTCCGATCTCGGCGCGCAGCTCGCGATGCTCTTCCAAGTGCTCAATACCCCTGAGACGGAGCGACCGAAGAACCTCGACCAGACGCTCGTGGACTTTCCGTATGTGAACGGCGGACTCTTCAGCGAGAACCTACGGATCGCCGCCTTCACTCCCGACATGCGTCACGCGCTCATCAAGGCGATGCGCTTCGGATGGGGGTCAATCTCCCCCGCGGTTTTCGGTTCGCTCTTCCAGAGCGTCAAGTCAAAGGAACTGCGCCGCGAACTTGGCGAGCACTACACGACGGAGAGCGCAATCATGAAGGTGATCGGCCCCCTCTTCCTCGACGAGCTGAAAGACCGGTTGGCATCAGCGAAAGGCAGCCCACAGAAGCTGCGGAACTTCCGGAAGGACTTGTCGTCCTACAACTTCTTGGACCCTGCCTGCGGATGTGGCAACTTCCTCATCGTCTCGTACCGCGAGATGCGGCGTCTTGAACTTGCGGTATTGGTGCAGCTCCGTGAGCTGAAGGAAGACAATCAGCTCTCACTTGACCCAACCCTCGGGCTGCAGGTCACGGTTGAACAGTTCTCAGGGATTGAGATTGAGGAGTGGCCCGCAAAGGTTGCGGAGACTGCAATGTTCCTGGTCGATCACCAGATGAACCTGGAGCTCGCAGAAGAGTTTGGCCTCACCCCTGATCGCCTGCCAATCAAGAAGATGCTGAATGTCCAGGTCGCGAACGCCCTCCGCACGGATTGGCGTTCCGTCTGCCCAATCACCGACAAAACGTTCATCCTGGGCAACCCACCATTCATCGGTTCAACTTTCCTCAGTGACGAACAGCGGCAGGACCAAGAGATGACCTGGGGAGGTGGAAAGGGCACGGGAACGTTGGACTACGTGACGAACTGGCACCTCACTGCTGCGCGCTTGATCCAAGGGAGCAAAGCACGCGTGGCATTCGTGTCGACGAATAGCATCACCCACGGAGAGCAGCCTGCAGTGCTCTGGGGCCAGGGGCTCTGGCCACTCAACATGAAGATTGACTTCGCACACCGCACCTTTCCATGGGTGAGCGAGGCTGCGCGTGGGGCGGCGGTCCACTGCGTCATCATCGGCTTCTCGGACCGAAGCAATCAAGTAGCTCCGCGGCTCTGGGGATCCCCTGACGACCATGGTGTGTCAACCGAGATGGCCACTTCACACATCAATCCCTATCTGATTGATGCACCAGACGTCATTGTCCAAAACCGGAGAGCACCGCTTGACCCGGATTCGCAGGTGATGGTGTACGGCTCAAAGCCGACGGATGGCGGTCATCTATCAAACATTTCAACGGCGGAAGCCGAAACCATCCGTGACTCAGACCCAATCGCGGCGCGGTATCTTCGACCGTTGATCGGTGCCGAAGAACTTATCAACGGCGTGGAGCGCTGGTGCCTCTGGCTGGTCGATGCGCCTCCCGCCGACCTTCGCTCGTCCGAGACCTTGCGGCAAAGAGTGGACGCGGTCCAGAAGATGCGCTCAGCGAGCAAAGACAAGACCACGCGCGCGGATGCGGCCACCCCCTCCCTCTTCCAGAAGATCAGACAGCCTTCAACCACCTACCTCGCAGTGCCAAGTGTGAGCTCTGAGCGCCGGCGGTATGTGCCGATGGCTCTTACACAACCAACTACGGTCGCGAACAATCTCCTCCTAATGGTCCCCAATGCCAACCTCTACACCTTCGGGGTGCTGCACGGTCGGCCATTCCAAGTCTGGAATGCAGCTGTGTCTGGACGGCTCAAGTCCGATATGAGGATCTCTGCAGAAATCACCTACAACAACTACCCGTGGCCCATTGCTGATGATGCAACGCGCGCCACAATCGAAACGGCAGCACAAGGCGTGCTGGATGCACGGGCCGCCCACCCCGGCTCGTCGCTGGCAGATCTCTATGACGCGATTGCGATGCCGCCAGACCTGGCGAAGGCCCACGATCAGCTTGATCGAGCGGTATTGACCGCGTACTCATTAAAGGCAAACGCAACTGACGCGGAAGTCTTGACGGCGCTGTTTACGCGATACGAGGGCCTTGTAGCGCCGATGGGGGCGCTCCTTGACAAGAAGAAGGGTCGCAGGCGTGGCGAGTGATAAAGCGTTAAAGGACGTCGCGCTGTTCGCATCCCGCAGAGACCGCGTCCGGGAGAAGCTTGCGGAAGGCTTGGACCTACGTAGTGCACTCTTGCCAGACATTGACCTTGAGTCGGCTGATCTCTCTTACGCAGACTTTGGTGGAGCGTTCCTACGGCGGGCGAATCTGAAGGACACCTACATGGAAGAAGCGACGTTCGTGTCGGCTGACCTTACAAACGCGAGCCTCCGCGGTGCGACGCTTTATAGAACTGATTTCTCGCGGGCGAACCTGACAGGCGTGGACCTCACCGGAGTTGACTTCTCTGGTTGCGACCTGACGGAGGCGAAACTCAGTCGTGCACTGTTCCTACGACTTGCGACGTTTGAGGAATCAATCTTGACGGGCATCGACCTCTCAGGCCAAGACCTCTCAGGAATGAACTTTGAAGGTGCAGATCTCTCTCGCTGTGATCTTTCGCGATCCGATCTTTCTGGGGCAACGCTTGATAAGGCGAAACTTGAGGGGGCACGCCTCTTCAAGGCAGATCTCACTGGTGCATCTCTACGAGGTTCCATCTTTAATGGCGCGGACTTGTCGCAGGCGGTGCTCTGCCGGACAGATCTCTATCTGGCTAACTTCAGTGGCGCCCGCTTTGAATCCACAAAACTTGATGGGGCAGAGGTGCTGTTGACCGTGTTTGATGACGACGTGATGCCGTGGGTAGAAGACCTTGTTAGGTCGGGCACGGTTGAAGGGTTCTTATGAGTCAACCTGCCGGTGCTCCCCACACGGTCGCGCAGGTCGCCGCACTGCTTGGCATCAGCCAATCGGCCGTCTACGCGGCAATCGCTTCAGGGAGGTTGCGCCACCTCCGATTCGGTCGTAGCGTGCGTATAGAGCCTGAAGCGGTCTCAGAGTGGCGCATAGCCGCCTCAGCAGAGGCTCAGAGGAGGGTCCTTGGTGGCGAAACGACGGTCAAGAGGCGAGGGGTCGCCCCGGCGCCGGAAGGACGGCCTATACGAGTTTCGAATCACTCTGCCGGGAACGAACGGCGCGAAGCCCCGGTCGATCAGCGTCTACGGGAAATCACTCCAGGACGTCGCCGACAAAGCGACCGCCCTAAGGGCAAGTAACCCGGCGACCCGCGCATCTGGCGGAAGCAGCGGTTACACCGTCGGGCAAGCCCTGCATGACTGGCTGGACGCGGTAGCTCCCGGAAGGCGGACCGTCGGGCGACGCGCGGGCATCACGCCCCGGACGTGGGAGAGCTACGAGAACTCCGTCCGCAACCATCTGGCCCCACTCCACTCAATCCCAGTGACGAAACTGACGACGCGTGACGTGAATGAGTGCATCAGCGTCATGACCGGTGCCCCTCGCTCGATTGAGAAGAGCTGGCAGGTCCTATGCACCGCGTTGAACTGGCTCGTCGCTGCAGATGTCATCAGTAAGAACCCGGCAAAGCCTGCGAGCCCGCCCGCCGTCCCCCGCAAGGCGTTCGAACCGATCTCACCCGCCGACGTGCGCCATCTCATTGAAGTGATCAAGGGGCACCCGCTGGAGGCGCTCTTCTATCTGGCCCTGACCACTGGCGCGCGACAGGGTGAACTACTCGCGCTGCGTTGGACTGATTTCAGCCTCCCGAAAGGGCACGGGCCGAGGACTGTGACGATTGAGAACACGCTGGTATGGACCAAGCAGGGGCCTCGCTTCTCCCCCGTCAAATCCGCGTCGTCTGGCGTCGCATCCCGAACGATCGAGCTGACGAAGGGTGCCAACATCCGGCTGGCGGAACACATGAACCGTCTCCACGACGCCGGCATCATGAGTGAGCGATGGGAGCGCATGTACAAAGCGAAGGGCTGGGAGCGGACCGGCTTCTCGACATCTGGCCCGGACCCGATTGTTGTCAGGCGGCCGCTGCCCAGCCCAAAGACCGCATCGCCATTAGGCGACCTCGTCTTCGTCACGCGCACCGGCACGCCGATTCGCGCGAAAGGCTCAGCTGGCCCGCTGGCTCAATGGAAAGAACTCCAGCGTCGCCATGGGCTCCCCGTCCGGACATTCCATGACATGCGGCACGTCGCGGCCTCAATGATGCTCGCCGCCACGAAAGGCGACATGTTCGCGGTCTCAAAGATCCTCGGACATGCGGATACGCGCATGCTCCAGCGCACCTACGGTCATCTCGTGAGCCACGGCAGCGCCGCCATCCGGGCGTACTCGGAGCTCCTCAAGGGCATCTAAAGCGCACGCCCCACGCTCGCTCAATGGGTACTCAATGGGTACAGGCCATCCATCCGCGGCGTATAGCGCCGATTTCGTGCGGGAAAACGGCCGTCGAGCCGAAGGGTGGTTTGGTAGCGCATACCGGATTCGAACCGGTGGTCTCTGCCTTGAGAGGGCAGTGTCCTAGGCCGCTAGACGAATGCGCCCCGAGTGCGGGCCGTGCCCGGATCCAGATGATACCGATCGGGGCGCTATGCGTCCAACTAAGAGGCCGGGGGTCGTTTTGGACCCTGCGTGTAGGGTTAGTGCATGAAGAGACGAGTCGCCCTG
>JAPLCP010000188.1 GCA_026392155.1 Armatimonadota bacterium | reverse complement strand
GCTACGCCTTTATCGCCCGCCATGAGCCGGACATAGAGCCCCAGCAGAGGGCTGGACTTGGCATAGGGCTGCGCCCCGGAGAGATCGTTCTGGAGGAGCTTGGCGAGAGCGAGCGCGGAGGGGATCAGGAAGTTCTCCGGCTCTTGCTCTTGAGCACGGCGCAGGGCCAGCTCCGCCCGCTTCCCATCACCCGTGTGGAGGGCATAGACCGCCAGTGCCAGCAGGCCGCAAGGGTCGTTGCAGTCTACTGCCAGAGCCTGTTGAAGAGAGAGTCGCGCTTGGGAGTACTCCCCGGACTCCAGCCGCCCGAGTGCTTCGGCGAGAACGATCGGATAGTCTGTTGCACCAGAGCTTGCCCGAGCCGAGGCAGAAAAAAACGCCGCCACACCAAGCGCTACGGCGACGCACTCCGGGGCAGCAAGTGGTTTAGTCTTACTTGCCATACAACGAATAAGTATACCACTTGCTTTAGTTTGGAGTGCTTCTTGCCAATGATGAGAGAAGGCGCATCCTTGCGCTAACGAAAGGGAAAAAAAAGATGAATCTGAAGAATCTTTTTACCTTGTTTGTGATTGGGGCGGCGGCTCTTGCTGTCGCACCCGCTCAGGCGCAGGAGCAGAAAAAGAGCGGGCGCTTAGTCTTTGGTCCTCAGGTGGGTTTCTACAGTCCCACTTCAGAAGCAGCACGTAGTCGTTTTGGGGGCTCTTGGACCAACATTGGCCTTGGTATTGGCGATGTGGCGGCACCTAAGTCTAAGGGCGAGTTAAACTTTGACCTGAACCTTATCTCCTCACGCTCCTCGGATGCCGAGGTACTTCTTGCTCCCGTCGGGATTGTCTACCGCCGTGGCACGTCGGAAAATAAGAAAGTCCGGCCCTATTTTGGAGTGTCTGCAAATCTCTTAGTGACCAACTTTCGCTCGAACTATCTGATCGATAATATTCCAAGCGCATGGCGTACGGGTGTTGGTGGGAGTCTCTTTGGAGGCGTTTCTCTCGGAAATCGTTTCTATATTGAGGGGCGCTACTACTCGTTTAGCAAGGTTCAGAACTTCGATTTTTCAGGACTGAACTTGTCGCTGGGCTTCCGCCTGTAAGTTTTTTTCGAAAACTGAAACCAGCGTCCCCTGTTTTCTGTATAGAAGACTATGGGGACGTGGTATTTTCGGGGGTTTAGAGATATACTGTCGGACTACTTGGAGATGTTGGAATCACCCTGTCGGGAGCAAATGAAAGCATGAAGTACAAGCGCTGCTGTGCGTGTGATTACTTTGTGACGACGACGGATAGTCGCTGTCCTAACTGCGGTATTGCGGATCCTCGCAACGAGCGTCCTGATCGGGGCATACCCGAGATGGTGGCGCGTGGCGATACTCTCACCATGGAAACTCCCATGAACGATGGGGCACGTGCGGCCTTTGGAGGCTTTATCGGTGCCGTTATCGGGGGCTTTCTGATGGCGGGTATGGGTGTGGCCGTTGGTGTTGCCGTCGGTGTTAGCCTGGGCGTGCTTCTTGGAGCCGACAAAGAGTGGACACCGCCAGAGCTCTCACAGCTCGCCAAGCGCGTGATTGACTGTCTCCGCAACGATGAAGAGACCATCCGGCAGCGCCTTACTGATATCTCTCAGCGCGAGAAGCGCCTGGAAGAGTCGCGCTTGCAGGCCACCAGTGCCCTCCCTGAGGAGCGCCTCCAGAAAGTCCGCCATACGATTGACTCCGCCGCCGGGATTCTCTCCAAGCAACGCGACCGCTACCATGCCAAGCTCTGGGAGATCGCCTTGGTGCGCTGGCAGAATGCCTTGGAGCCTCTCGCGGCCGACTGGGATGCTCTCACGCACGAGGCCTGCAACCAGCGCCTGCGTCAGCTAGAGCGCCTACGGGTACAGGGCCAGCAGTACTTAGATGACTGGGAGGGCGTGGATCTCACGGACTTGCCCGAGGCCCGACGCTGTTTGGAGCGCCTGCGCAATGCTTTAGAGAGCTGCGACCAGCTTCGTGAGGCCCTGATTGTAGAGCAGGCTCGTCTTGCGGTGCAGGGAATCGCGCCCGTGGACGATGCCCTGACGGCGACTCTGGGCACCAATAACACGGCTCTGCATGCCATGGAAGTCTTCAATGCACGTGCCGCTCTGGGCGAGTTTGAGAGCGCCTTTGATGAGCTTGAGGCGGAGTACAATCGCCTCCGAAGTGAGGATGAGCTTGCAGAACAGACCCTTATGGTTCAGCGCACTCGCTAGTGCCGTCTTACTGATTTCGAGTGGCTGCGCCCGAATCGGCACCAGCACCGACGTAAAGCCCGATGGCTCGTTTGTGCGCACCGTGGTCTACCGAGGCAGTGCGCCCAGCACGGATGGCTTTAACATGGCTCCTGCCCTCGATGACCTGATCGCACCGCCACGCACGCCTGGCTGGAAAGTGACGCGGGAGACCGATCCTAAGAGCGAGAACAAGAGTGAGCTGATCGTCACAGCAACCCGTGCGTTTGCCGCAGGCGAGACCCTCTCCGATGATCTGGCGCTCAAGTCGCCCCCCAAGAAAGACGCGCCCAAGGGAACACTGCCTACGACGATTCTGGGCAACACGCTCTCGGTGCGCACCCTCCCCGACGGTAAGCTAGAGTACCGCGAGGTGATCCGCTGGCGCGGCCCCAAGCCCCAAAACTTCAATAGCCCCGCCAACGAGCTTCTGCCCGTACTTGCCGCCGCCCTCCCTCAGGTAGAGAAATCTGTCCATGCCCGTATGGCGACTCAGATCCAACAAGGGCTCTGGCAGACTCTCTTTGGGCCGGGTGAGCCTCTGATTGGCTTGCTCCTCACCCACTCGGATCTAGGGGAGTTCAAGCTCACCAAGCGCCTGGGAGAGCTCACGGCTACCGTCCTGAAAAATACGCTGGGGGATAAGCTCACCGACACCGAGCGCCGGAGCGTTGTCCAGAAAATTGTCGCCCGTATCGCCGATGGTGTGAAGGATAAGACCAAGAGCCAGGCCAATGCGGGACCAGGTAGCAACGAGGGGGACAACCACGCTTTGGTGGCGCTGCTGATCAAAGCCAAGCTCCCCGGCAAGATTCTACAAACCAACGGCGAAGAAGATCCCGCCACCGGTGAGATCGTCTGGGGCCTCTTCTCCCAAGCCCCTGCGGCTGGCGATGTCGTTTTGACGGCGATTTGCGACCAAAAGGGCTAGAGTGCTCGTGCTACTGCCTGCCGCCAAACTTCTCAGCGGCAGGCATTT
>JAPLCP010000114.1 GCA_026392155.1 Armatimonadota bacterium | reverse complement strand
GTCGTCGCCGGTGCTCGTGGGCAAGAATCTCTACCTCACCGACAAGACAGGCTTTTTAGACTGCATTGACGCGGAGACGGGCAAGATTCTCTGGAAAGAGAAACTCGCTCCGGATCAGCTTCATGCCTCGCCGCTCTATGCCGAGGGGAAGCTCTACCTCCCGTTCCAGAACGGCCTTTTCTATATCGTCCAGCCCGGCGCAACCGGCGCTAAGGTGCTCGCCAAAACCCAGCTCGCAGGGCGCTGTATCGGGGCTCCCTCGGTTTACAACGGCAAGGTCTATGTCTTCTCCACCGAGCGGCTCTACTGCTACGGCAAGAAAGGCGTGGCTCCGAAGTCCGCTATTGCGTCGGTGGGAGCGCCCAAGAAGCTCGCAGGCCCCACCGTCGGCTTGCAGATCATTCCCGCCGAGGTGACCCTGCGTCCCGGTGAGAAAGTCAAGCTGACAATCCGTGGAATTGATGCCAATGGCTTCGTCACCCAGACCTTCGATGCCAGCAAGGCGACGTTTGAGCAGTATGTCCCCCCGACCGCAAAAGTCCGTGCGCTCCTCGATGCCAAGTTCGAGAACGGTGCGATTATCGGCGGTGCCAAGAGCTCAGCGGGAGCCTACCAGGCAACGGTAGAAGGCTTCAAGGGGATCATGCGCGGGCGGGTACTCACAGCCCTGCCCTACACCGAGGACTTTGAGAGCTTCGCGCCCTCCGAGCCCGACCCGCTCGTGCCCGAGGCCAAGTTCGCCTACCCACCGCTCCCCTGGATCGGGGCGCGCTTCAAGTTCGATGTGCGCGAGCTCGATGGCAATAAAGTCTTTGCGAAAACTCTGGACAATATCTTCTTTCAGCGTGCCACGGTCTTCTTTGGTCACCCCGACGAGAAGAACTACACGTTAGAGGCCGATGTGATGGTCGACGGCAACCGCCGCACAAAATCCACCGTCGGGCTAATCAACCAGCGCTACTATATTATTCTCAATGGCAACGCCGATGAGCTGGAGGTCAACTCCAACCAGGAGCGCATCAAGGCAACCGTCCCCTTTAAAATTCAGTCGAAGACCTGGTACCGCATGAAGACCCGCGTGGATGTTGCCGCCAACGGTTCCGGCGTGGTTCGTGCCAAGGTCTGGAAAAAAGACGAAGCCGAACCGGCGGCCTGGACGATTGAGGTGCCGCATAAGAATGCCCATACCCTCGGAGCGCCTGGCCTCTTTGGGTTTGCCCCTCAGTCGCTCTATAAAGTCTATATTGATAACATCTCGGTGAAGCCGAACTAGATCACTCCCCCGGTTGGAGCGGGGGAGCTAGAGAGCTAAAGCCACAAAGGGCGTGCCGCCCATGCCAAATGATTCTTATGGCCCGAAGCGGCCTTTGTAGCGCGGAGCGCTCGTTAGACGCCCCCCTCAAACGGGGGCGGTTACAATGGAAAACACGATGAAAAGAAACGCACTTTTAGCAACATCTTTGATCGCCCTCAGTGTGGGTGCCCTGATCACGCGCGCGGCGGACTGGCCCTACTGGGGCGGTGGGGCCTCGCGTAACATGGTCTCGTCGGAGACCAATACGCCTACCACCTGGGATCCTGGTCGCTATAAAGGCAGTACCGAGGAGATTGACCTCGCCACCACCAAGAACGTCAAGTGGGTCGCAAAGCTGGGCTCACAGTCCTACGGCAACCCCACTATCTCCGGTGGCAAGATCTTTGTAGGCACCAACAACGAGAGCCCGCGCGATGAGAAGCTCAAGGGCGATAGAGCCGTGTTGCTCTGCCTGGACGAGAAAACTGGCGAGCTGGTCTGGCAGCTTGCGATCCCCAAGCTTGGCACCGGCAAGGTCAGCGACTGGGAGTTTCTGGGACTGTGCTCGTCGCCTGCCGTAGACGGCGACAAAGTCTATGTGGTAACCAACCGCTGCGAGGTCATTT
Source organism: Armatimonadota bacterium (assembly GCA_026392155.1). GTDB lineage: Bacteria > Armatimonadota > Armatimonadia > Armatimonadales > Armatimonadaceae > Armatimonas. The sequence goes on along the minus strand of JAPLCP010000114.1, from coordinate 16,736 downwards.
GTTTAGATGTGAATGGGCAGGCCAATGGTAACCAAGGCGTGCAGGATGAGGCTAAGTATCTCACGGACAAAGGCAAGCCGCTCCACACACTGGGAGCAAAAGATGCCGATGTGCTCTGGCGCTACGACATGCGCGAGGAGCTTGGGGTCTTCCCGCACAACATCACCAACTGTGGGCCGCTGATTGTCGGCAACACCGTCACGGTCACCACGAGCAACGGCGTGGACTGGACCCACACCAATATCCCTAATCCCAAAGCACCTGCTCTTTGCGTTCTAGACAAGAACACCGGCAAGTATCTGGGTGAGGAAAACAGCGGTGTCTCTGCTAAGACCCTCCACTCCAACTGGTCTTCGCCCGCAGGCGGCCAGGTCAATGGCAAGGACACGATTATCTTCGGTGGCGGCGATGGCAACTGCTACGCCTTCGATGCTGCAAGTGCCGTTGGTGGTGAGCAGAGTGATCTCAAGACCCTCTGGAAGCTGGACTGCAACCCGCCGGAGTACCGCGTCAAGAACGGCAAGCCGCTGAAGTACGCCACTTTTGACGGCCCCAGCGAGGTGATTGCGACCCCTGTGCTCTATAAAAACCGTGTCTACGTGCCGATTGGGCAGGACCCGGAGCACGGCGAGGGAATCGGGCAGATGCTCTGCATTGATGCGGTCACGGGCAAGACGATCTGGGCCAACAAAGGCATTCAGCGCTCGCTCTCCACGCCCTCGATTATCAACGGGCTTGTCTTTGTGGCAGACTACTCCGGCTTTATCCGCTGCTTCGATGCGGAGACGGGCAAGTCTTACTGGAGCTTTGATACCAAGAGCCATATCTGGGGCTCCACGCTGGTGGCGGATGGCAAGGTCTATGTGGGCACGGAAGATGGCGATATCGTGGTGCTCGCTGCGGATAAAGTCATGAAAGAGGTCGGGCGTGTGGACATGCGCGCTCCCGTCTATGCCTCGCCCGTGCTCGCCAATGGGACACTCTATGTGGGAACCCCCACGCATCTCTATGCCATTGCGACTGGGGCAAAAGCCGCCCAAGCTGCGCCCAAGCCCAATGCCACCGCTCTTGCCCGCATGGAAGCTCGTGCCAAGCAGCTCCGCGCGGAACATGAGAAGCTCGCAAGCTGTGAGGCACACGGAACTCCGTAACGAAGGACTGATAACGATGAAGTATGCGCTGGCAGCACTCGTGGTGGTGGTTTTGATTCTCCACCACGACATCTGGAACTGGACCAATAAGTCGCTGGTCTTTGGGTTCCTGCCCCTCGGCCTTGCGTATCATGCAGGCTATGCTTTCCTGGCCGCCGGTACGATGGCAGTCTTGGTGAAGTTTCTCTGGCCTAAGGAGCTCGACGCATGAGACCTGAATGGATTGTTTTTGCCTATCTGGTAGCTGTACTCTATATCGGTATCTTCGCTTTTAAGAACAAAGCGGCAGCCAACGGAGAAGACTTCTTCCTTGCAAGCCGCAAGCTTGGCCCGGCGGTGTTCTTGCTCTCGCTCTTTGGCACCAACATGACCGCCGTTGCGATCTTAGGCAGCTCGGGCTTCGCCTACCAGCGCGGGATCGGTGTCTTTGGCCTGATGGCGAGCTCGTCGGCGATTGTGATTCCTCTCACCCTCTTTTTTATCGGCACACGGCTCTGGGGCCTTGGCAAGCAGCATGGCCACATGACCCAGGTGCAGTTTCTACGCGACCGCTGGGAGATGAGTGGCATCGGGACGTTTCTCTTTATCCTCACCGCGCTGATGCTGATTCCCTACATCATTATCGGGGTGATGGGCGGCGGCGAGACACTAGAGACGATCAGTGGTAACCGGATTCCCTACTCCGTGGGCGGCGCGATCGTGGCGCTGGTGGTGATGAGCTATGTCTTCTTCGGAGGCATGCGCGGAACCGCCTGGGTCAATGCGTTTCAGACGACGCTCTTTCTTGCCTTTGGGGTCTTTGCCTTCACCGTCTTAGGCAGCAAGCTGGGAGGCTTCGACCAGATCATGGCCCAGCTCGCCAGCAAGCCCGCTACCGCGACCCTGCTCTCACGCGAGAAGATTCCTGCCGAGGAGTTCTTCTCCTACATGTTCATCCCACTCTCGTCGATCATGTTCCCGCATATCGCGATCATGTGTATGACGGCGGAGAAAGTGGCACACTTTAAAAAGACCGTCGTTCTGTATCCCCTCTGCATTGCCGCGATCTGGCTGCCGTCGGTGTTTCTGGGCGTGGTCGCCGCAGCAAAGTACCCTGGGCTCTCGGCGGGCGAGACCAACGATGTGATCATCCGCCTGCTCGCCGACAACGCGGGAACGGTGCTCTCCGGGATCTTTGGCGCGGGGATCATGGCCTGCGTCATGGCCTCCGACTCACAGATTCTGGCGCTCTCGACCATGTTCACCGAGGACCTTTTTGCCTACTACGGCGGGCGCAAGAAGTTCGGGCAAAAGGGAGAAGTCGCTGCAGGGCGCGGGTTTATCGTCCTGATCTGTGTGGTGAGCTACGTGATCGCGCTGGCGCTCAAAGACCAGGCGGGCATCTTCGAGCTGGCGATTCGCTTTGCCTTCTCCGGCTTTGCCGCGCTCGCCCCGATCATGCTCGCTGCGCTTTTCTGGAAGCGTAGCACCAAGTGGGGGGCACTGGCCTCGGGCGTCTGGGTCGTGGCTTGTCTGCTCGCCAACTGGCAGCTCACCTCAATGTCTGATGCTAAGGCCAAGCAAGTCTTCAAGCCTGCCCCTAAAGTTGCGCCGCAAGCCCCCCCCCAGCCCCCGCCCGGCGGGGGAGCACCAGTGGGTGGCCCGGGAGCGCCGGGCGGCAAGCCTGCGGGGCCGCGCAAGCCCCCGCCGCCTTTTGAAGTCATTGAGGGAAATCCGATCTTCCTGCGTGGCCCCGTCAACGTGACGGTCAACGGCTTCCTACCCGTCTTCCCGATGGTCGTCGGAAGCGCTCTATTAATGCTCTTTGTCTCGCTGGGAACCAAGCCTCCTAGCAAAGAGACCATCGAGAAGTACTTCCCTGGGAAGTAGCCCAAGAAAAAGGCGGCCAAGTGGCCGCCTTTTTTACTTCTTCGGAGCCCACTGCTTGAGAAATGCGAGCACTTTGGCGGGATCATGATGATCGCCTTCTTCGAGCTTGCCCGTGTCTTGCGTCGTGAGCTGCTTGCCATCGCGATCTAAAACGACGATTACGGGGAGGCCCTTCTGGGTGGGGTTGCCGTAGCGCTGGTTAATGTCCTCGTTGTGCTTCTTGTCCACATCAATCAAGACCACCACGAAGTTTTTCTTTAGCTCCGCCGCGATGGCCTTGTCTTCACCGCAGAGCTTGTGGAGCTTATGACACCAGTGGCACCAGTTCGCGCCAAACTGAAGCAAGATATTTTTCTTTGTCTTTTTGGCCTCAATGAGCGCCTTTTCGATCTGCTGCGCCCCGCTGGCTTTTTCGTCGTAGAGAGCAGGCGGCGTGGCTTTAGGAGGCTGCGTCTGTGCCAGAAGAAGCCCAAGAAGAAGTAGTTCTTTCATAGGGCTATTTTACCAAGTGTCTGCTCCACCTGCGCGATGCGTCTCTCCAGTGAGCCTTGGACAGTGGTGTAGGGAATCTTTCGGGCCTGAAGGTCGGCGAGGATTTGCTCCTGGAACGCATGCCGGTTGGCATCACCCGAGCGATCCCAGGTGTCATCGTAGGCGATATCCGTGTCGCAGACAAAGACGTGGCGGTAGCGTGGGAGGCATGCCTCGGCGAGTGCGGCGAGGCGCGGGTGCACGGCGTTGTGGTAGTAGAGCGAGAACTGGTAGGTCGTCAGGGCGTTGGTATCGGTGAAAAGAAAGCGATCCGCCTCCAGAAGCTTCTGCTCCTCCCGCTCCAAGTGCCCCTCCGCGATCTCCACAAGCTGTGAAAGAGTCAAGCGGCGCTCGCTCTGGTGGGCTTCCCAGTACTCGCGGCCATACTCGGGCATCCAGAGGGTATGGTGCTTTTGGGCAAGTGCCTCAGCTAGCGTCGTCTTGCCCGTGGCGGGGGCTCCCAGAAAGACGATATTGGCGATCAGGTCGCGGTAGACCACGGGACTGAGCTTGTCGCGGTGTGTGTAGGGGTTGGCGCGGACGGCGGTTCCCGAGATGGGCACGGTGGCGCGTGAGGAGTCAACGCGGCAGTCTTGAGCGCCCAGTGCCCGGCTCATGTGCTCTCCATAGAACTCACTGGAGAAAAAGTGGGTGATCTTCCGGCCTGCCAGGGTCTTGAGGATAAAGTCTTCGTGGCGCTTCTTGATCTCCGGGGTATCGCCCACTTCCTGCGGCGCTCCATAGAGCTCGATCACGTTGACCGTCGGAAAGAGGGTACGAAGCCACTGAGAGCGCGTCGGGAGCGGAATCGGAGTGACCTCAGGGCTATCATAGATCAGGCAGATCAGCTCCTCTACCTGGGAGAGTGCTGTCTGGATAAGATACTCATGCCCCTTGTGGAGTGGTGCAAACTTGCCCAGAGTTAGGCCGACGGTGGTTGGCATTCTTTTTTCCAGGCCTGTAGCCCTAGAAAGGCAAGGATAAGAAACACGCCATAGAGCCCGGCAGTGATATAGAGCTGCTTGGCAAAGTACACCCCAATGGCGATCATGTCCACGACGATCCAGAAGTGCCACGACTCCAGATTCTTGCGCGTGAGAAGCCACTGAGCCACGAGGCTCAGTACCACCACCACTGCATCGGGGTAGGGCAAGGCAGCATCCGTGAAACGCGCCATTCCAAAGCCCCAGAGTCCGCTACCAATCACGCCCACCACAAGCCAGCCCTGAAGTGCCCTGGGACGCAGGCGGGTAACTGGCACGGACGTCTTCTCTCTTCCCCCGTGGAGCCAGTGGTACCAACCATAGAACTGAAGAAAGAAATAGATCACCTGCAAGATCGCATCGGAGTAGAGCTTGGCATCGTAGAAGATAATGGCGTAGAGCACGACCGAGATCACCCCGGTCGGCCAGCACCAGATATTCTGCCGTACGGTCAAAAAGACAGCGAGCAATCCAAAGACGGAGCCAGCGAACTCAAGGAGACTCATGTTGCCTCTATTCTACTCCAACTCTGCCTCGCTGGAGTATACTGAGCCATCATGGTCAAAGATGTCTTTGAGCCCTTGGCTCCTTCGCAGGTAAAGCTGACGGGCTGGCTGGGCAAGCGTGTGGCAGTGAATGAAGCGACGCGGCTCCTCAGCGTGGACTTAGTGCCGCTGCTGGCGGGCTACAAGCAGCGCCCCGGAAGCCACCCTTGGATCGGGGAACACATCGGCAAGTGGCTCCACGCCGCGACTCTGGCCTGGCAGAACACGGGCGACATAAAGCTCAAAGAGAAACTTGCTGGGGCCGTCAGAGAGCTAATCGCCTGTCAAGAAGCCGACGGTTATTTAGGAACCTACGTGAAAGGCCAGCGCTTCGGGCTCTATAAAGGCGCGGACTGGGATGTCTGGAGCCATAAGTACTGTCTTTTAGGCTTGCTAACCTGGTGGGAGTACACCAAGGACGCGGCTGCACTGCACTGTTGCCAGCGCATGGGCGACTTGCTCTGCGCGACATTTGGCACAGGGTCAGGCCAGAAGAGCATTATCAGCGCAGGAACCCATGTCGGGATGGCGGCAACCAGTATTTTAGAGCCAATGGTGCTCCTCGCCCGCGCCAGCAAGAACAAAAAATACTTAGACTTCTGTCGCTACATCGTGGACGTTGCCTGGGAGGAGCCGCGCGGCCCGAAAGTTCTCTCGACACTCACCACGACGGGGAAAGTCAATAAAACCGCCAATGGGAAAGCCTACGAGATGCTCTCGAACTTGGTGGGGCTGTGTGAGCTCTACCGCGAGACAGGCGAGAAGCGGTATCTCGTGCCTGCCGAGAAAGCCTGGAGCGATATTGTCGCCAACCAGCTCTATCTCACGGGCTCGATGAGCTACGGCGAGCACTTCCACGACGACCACGCGCTACCCAATGCGCCACGAAATAATATCGGGGAGACGTGCGTCACGGTGACCTGGCTCCAGCTCAACTGGCAGCTCTTGCGGCTCACGGGCCATGGTAAGTACGCCGCTGAGATCGAGCGCTCGCAGTACAACCACCTTGCCGCCGCCCAGCGCCCGGATGGTGCCCAGTGGTGCTACTACACCGCGCTAGAGGGCACCAAGCCCTACGGCCCCGGCATCAACTGCTGCGTCAGCTCCGGCCCACGCGGCATGGCCCTCGCCTCCCAGAGTGTCTGTTTTCGCGGAATGGTTCGCAGCGATCTGGTGATTGTCAGCGTCGACAGCCTGGAGATCAGCACTCAGATAGATGGCGTCACGGTGCGCATCACACAAAAAAGCCCGTTTCCTCGGCCTGGCAAGATCGTCCTGACGGTCGAGCCGGAGCGCCCGGTGGCTTTTAACATCAGCTTTCGCCTTCCGAGCTGGGGGACGTTCAAGCCAAGCCTGGGAAAGGTCTACCAGAAAGACTTCACTGCCCTTGCGACAGGTCAGCGCCTCTGGAAAAAAGGCGACACGCTCACGGTGGAGATGACTTTCTCCGAGAAAATCATTGAGGGCACATTTACCAATGCGAGCCGCATGGCAAAGACGCTTGGGCCGTTTGTGTTGGCATCGCAGAACGGCCAGGATGTGCTCTTTGCCGAGGCGGGCGCAAAAGGCGAGAAGTATCAGATCTGGACGGGCGGGCCTAAGAGCGAGACCGAGGAGGATCGAAGCCGCCTGGGCAATGCCGATGGCTCGATCTGCGATGGCGACCCGAGGAGCATCGTGGTCACTTTCGATGGCTCCAAGCAGCCCCTCGACTGGTTTAGCCTGAGCTATGCCAAGCCCAAAACCGCGACCAAGATTACCTACTGCCACGGGCGCAGCTTCCATGATGGTGGCTGGTTTGATGCCTCGGAGAAGAAACCCTGGATCGAGGTGCAGCGTACCAAAGACGGCCCGTGGGAGACGCTCGGGGAGCTGGCAGGCTACCCAGCAACCACAGCCACAAATCCTCAAGGACTGCGCGATGGCCAGGCATTTGTGCTGTCTCTCCCAGCTCCCGTGACATTTGTCGGCCTGCGTGTGGTTGGCAAGCCGGCGTGCGGCGACAATCCCCAGCAGGCATTTAGCTCCTGCGGAGAGCTGAGTGTCGGATGATTGTCTGTTTTGGGGTGCTGGTGGCCGATGTGGTCGCAAAGCCGGTGGATGTGCTGCCTCAGCGGGGAACTCTGGAGCTCATTGAGCGGCTAGAGCTCCATATCGGGGGGAACGCTGCCAACTCGGCAGGCGCTCTGGCAAAGCTGGGGCTCCCGGTGCAGCTCGTGGGGAAAGTGGGCGACGATAGCTTTGGGGACTTTATGACAACGGCGCTGACGACGCTGGGGGTAGACACTCGCGCCGTCGCCCGTGATCCCCATGCGCCCACTTCCACATCGCTTGTCACCGTACACACCGACGGCGAGCGCTCATTTCTCCATGCGCCGGGAGCCAATGCCACGCTAAGCGCAGAGGATGTGGACTGGGACGCACTCTCGGGCACGCGCTTCTTTCATGTCGCGGGCTTGCAGCTTCTCCCAAGACTAGAAGGCGAAGGCATCGCGCAGGTGCTTATGGAGGCGAAGAAACGCGGCATGGTGACCATGCTCGACACCGTGATGAACCCGCGCTCCGCAGGCTGGGCCGGGCTGGCTCCTGCGCTTTCGTATCTCGACTGGTTCGTGCCCTCTCTTGATGAGATCCACCAGCTTTGCGGAAAAGCCATGGTGCCTGAGCAGATTGCCGCCTGCCGCGCTGTCAATCCCGCGCTGAATATGGTCATCAAAGTGGGGAGTGAGGGTTGCTGGGTCGCGGAGTCTGGAAAAGAGCCGGTGCGGGTTCCCGGCATTCCCAATGTCACCGTGGTGGACACGCTTGGTGCGGGCGATTCCTGGTGCGGTGGGTTTCTGGCGGGGCTCTCACGTGGCATGGCTCCGATAGAAGCCGCCACGCTCGCCAACAAAGTCGGGGCTGCGTGTGTCCAAGTGCTGGGAGCAACCACCGGAATCCCACGCTTGGAGAGGCTAGGATACGATAAAATGGGAAGCGATGACTCGGCGTGACTTACTGCTGGCCTCTGCCGCTTCCCTACTTCCCTTGACGGGGTTTGCTCGGGAGAAATCTCTTCAGCTTACCGGAACTGTGCTCTACTCCTACAGCGAGTGCAGTGACATGATCCTGCGGGTGACGCTCGTGACGCTCTCGGATGGAGCAACTCTGGCGCTGAACCCGCCCCGTGCCAAGCGCATTCAGCTAGAGGACTTAAGCGATCCGCCCGTTCTCGACGAAGGGGATACGCTAAGCGTGACGGGAGTTGATCTGGGCCGTGGGAAGGCACTGCGGGCGACGCGCTGGGAGCGTACTCCTGCGGCACCACAGAGCAACGAAGCCACGGTGACGGAGAACACGGCTTTTGCCGCATCGGTCACGCTGGAGGATGGAACGCGGGTTGAGGGAAAGCGCCTCCTCACGCTCACCGCCACGGGCTACGGTCCCGGCGAGAACGGCGCGTGGGGCGATCAGACCAAGCTGCAGACAACAGTTGGCTATGGCACGGTGGCCGTGGATCCGCGCGTGATTCCCCTGCGCTCGCGCCTCTGGGTGGAGGACTACGGGTTCTGTATCGCACTGGATGTGGGAGGTGCGATCAAAGGAATGCGCATTGACCTAGGCCACGACACCGACGAAGCCGCGGCTCTCGTCGGGCGAAGTAAACGCAAAGTGCTGATTTTAGGCTAGAGTGCGTCTTCCACGACGCGCTTGAGCTTTTCGAGGCCCGTCTTGGCGACAATCAGCGGGTCGTTCTGGTAGTAGGACTCGTTGAAGAGCTCTAGGGAGAGATAGCCGCGAAAGCCGCTGTAGTCTAGGTTGCGAAGTATTCTGCGCAGGGGCGCGACGCCATCGCCGGGGTAGACTCGGTCCGCATCGGTGATGACTTCGGGGGAGAGCTCGGGGTAGTCGTTGACATGAAAGACGGGCAAGCGGTTGCCCGAGAGTAGCGTCAGGCCGTCAACCGGTGAGCCACCTTTATATAGGTGATACACATCGCAAAGAATCGCGGCATTGGGGTGGCCAGACTCGATGGCGATCAGGGCGGCTTCGCCTAATCGGTTGAGGTTTGCGGAGAAGCCCCAGACCTCGACCATCGGGACAACACCGGTCTCGTCGCCTAGCTCACACAAAGTCCGGTAGCGCTCTGCGGCGGCGAGCAGCTCGATTTTCTCACTGCCAGGCATGTGCACCCCAAACGGAGGAGCCGCTATCCGCCTTCCACCAAGTCTCTCCAAGAGTGTCATGTCGTGACGTGCCTGCGCCAGGCCCGCATCTCGTTTTTCGTTGTCGTCGTTGATCCAGTCGAAGAACCCAATGGCCGACTCGACCGTCAGGCCAATATCGAGTAGCTCACTGCGTAGCTCTGAGAGATTGCCCCCCTCAGCCACAAAGCGCTCCAGCTCGCTCATCCACGGCTCAATGGCATCGTAGCCCGCTGCCGCAGCGAGGCGACAGAGCTCGGGCAGCGGCAGCGCGTGCTTGCGAACCGTGCTGGTGTTAAAGCAAAACCGAAACGGATACGACGGCGACTCTAAAAGCTCCGGAAAGGGCGCAAGCGCCCCTTCCGTGAGTGCTGGTTTCTCTTCGAGAAGGCTTGACATCGTTTTCTCCCTACCCCCGTCAGAGGGGGGTAGCTATAGAGCTAAAGCTAGGAAGGCCGTTCCGGCCATAAGAGTTCCGTATGGCCGGAACAGCCTTCCTAGCCGAGGAACGAGGCTCTCCAGCCACCCCGTTCTAATCGGGGGGGTTACAGAGTCCAGCCGCCTCGGTAGCGGTAGGTGCGCAGGGCGTTGGCCTCGGCTTTTTTCTCGCCACCGACAAACTCCTCTTTCTTGGGGTTCCAGAGAAGCTCACCGCCGCCCAGACGGATACAGACATTGCCTAGGTGACAGACGCTCACACTTCTATGCCCAATCTCCACATCACAGATCGGGCGCTGGCGGGTGCGAATACAGTCCACAAAGTTACCGTGGTGACTCTTGGAGACATAGAGCTTTTTGGCGTTGGCGGGCAGCGGGTCGGTGAGCAGTTTCTCGTCGCTGGCGGCGATCTTGCCCCGACTCACAAAGATCCAGCTCCCGTTCTCGCCGTAGAAGTGCACCCCGTTCTCGCCCTGGCTGCTGGCAATCAGCTCCACACCATCGGCGTAGGTGTAGGTCACTTCGTAGTCCACGGCTGTGGTATAGGAGCAGTTGGTCGGATCCTCTTTGGGTACTTTCGCCTTCGCGCTGACCTTTACCGGCCCATCGCCATCACGGCCTAGGCCCCACTGCGAGATGTCTAAGTGGTGTGCGCCCCAGTCGGTCATCATGCCGCCGCTGTACTCGAACCAGTAGCGGAAGTTTCCGTGGACACGGTCTTTGACATAGGGGCGCTCAGGAGCGGGGCCTTGCCACATGTCATAGAGCAGGTCCTCGGGCACATCGAGTTTTTCAAAGGGGCCTTGCTCACGGCCCGCGGGCAGGTGCGCCACGACACGCTTGAGCTTGCCCAGTCGTCCGTTTTGCACCAGCTCGCAGGCCAGGCGGAAGCGATCGTCGGAGCGCTGCTGGCTGCCCGTCTGGAAGACCGTCCCCATCTTGCGGGCGATCTGAACGAGCTCCTTGCCCTCACCTAGGCGCAGGGTCATCGGCTTTTCGCAGTAGACATCCTTGCCCGCTTTCATGGCCATGCTGGCGATAATGGCATGCCAGTGATCGGGCGTGCCAATCACAACGGCGTCTATGTCCTGCCGGTCTAGCAGATAGCGAAAGTCCACGTACTTGGAGACGCCTTTCGCGGCCCCTCCAAAGACATTGGCTGCCTCTTCTAGGTGGGTGAGATCCACATCGCAGACCGCCACGACTTCGACACCAGGTCGGCCTGCAATCCCGCGCATGTCGCCTAGGCCTTGTCGGAAGCCACCCTTGCTCCCCCCTGCACCGATCAGCCCCATGCGGATCTTGTCGTTAGGCCCAATGGGCTTGCGTGGCCCTGTCACTGTCTGCTCGCGTGCCTCAGCCCACTCCGGCAGGCTGGTCATAAAAAATCCGGTCGCGGCAGCGCTGCTTATCAGGCTCCGTCGCGTCACAGGTGTTGTTGAATCACTCACTCTCTCGAATCCTCCGTGAGGTAAGTTTCGGGAGAGTGAGCGTGTTTTCCTGCTTACATGCGCACTACTCGTCGCCAGTGCCTGTCTCTCTGCCATTCTAGACAATTGACACCTCTGGCTCTATGGGCTAACATAGTGAGGCCTATTATATTGTGAAGAGAGCGTAAGAGATCATTGACACCCGAGGAACTTAAAGCACAGCTAGATCACCGTGAGCGACAGATCGAGGCGATCCGGCGCACCAGTGATGCGCTTTTTAATCACCCGAGCGTGGATGCTATGGTGCAGGCGACACTGAAAATCGCGCTGGAAGTGCTCCGGGCCGACTCTGGCACGGTCTATCTCTACGATCCTCAGCACGACACGCTGGTCTTTCGCTATGTCATTGGCCCTATTGCCGATCAGCTTATGGGCAAGTCCATTCCCGCGTCTCAAGGGGTGGCAGGGACGGTCTTTCGCACGGGCACTCCCGTCCTGATTGGCGATGTCAGCAAGCGCGAGGACTTTAATGCCACCGTGGACAAGCAGACGGGCTACCAGACTCAGTCCATGATGACGGTTCCTGTGAAGCGTACCAGTGGCTCCCCGATTGGGGTGATGCAGGTCATGAACCCCACTGTCCCCTTTGCCCAGCACGACCTTGAGGTTCTCGAAGTGCTCTGCGCCCAGGCGGCCACGGGGATCGAGCACGCCCAGCTTTTAGAGGCCCAGCGCAATGCGGAGATTGGCAACCGTGTCGGGGAGATCTCCCATGACATCAAGAACATGATGACTCCTATCGAGACGGGCGTGATGACACTCAACCCGATGCTAGAGGACATGTTCCGTCAGCTCGAAAAAGTGACCAGCACTTGCCCGGAAGAACACTCTTGGGGACGCGAGGTCAGTGATGCTATTGGTGGGGTGGGGAGTCTTTACACCTGGCTCCTCGAAGACCTGCTCACCGCCGCGCAGAGAGTCCGTCGCCGCACCCAGTACATTGCTGGAATGGTCAAGGGGAACCTGCCGCCGCCTATTTTTGAGGAAGGCTCCCTCAACGACGTGGTCAATGATGTGGTCAAGACCCTCAAGCGCACGGCGACAGACAAAGGCATCAGCCTCAAGACAGACTTAGATAAAGCGCTCCCCCGCACACCCTTTGACTACGATCGGTTCTACGACTGTCTCTATAACCTGGTCAACAACGCCCTCCCCGAGACGCCCAGCGGTGGCTCGGTGACCGTGCGCACCAGCGGCCCTCCCGAGCCCGGCGGCAACCTCACCATTGAGGTCGTAGACACCGGGCGCGGCATCCCCGAGGAGATTCGCAAGAAGCTCTTTACCAACCAAGTCGCGACCACCAAAGTCGGTGGCACGGGGCTGGGAACCAGTGTCTCCGCCCGCGTCGCCCGCGAGCACGGCGGCAGTATCCGCGTGGAGAGCGAGCTAGGCAAGGGCTCCAGCTTCATCATCACCATCCCGCCCGTTCCGCCTACCCCCGAGTCCCCGGCGTAGCTAAGCGAGCGTGGCGAAGTACGCCACGCTCTCATCTAAGATGCGCCACTCTTCGGCGCTGACGGCTTCGGAGTTTTCGCCACGCTCCCAGGCACTGGAGTACGGCTCGTCTTGCGGTCGGCCTTTTGCCCAGAGGATTTGTAGCGCGGGGATGAGCGTCCGGACATCGCGCTCCGGGTACTCGGCCCACCAGGAAGATTCGAGAAGTGGGATGGTGCGCGTGGCCTGCGCCGCGATCTCGATGCCAGGGAGCAAGTCGGCAAAGCCGTTGCTGCGCACGATCTCCAGAATTCTAGGAAAGTCCACGACGCCCGTCCCGGCGGCGCAGCGCACTAAGCGATAACCCTCGGGGGCGAAGTGGATCGTGTAGTCCTTGCAGTGGATATGGCGGATCAGCGGCGCGAGTGTCTTTGCCATCTCCAGCGGGTCTTCGCCGACGGCCAAGGGGTTGCCTGCATCTAGACACACGCCAAAGGCCACGTGCTCGCCGGTCTTTTCGTAGAGCCAGAGAAAGTCCGATGTGTCGGCGTCTTGGTGGTTCTCAAAGGCAAGCGAGAGTCCCAGAGTCTCGGCGAGGGGAAGGAGCTCTCGGATGCGCTTTGCCAGCGCGTCGCGCCGCGCCAGCCAGCCGCCCGGCCCTAGCTTGCGACGGTCACCACATAAAATCCCCGAGAGGGTGAAGCGCACCACTTTCGCACCCGCCGCCGCTGCTTTCTTGAGATATGCCTCCGCATTCTCCATCTCTAGAACGCTCACTGCCTCCACGACAAGGCGCAAATTACGCTCCTCTAAAACATCCCGGAGCGCTTCGCCGGAGAGCTCGGCAGGCAGAGGAATGTCTACGCCCGCAAGGTTTCGGGTCTTGGCAGCATCAATCAGCCCCAGCGGCGCGAGGGGGTTCGGGTTGGGCGTGCCATCTTTGGTAGGCAGGTAGCCCAGCACGTGCGGCAGGGCATAAGCAGTCAGCGCAAAGGGAATCGGAGAAGTCGGCATACGAAATTGTACCCTGCCGAGCCTACTCGTCCCGGCGGCTCTTGATATGGCGGGCGCAGACGAAGTGCAAGATGGCAAGACAAGCCGCCCCGATACCCCAGAGCAGTACGCCCAAGAAGCCAGGAGCATCCCGATTGCCACATCCTACCAGTATTCCCAGAAGTAGCAGGCTGATCAGAAGCCAGCAGAGAGCAATTGTGTACTGACAGGCACTCGCAAGCTGCCGAGCTCCTCGCAGGAGCGTGAACACACTCAAGAAAGCCACGAGAGCGAGCGCTCCCATGACAACATTAAAGGGATCGTCTTTGACACCCAGCAGGATACTCGCCACCAGCAGGCCGCCGTAGATGAGGCACAAAACGGCAGCGATCCACTCCAGCAGCGAGAGACGGGCACGTCTTGGTTGTGGCTCCATGGTCTACTTTACCATTTTCCTATCATCGCCGATTGAAATCGGCGTCTGCAATGGCGTTCCGCCACAAAGCCCGTGCCGGGCTAGAGAGTTGGTAGCCCGGCACGGGCTTCGCGGCTGAGGGACGAAGCCACTGCAGACGCCTCATTCTATGGGGCGGATGACGGCGCGATAACGGGAAACTCCGCGACCCGGAGGAGTGTCGAGCCGTAGGGAACGAGCGTGATTTCCTCCGCAGGCGTCGTGACCGCAACGGGGGATTGTGGCAGCGGCCCGGCGGCGTGTTTTTCCAGCCCCCACTCAGGCACGCGGTGCCCCGTCGCTTTGATCGTCAGTGTTTCTTTGTCCAGCACCAGCGGCTTGCTCAGATCAAGCGCATAGTTCCACGGCGTGGTCGGGTGCACCTCGCGATCCGCCCACGGCTCCGGGCCATCCGGGCGCACGTCCTCTCCGATCTTCAGTCCAAAAAGAAGCGGCCCGACATAGACTGAGACCCCGCCGCTGGGGCGCGTTTCGGTATAGGCATCAAGAGGAGAATGATACATTTCGGAATGAACCTGGAGCGTAATCGGAGCTAATGTCGTGAGTGTCACGGTTTTCTGGGTGATGGATTTGCCCACGCCAAAGGTTGGTATCGGCAAGTGCAGGTCGGTGCTTCCACGTATTGCTCGAATCGTGACTGTATCGCCGTAGGGATAATCGGTTTCGACCACAAATGCGACGGCTTCGGTTGAGACTGTGCACGGGGCGAGAGAGAGAGCGGCAAGACTGCCATCGGGACACTGCATCCAGAGATGGCTCGTCAGCTTGGGCCAACCTTGATGGAAATTCGCGGTGCAGCAGCCAAAGTTAGGCTCTAGCCCGAAGAGATTGGAGCGTGGCCCGTTGGTCGTGAAGATCGTCTCCTCTTTGGTTTTGGAGTCCGTGCAGAGAACTTGGTTTACTTGTTGATCGTACTGGTGTCCCCACATATCGTCGGTGAACGTGGCAGAGAGTGCATTGTAGGCAATCCGCTCGAAACGAAGGGCATCAAAGACATCTCCGTTTTCTGCGAAACGCAGCTCCAGAGAAAACATAGCTTCGACCACGGCGCAGAGTTCAGTACCTTGCGACGGAGAGAGGCCCGCCAATGACTCATCGCCGCTGAATATTCCATTCGCTTGTCCATGGAACTTTATGAGCTTGCCGAAGCCATTGGGATTGTTACCTGGACGGTAAAGCGACTCTTTGAGGGCCATTCCATGGTTGACGACATGGTTCTCCAGTGTCCATTTCGTTGCGCGCTCCGTGTGCTCGAAGTTCTCGAAGTGCGCTTGCCAGTTGTAGCCCTGCTCGGCGGTGAGTAAAAGCAGCTCATCCAGCCACGCTTCGCCGGTTTGCTCTCTCAGCCATTTGATTGAGATCGCCAGCTCCATCCAGCGCATCTTGGCCCAGTCCCAGAGCGGGGTTTCGCGCATCACTTCGTGGATGCGCCGCATCGCCTTGAGCATCGCGGGGACGATGCGCGGGTCATTTGTCGCTTCGTGCCACTGGGTGAAGACTTTAAAGAGAATAAACTGTGGCCAGGGATCGTTCTGGCGTGCGCCGTGGCTCTCGTTGGCGGTGCGCGGCCCAAACCAGCCGTCGTCGTGCTGGCCTGCGAGAATTATCTCTATCCACTCGGTCGCCACCCCGATTAGTCGCTGGTTTTGGAGCAAAAAGGCCAGTGGGACGAAGCCATCGAGCCAGTAGGGGACACGCTCCCAGCCCTCAGCGCTCCCGCCGCGCCACTGGCTGTCTTTGATGTCCGGCCAGAACTCGTGCAGGTGCCCGCCCAAACCATCGGCCTGGGTCTGGAGCTGTTTTCGGAGCCAGCCCGAAGGAAGAATCACCCCCAGTGGCAGGGGCCTAGCAAACGGCGACGTGGTGCTCATGAACCTATTGTAGCCCCTCTTCCGGCGACGAAGGAGCAAAAATGGGAAGAGGGGTGGCGAGGAACGAGCCGGGGAGATGGCAGACTAGGTATAATCCCGCCATGAGCGACGAGAAAAAGCCCGATGAGGGCGCAAAAAAGAGTGAGTTTGTCGAAGAGACGCCGGTCGTCACGCAGCATGAAGTGGTGCTGGGTGGGAAAACTATCAAGTACTCGGTGACAGCGGGGCGGATGCCGCTGAAGAACGCCAAAGACGAGATCGAGGCGCAGGTATTCTACATGGCCTACACCAAAGACGATGACCGGCCCGCGAAAGAGCGCCCGTTGCTGATCTCGTTTAATGGTGGCCCTGGCTCGTCGAGTGTGTGGCTACATTTAGGCACCATCGGTCCCAAGCGTGCCGCGCAGCTCCCCGATGGCAGCCTGCCCCCGCCGCCGTATGCTGTTGAGGACAACCCGCACACCTGGCTGGAGCAGTTCGATCTGGTCTTTATCGACCCGGTGGGGACGGGCTTCTCGCGGGCAAAAGACGATGAGACGGCCAAGAAGTTCTGGGGTGTCCAGGGCGATATCGAGAGCCTTGGCGAGTTTATCCGGCTCTTTATCACCCGCAACAAGCGCTGGAGCTCGCCACTGTACATGGTGGGTGAGAGCTACGGCACCACGCGTGGTGCGGGCCTAGCGGGCTATCTGGCCGACAAGGGAATCGCGCTCTCGGGGCTGCTGCTGATCTCCACCGTGCTCAACTTCCAGACCCTGCGCTTCGCGCCCGG
>JAPLCP010000022.1 GCA_026392155.1 Armatimonadota bacterium | reverse complement strand
AAAGATAATTGTTCGGCTCTTTCTAGAACTAGATCACACCAATGCTCGAGTTCACTTAGATATCTTCTTCGACGAAGGAAAAAATCAAGGTTAAGAAGATACTCAGCAAAACGCTGAGGTGTTTGATAATACATTAACTCCATGGACGCTCGGATAAGATCAAAGTCAGCATCCAGAATCGTGAAAATCACCTGCTCTTTTTCTGTATCCAGATGCTCCGCACACCGACACGAAAGATCAATACAGTAGGTCAATAAGCCTTCGTGAGCCGCTTCTTGCTCAGCAGTAGCCTGATGGAGACGTTCTTGAGCAAAAATTCGGACGATACTAAGCATTCGCCAGCGGTCATTCGATTCTTTTCGCAAGAGAGATTTTTCTTCCAG
Organism: Armatimonadota bacterium; assembly: GCA_026392155.1. Taxonomy (GTDB): domain Bacteria; phylum Armatimonadota; class Armatimonadia; order Armatimonadales; family Armatimonadaceae; genus Armatimonas. The sequence goes on along the minus strand of JAPLCP010000022.1, from coordinate 8,085 downwards.
GGCTAGCAACCACTCCCCAATCTCGGGCTCCTCACAGACAGCTCTTGCGGCCTCTAAGTTAAAGCTACCGGGCAAGACGCAGAGCCGTAGAAAGTGGCCTTGCTCTTCCTGATCGAGGAGGCTAAACGACCACTCTAGAGCCCTACGGAGCGTGCGTTGACGCTCCGGGACATCACGGGTTCGGGTGATAAGAAGGCTCAGGGCATCGTCGAGACGAGACTCGATTTCCTCCAATGAGAAAAGGCGGCGACGGGCGGCGGCAAGCTCGACGGCAAGAGGCATCCCCTCTAGGCGCTGGCAAATGCGACCGATACACGCCACATCGGCTTCGGAAAGAGAGAGCCCCGGCTCTGCTTGAAGCGCTCTCTCAATAAACAGGCGCTCCGCCTCAGCAAGAACCAGAGGAGGCACTTCAAAGCGCCACTCGCCGGAGAGAGAGAGGAGGGCTTGTGAGGTCACCAGGCAGGTGAGTTCTGGAGCCTGACGCAGAAGCTGGGCGACGCGGGAAGCGGCAGCCAGAGCGGTCTCAAAGTTATCCAGTACCAGAAGGGCACGGCGCTCGGCGAGGGCTTCGATAAAGTTCACCCGGCTATCGCGAATGGCGAGCCCCATCGCTTCGGCAATCGCATGGACAAGCCCTCCTTCCTCCTGCACCTCAGCGAGCGGGACGAACCAGACACCATCGGGATAGCGCTCTGCTAGCTCAGCGGCCACCTGAAGCGCAAGGCGGGTCTTTCCCACTCCTCCAGGGCCGGTGAGTGTCACTAGCCGCTTTCCGCTCTCCAGCAGCCCTCGAATCGCGGCTAGATCCGCCTCACGCCCCAGCAGCGGGCTAGGCTCTAGCGGCAGGTTGTGGTTGCGAACCCGAAGTGTCCGAGGAGGTAAGTCACAGAGAGGAACACCGGGCGCATCCAGCCGGTAGAGAGTCAGGGTCATGGAGAGATCCCGCAGGCGGTGCTTTCCCAGTGGCATAACCGGCGCTGGAGTAAAAGAGACGAGCTCCTCGGGAAGGAGAATCTGTCCGGGCTGTGCCGCCTGCATCAGCCGTAATGCCTGCCCTGGTGCCGCCCCAAAGTAGCCCTCTTGCACGCGCTCCGCACTCCCTTTGAAAATACCAATACGCGCCCGAAGGGGCACTGTGCCTTCTGGCCAGAGCCGGTAAAGCAGAGCCTGTTGCACCGCGACGGCGGCGGCACACGCTTCTTGTGGCGTTGCAAAGGCCGCACGCACGCCCTCCTCCACGCCTGCCTGTTGCCGGTAGAGAAAGCCCCCGTGACGCTCCAGAGCCGCGCAGACAGTCTGCTCAAACGCCGCGATCCCTGCTCGCGCCCCCAGAGGATCAGGAAGCTCCGTATCGGCGGCTAGGAATGTCGGCTCAGAGACCAGAGGATAGGTCTGCGTGCGGGTTGGCTGGGTGAAAACATCCCCTTGCAAGAGCGCCTTCGCCGCCGCCTCAGCGAGTGTGGAGACGTTTTCGGGACAGAGCAGCGTCACATCGTGTGCCGCGAGAGACTCCGCCTTTGCCCCGATCCAGCCCACCGACTTGAGAGTCCCCTTGAGCAGCGCTCCCGTCGCGCCCCAGGCAGGGTTTAGTGGCCGCTCCGTCAGAGCAGAGAGCATTGCCAGAAAGAGTGGCAGCCCGAGTGAGTCCCCCACGGCTTCCTCCGCCTGCTCTACCGCGTAGAGGAGCCGGACAGGGCGAGGCGGGGGCAGTCCCACTTGCTCAATCAGCCGAAGCGCTTCCGTGAGAGCCGCCTCCGCGCTTTGCCTCACATCGGCGCTTACCAATAAGATTGGCTCGGGGTCAGGCCAGCCGGTCGTGGCTAGGTTCTCGACAGGGAGCGCGGCAACGGCCACACGGCACGCCACTGCTTTCTGCTCCGCAGGACGGTAGAGTGCCCCCCAGAGCATTCCCAGGCAGGGGATATTCTTGTCAAGAAGCCCCACAGAGGCGTTTTGGAGCGCCCACTGCTGGCTGTCCAAGCTCAGAAACTCTCCCGCGCAGGGCAAGAGCGGATCGGCAAGATACGGAGCCAGCTCTGGGTGCTCCAGCGCCTTCAGAGCCAGCCAGACCAGAGTGGGAGCTGCTGCGGCTGTCGGAGCGCCCGTGCGCCGCTCCAGTAGTGCTTGTAGCCGCTCTAGCGCCTTGGGTGGCATCTACTCCCCTACCAGCGCCACACCCAGCAAGCCCACGGCCCCACGAACCGTTGGGGCAGGCTGCTCCCACAGACCACGCCCCTCCGCATTCAGAGGAACCGTCACCAGCCACAGATCAAGAACCCCCTCTTCCTGAAGCGCCAGAGTCGCCGCACTCACCTCTTCGGTGAGAAAGCCTTCCGCCTGGCTGGCATCCACCAAAAAGCGCAGCCGAGGCGGGTTTTCAGGAAGCTGATGGATCTCGATATGCATGCCATCAACATCAAAAACATCGCGCTGAACGTGCAGGCTTTCGGCGGCGGCGGCCAAGGCCGGGGCGAGTGCTGAGAGGCGCACGGAGCGTCTCTGCAGAAGAAAGCTTCGTCGGAGAGTGCCACGGACTGCGGCGAGCCAGCTTGGTGAGGGGGCCACTTGGCTCTCCTGAAACTCCCGCCCCACACGCCGCGCAGCAACCTCCATCCCCTCGGTGAGTCGGGCAAGCCGTGCAGGAGCGAGCTGAGGAAGTGGTTCTTCGTCGGCCTCTGCCTCTATGGCATCCACAGAGCGCAGCAGCGTGAGACGTCGCTGTAGCGCGGGATCGTGTAGGGCGGCAGCAAGCACCAGGCGCTCGGTGAGCACATCCGCGCTCCCCTCAGCCACAGCGACAATCTGATCGTTCGTAATTTTCATGGTCTTCTATCCCGCCAGCAGTCCCAGCTCGTAGCGCAGCACGCTCAGTTTCCCCCGATCCGCAATATTCGTCTCACAGAGAGCACTCACTGCGCTCATTAGCTCGGCCTCACCTGCTTCGGGCTGCGCGGCCACCGCTTCTAAAGTCGCCCAGTCAGACTTCGAGACCCCGAGCAGAGCGATGTAGCGCTCAAAAAGACTTGCCGCGGCCCGATCCGAGAGCACCTCATTCTGGTAGAACTGCGCCAATATGAAGAGCACGTAGCCTTGGTAGTGCCGCGCACGCCGCTTGGGCCTCCGCGAGCAAGCGGCCTTAAACGCCTCTTCCCCTGCAAAAAGGGCCCCGATTAGCTTCTGGCGCTGACCTGACTCCAGCCAGAGAAGCCCTTCACCCAGATCGCTTCCTCCCTCCGCAACTTGCTCCGCCTGTGCCTCGTCGTAGCCCTTCTCATCGCGGCCTTCCGCACGATCCAGCATGTCTAAAAAGCGCTGCTTGATCATTCGCATCAACAGCCGCCGGAGATGCTCAAAGGTCCCAATGGCCTCCCCCGCAGGCTCGGTAAGATAGCGAAGCGCTCGGAGCCAAGCATCTTGCAATAGATCGTCGCCCTCCAGCCCCAGCGGACGCCACGACGAGCGGATCAGCCGATCAGCATAGGCCACCAGTGGTTCCCGAAGCGAGGTGATATACGGTGCGGCAGCCCTATCAATCGCGGTGGACTGCCCGGAGCGAAGTGCCTTGCGGAGCGCAACAACTCCCTCTTCTGCATGTAGTACGGTTGACATAGGCGGATTCTGATAGAGACTCAAAAAATATTTTGCGTTTTTTTCGACAGGAGCGCGTCAATCTCCTCCAGAGGGACCTGAGACGCCCCCCCCAGCCGCCGACAGTGGCAGGCGGCCGCCGCACTGGCGAAGTCAACGGTCTTTTTGAGCGGCCAGCTCTGAAGTAGCCCATAGCAGAGCCCGGCGCGAAAAGCGTCCCCTGCTCCCGTCGTGTCCAGAATATCGAAGCTGGGATAGGCAGGGTAGTGCCACGAGCCCGTGTCATCGGTGACAGTTCCTCCTTCGTTTCCTTGGGTAAAAATCTCGACGCGGGCTTTGGACTTTGTCAGTTGAGCTGGGCCAAAGCGACGCAGTGACTCGGGGCTATACTGCAGCAGTGTGGCGACTGCGGCCACTTCCGGCACGTGGACAAAGTCCATTGCGACAACAGAGCAGCCAAGTGCAGCCGCACGGAGCGCGGTCTGGAGGGCACTTGTTCCCAGGTTGGGGTCTACGGCGACAACGGGCTTGTGGGCAAACAGCGCCTCCGGCACGGGTGGAGCGACCGCTTGTGCAAAGCCACGTCCCTGCATCTGCCGCTCACCATCTTGGCCAATGCAAATCTCACAGACGGGAGTAACGGCACTCGGATCATCCGGGATATGCGCCCGGGAGAGCCCAGCCATATCTATCAGCTGGCGCAGGCGCTCCCCTTCAGCATCCGTCCCAATGGCCGTTCCTACCAGCGCAACATCTACGCCCCAGCCGGACAGCTGGTAGGCCGTGTTGAGCGCCTCCCCACCGGGAAACTCCTGCCATCGGGTTGTGCCAAAAGGCAGGAGCCGATCCAGCGCCACGGTTCCGTAGACCACCACCTGGGGTTGTGCGCTCACAGCTCCAGCTTGGCGAACCGATCTTCGGTGGGGTTGTTCTCACGGCGGAGGTTTTCGTAGGCTAGGTTGACGCGCTCCAGAATCCGGCGTGCCTGAGCCTGCTCATTGGAGCCCTCAGGGAAGCGCTTGGGATCGCTCCGGCGCAGCAAGTCCTCGTAGGCGGCCTGCACCTCCCCTAAACTCGCCCCCGGAGACAGATTCAGAACACGATAATCAGCGGCCAAGGGGTTGGTGTCCACAGGCAGCGACACAGGCGCAGAGACCGTCGCCGCCGGTGGAGTCAGCTCCTGGCGCGACTCCAGCTCCCGGCGAGCGCTGGCGATCTTCTCTTCCGCACGACGCATGAGGCTATCCACGTCCGAGAGCTCACTTTGGGGAGGCGGTGGTACACGCCTTCCTGAGGCAGAAGCAGGCACTCTATCGCCGGGGCTGCTATCTAGCTCGCTCAGAGCGGCCTCCCGCTCGCCTAGCTCAGAGTCGATCTTGTCCTTGATCACGCCCACATAGGCTTTTCCCAGCCGCCCGATTCTATCTGGAATACTCATACCAATTTTTCTTTCTCAACCGTGCCATGACTTGCCCCATAGAATACCAGCTCACCGGGGCTCAGTGCTTCCCAGCCTGGCTCGGTGTCCGTCTGCTCTGAAGCCAACACCCAGCCCCCCCTCACGAGTGGTCGGGCGAAGAGCGTGTAATACTCTGCATTTTTAGAAAATTGTCGGAGGGCATAGAGTCCCTCAGGAGCCGCAATGAGCAAGTTTATTCCCGTGTAGCTCCGCGTGGGGTCGCCCTCTAACTCCGCCTGAGCAAGCAAGCGCCGCAGTGCTTCTGCCAAAGCCGCTTGTCGCTTCTCGGCCGAGACTCCCCCGATCTCCGCAGCAAGCCAGCCGGCCAGCACCACGGTATCGGAGTCCGAGAGTGCTTCGGGACGCCCCGCCTGCTCGCCTTCGGTTCGTAGCCAGCCCAGTAGCCCTCCTTTGAGGGTGCCATTGTGGATCACCAGCAGGCTATCTCCACTCTGGCCCTCTAGGGGGTCTACACGCACGGGATGGGCGTTGTCGCTCGTGATAGCCCCACAAGAGGCTTTTCGCAGGTGCCCCAGAAAGACGCAGGCACTTTTAGAAGCCGCCTCCGAGGCAAAGACAAAGTAGGCCGAGCCCTGAGCGGAGCCGACCTGGCGCAAGAGAGAGATCTGGCCCGCGGTATCAAACCAGCCCACTCCCCAGGAGTCGGCGTGGCCCGGTGGATTATCGGGAGGAACTTTGCCAAGCTCCGCCTGGTGGCGCAGAGCATGGGGTGCTCCGACGCAGTGCTGCCACGAGGGAAGGGTCGGGAAGGAGGGAAGGCCCGCCGGAGAAATCTCCGACGGGCCTGCAACTAGTCCTAAAAGACGGCACACGGGCTAGCTACCTGTGGAGCCACCACTGCCGCCGACTTTTTGCTCCAGTCGGGCCAGCTCGGCCTCAATCTCATTGGTTGGAGCGGTGACGCTCTGCGTGATCGGCGCGGCCAGCCCTAGCTTGGCCTCCAGCGCTTCCAGCTCACTCTGTGCCGCAACATCGGTCTCGGTGACTTCGAGCTGTCGCAGACGACTCTCGACATTGGTCTGACCAATCTCATTGAGAGCCTTGGCCTCGCTGAGCTTGTTATTGATCTTATTTTTGGCCTGAGTAAACGTGTTGTTGGTGTCTTCCCAGGTGCCCATACCCTGGAGCTGCTTCTCCATCTCAGACTGAATCTGCGCTTGCTTCCACTTGGCCTTGAGGGCGAGTGCCTCCGCCGTCTTCTGGCGAATCTGCTCTTCCTCACGCTTGATGGCGACCTTGACCTGCTCTGCCGTCTCGATAGCGGTCGCGAGGGTCTCGCGGGCGCTCTGGAGGCTCTGCTCGTAGCCTTGCTTCTCCTTGAGGAGCTGCAGTGCCAGCTCGCGATCGCCGCGCTTCAGGGCGAACTCCGCTTTTGCCTGAAGGTTATCTACGGTCTTTTGCAGATCATCTACCTGGTTTTGCAGGTTGTTCTTTGCCGTGATGGCAACCACCGCACGCTCTCGGTTGCGGGCGTGCATCTCTTGCATATCATGCTTGGCCTGATCCAATAAAACATCAGGGTTCTCTAAGACATCTAGACCTCTGCCAAACCAGGACCTTACCAAGGCCATAAATCGCTTCAACATGGCTTTTAACTCTCTCCTTGCGCACTAGGTAGCGGTGCGTTTTTTGTACTGGCTATCCGACACCCGCAAAGCGCTTCCGGTTGCATGTGAAATTATACCAGACAGATATTTCTAAACTTCGGTACGAAAGTTACCTAGCCTCAGGTTTCCGCTTGATCTACTTCTACCCAAGCCGCCTCGATGCTGGCCCAGCGCTCTTGGGAGAGCTGGAGCGCCTCAGAAGATGGCACACCGAGCGCACGCACCCGCTCACGAACCGTACTGAGGCTACTGAGAGCACTGCTACAGCCCGGACAGCGACGAGCGTGATTTTCTGCATACCAGCGTGCTACTCCCGTCAGAGAGCCGTCTACGAGAGCAGAAAGAAGATTTTTCATGTGGGGACAAGGTTTTTCGAAGCCGTGTTTCATGCCAGTCCCCTTTCTCGGGCATAGTCTTGCAGCCCTTCGACGAGCTGAAAGCGAGCACGCGACAGACGAGTAGGGTCACCGTCAGCCTCAGAGCATCGGGCAGAGTGGCCAAGGCTTTTTCCAGCGGCTCGTCTAGGGTTATCTGGAGCAAGTGGGTATCGGCGCTCTCTGCCCGTGTGGAGGTAGGCCCGACCTCTCCCCCTGCCATGAGCTCGTCTACCGTGACTCCCACGCCCCATTTTTTCTCACGCCGGGCATACTCTTGACGTGAAGAGCTCATGCAGGGCTAACAATTCGGCATCGCCTAAACGTTCCCTTCGTCAGGCTCGTCTTCGCGCAACCTCAGCCGCTCTTCCAGCTCTCGATGACAGTTTGCACAGAGCAAGTCACACTTCTGCGCCTCCGCTAACACGATCTCCCACCGACGCAGTAGATTTGTCTTGGATAGCTCAAAAGCTTTCTGTGCAGGGTCGCGGTGATGAAACTCCAGTGCCGCGATGCAGCGATCGTAGCCACAAAGACAACAGCTTCCTCCCCGTGCCGCAACCAACTGGGCTTTCCGTTGAGAACGCTCTTGCGCCTGATACTTCCAAAACCGAATGTTCCGATCAGACACAGGCTTGGTCAAATCTCGAGTATTGTGCCTTCCAAAAGGCGAGCACTCCAGACAGAACTTTCGGTTTGAGAGATTGCGAACCCTCCCGTCAATCGTGACAAGATTGGGTATCACACTACCGCACTTGCAAACTTTTGTTCTCATAGAGCAAATTATACCCAGAAAACAAAAAAAATCTCCCCGTTCTGGGGAGATTTTAAAGATGCCGCCTACCGGATTCGAACCAGTGACACAAGGATTTTCAGTCCTTTGCTCTACCAGGCTGAGCTAAGGCGGCTTGCTCGCAACTCAAAACAAGTGACGTGCGAGGGGAAGTTTATCATGCCTCCTCAGGCTTTGCAACCTCGGGTTTCCCTTTGTAGCCCCACTGCACCCAGGCGGCAAACACAGCGATTCCGAGAG
>JAPLCP010000129.1 GCA_026392155.1 Armatimonadota bacterium | reverse complement strand
GATGCTCGATGCAGTCAATGCCGTAAACCCGGCAGCGCTGACCAAGTCATTTTTCATCTCGCCGAACTGGACACGCAACGCGGCAGGTGCAGTGGTAGATAGTGGTGGTGCCAGTAGCCTCTCGCCGCGCGTGCACGGGCGGCACTCGGGAAATACCTCGTGCGTGCTCTGGGCCGATGGACATGTGGCAGTCGCGCGTCCCCAGTTCCGCCCCACAGGCTCCGCCGCGATCAACGACAACCGTCGCGCTCGCAATGTCGGAGAGCTCTCCCCAGTCGCGATGCCCGCGACGATCACCGCCAGCGACCCGCGTCTGGTAGAGTACAACCGATTCTTTGCACTGGATAAGACCACGGGCCTATGAGACGACGAACTTTTTTGCTGGCAGCGCTCCTCGCACTTTTTCCCACTTCGACACGGGCACAAGCGCTCTTTCCCTCGGAGTGTTTTCCCATCGAGCGCCTGCCCGCTGTGCTACGTCCCAGAGCCGAGGAAGTACTCCTCAAGCTCCTTGACTCGGAGGGGCTCTACACGGTTATCGGAGGCATGAAGCCGATGTCGGGGGGCTTTGTGAGCCTCACTTTCTCGGCGGAAAAGCCTGACACGGCCAAGCTGGAAGAGCTGCGCCAGATTCTCGCGACCTTGTGCTGCGGCGAGAGCCTGCGCTGCGATTTACTGGTCTTCCATACGGTCAATAGTGGCAAGCGCTACGCCGAAGCCGTGGCTTTCTCTCGCCCTGCTGTGAGTACGCTCACCCGCACCTACGAGAGCTACTTTGCACCTCTAGGAGCCACTCCGAGCGCCGATCCGCTGGAGATCGCGCTCACGGTGGAGCATCTTGAAGGCGCATCGCGCAACCGAGGGCTGGGCTATCTCTACGGCTATCCCAAGAGCGCCGTGGACTTTTTTGTGGCGGGGCAGGAAGAGTACGCCGTGACCAAAAAGATCACCCCGCGCGACTTCCGCCAGATCCCGACGTTTGGTCGTGAGACCGGCAGCTTTGTCTATGCCGTTCCCAAAGGTGCCCCTGAGACCGACGAAGACCGGCAGCTCAAGGCAAAGGCGGGACGGATTCTCGCCGAGTACAAAAAGCGCCGTGAGAGGTTTGTTGGCCCTGGCAAGCCCGGTATCGTGGCGCTACTCCGCGATTGGTTCACCAATGCGAAGGGCGAGTGTGCTCCCGAGAATGCTAAGTTTTGACAGATTGAATCAATCGCAATCAAATTGCTCTAATGATGGACTTGCATATTGGCAATACTACCAGTATGCAAACTGCAACCTCGGCTGCTCTTTGGATTGAAGGGCTCTGCGTTTCATACCAGACCCGTGCCTTTCAGCCCACCCGCCGCGTCGTTCATGATCTCTCACTCTCCGTAGCCCCGGGTGAAGTGGTTGGATTTCTGGGCCCCAATGGAGCAGGGAAGTCCTCAACCATCAAGGCCATTTTAGGCTTTCTCGCTCCCGAATCGGGGACGGTTCGGGTCTTTGGGCAGACGGCGGGAACTCCGGCCGCCAAGCAGCGCATCGGGTACCTACCCGAGGTGGCGCTCTACTACCCGTTTCTCACACCGCTGGAGACGCTCTGGCTCTATGGCAAGCTCCAGAAGCTGGGAGGAAAAGCACTCCAGCGTGAGTCCTATGAGCTGCTCCAGCGAGTCGGGCTGGAGGGCTGCGAGAAGCGGCAGCTTAAGACCTTCTCCAAGGGCATGCAGCAGCGCCTCGGGATCGCGCAGGCGCTACTCGGGAGCCCGGACTTACTCGTGCTCGATGAAGTGACCAGTGGCGTGGATCCTATTGGCCGACGGCACCTGCGCGAGCTCCTCGCCGAGGTGCGCGAGCGTGGCACGACGATCTTTTTCTCATCGCACGAGCTTGATGAAGTCGCCCAGCTCTGTGATCGGGTTGTGCTGATCGAGAAAGGCCGCTGCATAGACGAGCGCCAGATGGACGCTACCCTGCGCTCAGGGATTGGCTCCCCCCTCGAAGATTATTTTGTCACCACGATTCAGAAAGCCGCGTAAAAATATGAAGTTTAAGCTAACCGTCTGGGGCGCACTGGCCTTTGCTTCCTGCCTCGAATCACTCCGCCGAAAAGACCTCTGGGTCTCGGTGATCCTTGCCGTTTTGATGATCTCCGCCGCCGCACTGGTGGGCAAGTTCGGGGTCGCTGGCTTGGAGATGTTCCTCAAAGATGTGACGCTGACCGTGGTCAATCTGCTCTCCATGGTGCTTGCCGTGCTCTTTGCTGCCCGTCAGCTCCCCGAAGAAATTAGCCGCCGCACGGTCTACCCTCTGCTCGCACGGCCCATCACTCGTTTCGATCTGATCTTTGGCAAGTACCTCGGAGCTGTGGTGCTCTCGACGTTCGCACTGCTGCTCTTTGCGCTGATTGGCTGGGGAGCGCTGGCCTGCTTTGGGCTAAAAGTGGGGGCGATCTTTGGTCAGTATCTCTGGTTGCGCTTTCTCTCTCTGCTGCTGATCTGCGCACTGACAATGGCGCTCTCGGTCTTTCTCACGCCGCAGGCCACGGTGACGATGGCGCTCTTGCTGGCAGCAGGCTCGTCTACATTTGCCACGGCAGTCAAGTTGCTCCATGGGACGGCGGGGACGATTGGGCAGGGCGTGCTCAGCGGTGCGTACTTCGTGCTCCCCCAGCTTGATCTCTTCGATCTCTCCAAGAAAGTCAGCTACGGCTGGACCCCCGTGATGGGCTCCACCATACTCTTTCTCTTCGGCTACGCTATCGTTCACAGCGCGATCTGCCTGGCCCTGGGCACCCTGCGCTTCCGAAAGCAGGCTCTCTAGTGAAGCTAGAACTGACCGTGCTGGCGCTCTGCGCTACGGGTATGGGCCTCAGCTCCCAGCTTGCTACCCGCGCTCGCCCCGATCTCGCCGCTCCCACCGCGATGAGTACCGCGCAGCAAGAGAAGCTGGAGCAAGTGGCCTCCGCCTCGCTTTTTGGACAGTTTCGCTCCAGCATATCGGACTTTCTCTGGCTCAAGGTGGATAAGTACCTCCACCGGGGCGTGGACATGCGTGGCCTGACAAAAGAAGAAAAAGAGCGCGACTCCGCCGAGCGTGTCCGCAATGGCGCTTCCGAGGCAGGCCACCGAGAACACACCGACGAAACCACGATTGTTCCCAGCAAGAGTGGCGACTGGCGCGGCATCTTAGGCGATATCGAGCGCGACATCAAGCCTTTCTCCACCATGGGAGCCCATAGCCATAAAGACCCCCGCGAGGCGCTCCCCCTCTTCCGCCTGATGACCTGGAGCAACCCGAAGTTTATTCAGGGCTACACCACCGGAGCGGTGATGATGGCACGCGAGAAAAAAGCACTGGAAGAGGCTCTGGCATTCCTCGCAGAGGGGCAGCGCAACAACCCAGAGAGCATCGAGATCGAGGCCACGTTTGCCTTCTTACTACTCAAGGGCCAAGAAAAGCGTCACGCCGAGGCGGTGGCTCATGCGGAGAGGGGCCTCGCTAACCTGAGACACAAGGATCTGAAAACTCTGAGTGAGGAAGAAGTGACGGCATGGCAGGACTGTATCCGCTGGCGAGTTCTGTCCTACCGTGACTTAGGCCAGCGAGAGAGAGCAATTCAGGCCGCACGAGAGGGCCTTACACAGTTCGTGGATGACTCCACCTGCACCAAGCTCCTCAAAGACGAAGGTCTCTTTACTGGGAAGTAATAATGCAAATGACTTGCAAATGAAGCCGTGATGTGATACCTTTCTCAAATCCTATGGCTGTTTCCTTCTCCCGTAATCTTGACCAATTAGGCATGATGGCCTCTCTTGCCTGCGCAGTACACTGCGCCCTGATGCCGCTGTTTTTGAGTACACTTCCGCTCTTTTTGCAAGATGAGCGCTTGGAGTGGCTGCTTGTGGGAGCCACCGCAGGTCTTGGAATTGCCTCCCTGACACGAGGGTATAAACGGCACCGTAAAAAACTCGCCCTCTCTCTCTTGACACTAGGCCTAGTTCTGCTGATCTCCGGGCGCTTTGTCGAGGAGGCAGAAGGTACAGGGGGCATTCTACTCGTGGTTTTCGGGGGAATCACGGTCGCTTTTTCTCATTTTCTTAATCATCGCTTGCACAATGCACGACAATAAGAAGGTATGCTAAAAGGCATGAATCGTCGTACACTACTTCTGGGGGCGGGTGCCGGTCTGACGGGCTTGGTGACACGTGGACTTGGAGAGCTAGACCGTAGCGCCGTCGTCGAGGGCTACAGCAAGCTCCTTCCCACCGCGGCACAGAATACGGGTGAGGTTATCTTAGAGCTTCCCGAGGGCTTCTCCTACAACGTGCTTGGCCAACAGAAGACGCGTATGACCGATGGTCGACTGACTCCCACCCACCACGATGGTATGGGAGCCTTCCTGGTAAAAGAGAAGATTCGGCTGGTGCGCAACCATGAGATCCCTTACACCAAAGCGCGCCCTGGTACCGCGATTCTCCAAGACGAGCACGCCTATGACACCAGCGCGGGAGGCGGTGTCACCACGCTTACTGTAGACCCCGTTAGCCGTGAGCTGATCGAGAGCCATGTGAGCCTCGCGGGAACCCATACCAACTGTGCGGGCGGCGTCACGCCCTGGGGAAGCTGGCTCTCGTGTGAGGAGACCACGCTCGGCCCGACGCTCGGCAAAGACGATAAAGGCAAAGTCATCGGCGGCTTTGAGAAAGAGCATGGCTATATCTTCGAGGTGCCCGCTGCCAGCGACACACCGGTGATGCCTGTGCCGCTCAAAGCCATGGGCCGCTTTGTGCACGAGGCGATTGCTGTCGACCCGGCCACCGGGATTATCTACGAGACGGAAGACCGCACCAGCGCGGGCTTCTATCGCTTCTTGCCCACCAAGCCCGGACAACTTATCGAAGGCGGGCGGCTCCAGATGCTGGTCATTGAGGGAAAGCCGCAGGCCGATCTTCGTAAAAAACAGACTGTGGGTGAGCCGCTCGCGTGTCGCTGGATCGAGATTGACGATCCCGATCCCGCCGCCGCTTCCACCAACCCGCTGGCGGTCTATGAGGCGGGGAAAGCCAAAGGCGGCGCGACGTTTGCGCGGCTGGAGGGCTGCTGGTGGGGCAATGGCTATGTCTATCTTAATGCCACGACGGGCGGGGATAAGAGCCTAGGTCAGGTCTGGCGCTACCAGCCCCAAGGCGCAGACAAAGGCGAGCTGGTCTTGCTCTTTGAGTCCAAGTCCAAGAGTGTCTTATGGAACCCGGATAATCTCTGTGTCACCCCGCGTGGCGGCCTCGTGCTCTGCGAAGACACCTACGGCGGGGACTGCTACCTGCGTGGCCTCACGGCTAAAGGCGAGATATTCAACTTCGCCCGCAATGTCTACCCCGGCCTTGAAGACAGCGAGTTCGCCGGAGCCTGCTTCGCCCCCGACGGCCAGACGCTCTTTGTGAACCTCCAGCTCCCCGGAGTCACGCTGGCGATCTGGGGACCGTGGGAGCACGGCCCGTTTTAATACTTTGCAATTTTATTGCAATAAGAATTTGCTTTCAGTATAATGGCGATTGCTGGGGGAGAGAACTCCCCCAAGCTTTGGAAAGGCAACGCCATGAGTTTTTCTTTTTTTCTTCCCTTGCATCTACGAAAAGCCTTCACGCTTATCGAGCTTTTAGTTGTGATTGCTATTATTGCAATTCTTGCCGCGATTCTCTTCCCTGTATTTGCCCAGGCACGGGAGAAAGCACGCCAGACAGTCTGTATGAGCAATCTACGCCAGATCGGGATGGCCTCGGTGATGTACTCCCAGGACTACGACGAGCTGGTAGTTCCCTACCGCACCGGCGCATTTCCCGCCAGTGGGACGCGCACCGAGTGGATCCGCTACTGGTGGACGGGGCTTGCCCCAAATGGCACGCGGGTTGCTCCCGAGGGGCTGCTCTTTCCCTACATGAAGGGCGTCGCGATTGTCGCCTGCCCGACGTTCCAGCCCGTCGGGGCCGTGGCGGGAACCTACACAGGCTACTCCTACAACTACCGCTACCTCTGCGATGGAGTGCCGGATCGCTGGCAGGATCGCTTCTTCGACCATATCTTCTCGATCAGCCTCGCGCGGGTCACCGAGCCCGCCCGAACGGTTCTCTTAGCGGACTCGGCGACGCTCAATAGCGCAGGGACGGCCATCACCAGCACGGACTTTCTCGACCCGCCCACCTACCACCGTCCGCGTTTTCATGGCCGCCACAACGGCATGGGGAGCATTCTCTGGGTGGATGGGCACGTGACGGTTAAGCGTCCCTTCTTCCGTGCTACCAGCGAGCGTAACAGCGCCGCCCAGCTTGCCGTGTTACGCGCCAACAATGTCGGGGATCTCGATGAAGACCAGAGCATGGCTACCGACGAGCTCTTTGCGGCGACGAAGTGAAAAAGAAGCTCCGTCGCGCGTTGGGTAAGCTCCATCTCTGGCTAGGGCTTGCTCTTGCGCTCTACTTTGCGTTTCTAGGACTCACCGGGAGCCTCCTGGTCTTTGGCCGTGAGGTAGACCAGTGGCGCGAGGCCGAGGTGCTGCGCGTCGTGCCGCAAGGAGCGCCTCTGCCGCTCTCCAAAGTACTGGAGGGCTTCCGCGAGCGCTACCCCGAGCAAAAAGTGGGCTACATCAGCTACCCGCGCACGCCAGAGGGAACCTACAATATCCGCCAGAGCGAGACCGGCTGGAGCCAGCGCTACACCTATCTCAGCCCCTACACCGGACAGATCGTCGGGGAGCGCACTCGTGGCGGGACATTCTATGGCTTTCTGTGCTACCTGCACTTCTATCTGGCGATGGGGCAGCTTGGGTGGAGCGTCAATGGCTGGGGCGCGATCTTGCTCACCCTGGTGCTCTTGAGTGGCCTCTGGATCTGGTGGCCGACGATTCGCTCCCAGTGGCGCGTTCGCCTGAGTGTCCGCAAAGGCCGAGGCCCCCGTGTCCTCACCCACGACCTGCACAACGTCTTTGGGGTCTACCCGCTGGGTCTGATGCTCGCCTTTACCCTGACCGCGATAGTCTTCGCCTTCAAAGAGCCCAGTGAGCGCATCGTCTACGGCCTCACGGGGGTGCAAAAAGAAGCCCCTGTAAAAGTCGCCCTGGGCACGACCCCGCTTCCCCTCGATACGCTGGTGGAGATTGCGGACAAGGCTACCGATGGGCGTATCCAGCGCGTGAACTTCCCTAAGAAGCCCACCGAGCCGCTGGTGGTGCGAAAAGAGTGGGAGAACTGGAATCAGACCCGTGACCGCGTTGAGATCGCAGTAGACCCCTTCACCGGGAAAGTACTCCGCATCGACGACTCTAGAAAGTGGCCGCTGGGCCGAAAGCTGATCCAGTGGGCGATTCCTGTGCACTTTGGTCTGATCGGCGGCATGGCCACCCGCGTCCTCTGGGTGCTACTTGGCCTTGTCCCCGTGGTGCTGGCCGTCACGGGAGCGCTCCAGTGGTGGGCTAAGAAAACGATAAAACAAAAAAAATGACCAACTCCCTTCCCGTAACGGTGCTTTCTGGCTTTCTGGGGGCCGGAAAGACGACGCTTCTCAACCATATCCTTGCTAACCGTGAGGGCCGCCGTGTGGCCGTACTGGTCAACGACATGAGCGAGGTCAATATAGATGGCAAGCTGGTGCGCACCGAAGAGAAACTGGTAGAGCTGACCAATGGCTGTATCTGCTGCACGCTCCGGGAAGACCTGCTGATTGAAGTGGGCAAGCTTGCACGCGAGGGCCGCTTTGACGCACTGGTGATCGAGTCCACGGGAATCTCCGAGCCGCTGCCCGTGGCGGAGACGTTTACGTTCGCGGATGAGCTGGGCGTGACACTGGGCGATATTGCCCGACTCGACTCCATGGTGACGGTCGTGGATGCGCTGCGCTTTCGGCAGGACTTTCTCGCCGCGGACTATCTGGCCGAGCACGCGCTGGCCGCCCACGAAGCCGACGACCGCACGATCTCGGACTTACTCATCGAGCAAGTCGAGTTTGCCGACACGCTGCTACTCAACAAGTGCGACTTAGTGGAAGAGGCAACGCTCCTTGAGCTAGAGGCGCTCCTGCGTCGCCTCAACCCCGAGGCAAAGATCCTCCGAAGTGCGTTTGGACGCGTCCCACTTGCGGAGCTGCTTGAAACCCAGCGCTTTGACTTTGAAAAGGCGAGCCGCGCTCCAGGTTGGCTAGCGACTCTGCGCGGCGAGGAGGCCAGCGAGGCCGATGAGTACGGGATCACGAGCTTTGTCTTTCGTGCCCGCCGCCCCTTCCACCCCGAGCGCTTGCTCACGGTGCTAGGAGCCGACTGGCCGGGGCTGCTGCGCTCCAAAGGTTTTGCCTGGCTAGCAACCAACCACGACCTGGCCCTGCTCTGGTCACAGGCGGGTGGGGCGAGCCGGATCGAGCCCGCAGGCTATTGGTGGGCCGCCACGCCCGAAGACCAGTGGCCTGACGATCCCGAGAGCCTCGCCTCGACACAAGCCGACTGGCAAGAGCCCTGGGGCGACCGTCGCCAAGAGCTTGTCTTTATCGGTCAAGCAGTCTCAGAGAGTATGCTCTGTGCTGCGCTGGATGCCGCGCTCCTCACCGATGAGGAGCAGGCACTCGGCCCGGAAGGTTGGCTGACCTTCCCTGACCCTCTTCAGTTTTCCTAAAAACAACCGATATGTTATTGATATTTAATTGTATTTGGTGTATGATTACAAATGATGATCTCTTCGCTCCGATGTCAGGCCCAGCGGCTCACGCTCTTCTTAGGTGTGGTGCTAGTGCTTCTACACGGTCCTATGGAGTTTTTTCATCACGCCTTTCACGCGCAGGCAATAGCGGCCCACGCTCAAGACTCCTCACAGGCCTCGTCTGCGGTTGAGGCTTCGTCCGATTCTTGTCCACTCTGTGCCCTAGCCGCGCTTCCCCTCACGCTTCCCGTTGCGGAGCGGCTTCTGAGCGAGCCGTGTACGCAGCCCACTCTGGTCTGTCGCCTCCTCGCAACGGAAGAGTGCTTGCGCCGCTCTGCTCCGTGCTTTCATAGTCTCCGCGCTCCCCCTGCCTTTTCTTGCTGAAACAATCGTCGTTTTTATCGTTTCTATTTTTTAGTAAGTGAGGTTCTTCCATGCGTTCGTCGCAAAACGCGCCTCTCGCATTGCTTGCTATTGGGATAATCGCCGTGGGCGGGCTCCTGATGCAGTGGGCAAGTAGCGAGGCAAAAAAATCCCCCGCCCCCGGCTCGGGTGTGCCAGGGGGGCAGCAGATCATCAACCATATTGAGACAGTCCAGCACTCGGCCAATGTTCAAGCAGCGGGCGACTATCATATCGAGGCACAGATAGATAGACAGGGCCGCATTGTCTTATATATCTATGGAGCCAAAGAGAAGCAGCTCTTCCCCATCCCCGTCATGGCCCCCGATATGGGGATGGAAGCGAGCGCCGTGACTAAAGGCGATGGCAGTGAGTCTCTCACCGTTACAGCACGTCCTGTTGCTACCGATCCGCCTGGCATGACCTCGCGCTTTGTGGCTGAGCTAGGGCGTACGGTGGAGACGATGCAGGTGGGGCTCTCGCTGACGATTCCGATTGCAGGGCATAGCTACCGGCTCCAGTGGCGACCTGAGCACCTGGTCCCCGGAGCACAGCTCGCTGATGCCGCGATGCCTGCTGCCGTGGGAGATGCCGAGGCGCAGAAGCTCTTTCTGACACCTGGTGGCCTCTACACCGACGCGGACATTAAAGCCAACGGGAGCCAGACCGCCACGCAAAAATACGGCTCGCAGATGTCACAGCACAACGCGCATCCTAAGCCCGGCGAGGCACTCTGCCCCATCTCCGAGACCGCCGCCAACCCAAAGTTCGCTTGGGTGATCGGTGGCAAGAAATATCTCTTCTGTTGCCCGCCGTGCATCGAGGAGTTTGTCAAGTGGGCTAAAGAAAAGCCCGAGTCTATCAAAAAACCAGAAAGCTATGTAAAACTATGAAAAAGGCATTTACCCTTATCGAACTCTTAGTCGTCATCGCCATTATCGCGATTCTCGCCGCGATTCTCTTTCCTGTCTTTGCACAGGCCCGCGCCAAAGCCCGCCAGACATCGGACTTGTCAAATCTCAAGCAGCTTGCCCTCGGCTGGCTGATGTACGCCCAAGACTACGACGAGACCGTACTGCCCACAGGGCTACAGGGGCCTTGGGCCCCTGGCTACAATGTCTACTGGTATGCCGCCACGCGCACCGGAGCCGGATTTAACTCCGCGCCGGATCTGGGGCCACGCAATGGGCTGATCTTTCCGTACCTGAAAAATGCCTCGATCCTGGGCGACCCGGCTGCCAGCGGCCTTCCCGTTAGCCCGCTCTGGGGGCCGATTCACTATGCCTACAATGTCTGCTATCTGGGAGGCTACGGCTTATCTGTCCCGCCTGGCGGCCCCCTGCCCGGCTGGACGGCAAACCCGGCGAGCCTTGCCGCAATCGAGGTGCCCGCCGATACGCTTGTCTTTCAGAATAGTGGCCTCTGGAATACCTTGGAGAACCGAGTGACACTTCACCCTTGGGCCTGGCCGCCCTCGTGGCGTGGGGGGGCTAGTCCCTCCGCCCATGCGCGCCACAACCTGAAAGCCAATATCGCCTTCGCCGACGGCCATGCAAAATCGTTCTCGGTGCAGACCCCGACAACAATCGCCAATGCCGCTGCGATGCGCAACGCGAACCTGGGCTTTGTGACACCAGGCGCGGTAATCAACGATGCCTTCTACAACGGGCGGGGGACTCCCTAAGTGGCAAGCAACTGGACGTCGTTTCGTAATGGAGGAGGCGCTGGGAGCGCGGCGGGAGTCAAGCGGCTCCCGCTGCGCTGGTCGCCTAGCCAAAATATCGCGTGGAAGACGGAGCTCCCCGGCTACGGGCAGTCGTCGCCGGTGGTCTGGAATGGGCGTGTTTTTGTGACTTCGGTGCAGGGGCCACAGCGGGAGCGCTGCCTGGTGCACGCCTGCGACCTGAAGAGCGGCAAGCTGCTCTGGAGCCGCTCTTTCGCCTCGAATCTGCTCCATGAGATGAGCTACTACGTCAGCCGCGCCGCCCCCACGCCGGTGGTGGACAGCAAAGGAGTCTATGCCTTCTTTGAGAGCGGCGAGCTGGCTGCTCTCGACCACAGTGGCAAAACTCTCTGGAGCCGCGCTCTCGTCAAAGAGTACGGGATGCTCACCAATGAGTTTGGGATCGGGCAGTCGCTGGCCCAAAACGCCGACACGGTCTTTGTGCTCGTGGACGATCCGGGGGTGGCGTATCTGCTGGCCGTGGACAAAAAGACGGGCAAGAACCGCTGGAAAGTGGCTCGTGAGCCGCGTAAGAGCTGGACGTCGCCCGTGGTAGCAAAGCAAGGAGAAAAGGAGATTATAATCGTCAGCGCCAACGGCTTTGTGGAGGGCTTTGACAGCAAAGATGGGTCGCTGCTCTGGTCAGTGGACCGCATGACGGGCAATATCATGCCATCGGTGTGCGTAGACGGCGACTCGGTCTTTGTGGGCGCAACTCCCGCACAAGCGCGGCTGGCGCGGCCCGGTGGGCGGACGGCGGCGGAGTCGAACTGCTGCCTGAGGCTCACCACCAAAGACGGCAAGCCAAGCGCGGAAGTGCTCTGGGAGGGCAAGAAAGCCACCTGCGACTTTGCCAGCCCACTGGCCTACCAAGGGCTGGTCTACTATGTCACGGCGGCAGGCGTTGTGTTCTGCGTAGACGCCAAGACGGGCAAAGAGCTCTACTCCGAGCGCATTGATAGCCCCTGCTGGGCCTCACCTCTGGCCGTGGGGGAGCATGTCTACTTCTTTGGTAAGAACGGGATTACGACAATTATAAAAGCGGGGCCGGTCTTTGCGAAAGTGGCCAGCAACCCGCTCTGGGACACCCAAAATCCCCCGAAAACCAAAGAGCCGTTTTCGACCACGCCCAACAACCCTGGCAACGCCGGAGCAGCCCGCGCCACCGGCCCGGGCTCGCTCGACCCGATCCTCTACGGCTACGCGGCGCTGGATAGTCAGCTCGTGATCCGGCTGGGCTCCCACTTGTTCTGCGTGCGCTAGCAGGCTTGCATCATCGTTGGCAGGCGAGCCGACGCGCTTGCTGACAAAGACCGCCTCCATCTGATCGGCGGGAAAAGGGATCATCAGTGGCTGGAGATCGTGGGGCTTGTAGCGGCCCACTTCCAG
>JAPLCP010000120.1 GCA_026392155.1 Armatimonadota bacterium | reverse complement strand
CGCTGAACAGCGGGGTCTGTGCCTGGTCCATCTGGGACGGGACGGGCAAGGAGCACCACACCACGGGCGACAGCGACACGCCCCCCTACAACTCAGTGATTGAGGCGATGAAAGACGGCTGGCGCGTGATCCAGTTCCCGCAGCTCAACCCGGCCTATCCGGGGATGGAGCTGACCACGTCCTACTTGCGCTTTGAGTATATTTTAGAAAAGCTGGAGGATATCAGCAATGGTTAGCAAAGAGCATCTACTCACAACGGTGCAGATGGCAAACTTCGTCGCCGATGGCCTGCTGGTCTTCCCAGAGCTCATCCCCAATGATGTCAATCAAGCCGCAATGCAGGAGATTGACAACAAGGCAATCCCGATTGGCTACGAAAAATCTGGCCAAGAACTGAGCAATATCTGGAAAGACTCCCAGGGCTTTGGGGCGCTTTTCCGGCTCCCACAAGTGGAGGGGATTATTCGTAGCCTCGTCGGGCCGTCGCCGCTCTACGACCACCATGCGTTTCATAAAGTGGGGCCGCGCCATGAAGAGGGGCAGATCTGGCACGCGGACAATATTATTGACCCGCGCCAGCACTTCGATATCCAGCTTTTCTACTTCCCTCATGACACGCCGCGCGAGATGGGCGGGACGATGTTTCTGCCCGGCAGCCACCTGCGCCGGATTCATGAGACCGATATCGGGCGCTATCAGAACTTCCGGGGCCAGCTCCCGATTGTCTGTAAAGCCGGGACGATTGCGGTCGGCCACCACGGGATCTGGCACTGCGCCCAGCCCAATCACACCGAGCAGATGCGCTACATGTTCAAGTTGCGCCTCAACCCGACGGTGCGGCAGCGCCAGCTCTGGAACACCGACGATCTCAGTAGCGCGGAGGTGCCAGGAATTCTGAACCGAAACCATCGCTGGTACGGCAACGACGACCGGCTAGAGATCACCCAGCGCATCAAGCTCTGGCGCTTCTTGCTCGATGACGACAAGTGGGATGCCCACTACTGGCTCACCCGTGTCGAGAACAAGCCTGAGCGCCCCGCGCCGTTCTTTACCTAACCTCACCAGATCGGGGCGCGGGCAGGTAAAATGCCTGACATGGACACGCGCCCCAGTCTTCTCTTTGTCATCGCCGATGATGCATCGTGGTGCCACTTTGGAGCTTACGGCGAAAAAGCGGTACAGACGCCCCACTTTGACCGTGTCGCCCGTGAAGGAGCGCTCTTTACCCATGCGTTCTGTGCATCGCCGTCTTGCACGCCCTCGCGTGGCGGGATTCTCACCGGGCAGCCTATCTGGCGGCTTGGTGAGGGGGCCAATCTCTGGTCGTTCTGGCCCAATACGGCTCCGGTCTACACGGACTTACTCGCGGCAGCAGGCTACAAAATCGGACTCACGGGCAAGGGCTGGGGGCCGGGGGACTTCACCCAGTCCGGGCGCAAGAACAACCCCGCCGGGCCGCCGTTTGCCAGCTTCGACGCGTTCTTGAAAACCGTGACGGACGACGCGCCGTTTTGCTACTGGTTTGGGAGCCAGAACCCACACCGAACCTATAAAACAGGGAGTGGCCAGGCCCGGGGCAAGAAGCTCGACAGCGCGACGGTTCCCCCGTTTCTCCCGGACACCCCCGAGGTGCGCTCGGACTTGCTAGACTACCTCAGCGAAATTGAGGACTTTGATAGCGAGCTCGGGCGACTCTTGGCAACGCTGGAGCGCACCGGGCGGGCGCAAAACACGCTGGTCGTCGTCACCAGCGACAACGGCTTCCCCTTCCCTCATGGCAAGACCAACCTCTACGATGCCGGAGCCCGTATGCCGCTAGCCATCCGCTGGCCGGGGCGCATCAAGCCGGGCCAAAAGCGCAGCGAGCTGGTCAGCCACACCGATCTGGCTCCGACTTTTTTGGAAGCTGCGGGCGTGTCCATCCCCCCAGAAGTTACAGGCCAGAGCCTCCTGCCGCTACTCACGTCGGGGAAGAAGCAGAAGCGCGACACGGTGTACTTTGGGCGGGAGCGGCACTTTGTGAAGGCACGGGCAGGCAACCTGGGCTACCCCGCACGGGCGATTCGCACCACGGACTTTCTCTATATCCGCAACCTCGCCCCCGAGCGCTGGCCCGCAGGCGACCCGCCGCTCTTTCCGGATATTGACCAGGCAGACTCGATCAAGGGCTCGCCCAGTAAGCAGGCCGTGGTCGAGAGCACCGACCCGCGCTTTGCCGCCTGGGCGATCGCCAAGCGCCCTGCTGAGGAGCTCTACGACCTCAAGGCCGACCCGCACCAGCTCACGAATCTCGCGGCAAGTCCGAAGCACGTCAAGACACTCGCCCGGCTCCGCACCCAGCTCGACGAGACTCTCCAGAAAACCGGCGATCCACGCGCCGCCGGTAAAGACGACTTCGACCGCTATCCCAGCTTCTCTAACTCAGGAAAACAACCATGATCCCAAGCTTCGCCGACGGTATCCCCGGCGCTCTGATTCTCTGTGGCCCCGGTCCCACCGCCCCGGAGGCGTTTCTGACCTTCACGCGCCTCGCCAAGCCGCTGGAGGGCAAGTTTATCGCGGTGAAAGACAAAGCGCCGGAGCCAAAAGAGCTGGCCGAGGCCACGGGGGTCTGGTGGGAGCTTAAAGAAGCGCCCAAGGGGAAAGTGCTCGATGCGCTCAAAGCCGCTCAAGCCCGTGGCGCGACCCTCGGGGGGAACGTCGCCTTCACCCAGACTGCCCTGAAAGACGGCCTCCTCCCCGATGCCAATGCCGCGATCCGCTACGAGCTCCCCGAGGGCGCGGCGATTGCTATTGTCGGGCGGGAGGTTCAGCTCCTGGGAGCCGTACCCGTCACGATTCGCCTCGCCGCGACACGCTTTGCCCCCGAGGAGCGCATCACGCTTGCCGGACGCAAGCGCCTCGCTGATCTCACGGCCCTGCGCCGCTGGAGCCGCCAGCGAACCGAGCCCGTCTTCCCTCCCAAGACACTCGCCACACCGAATGTGCCCTCGGGGACGCTGGTGATTATCGGCGGGGGCGGGATGCCACAGGGGCTGTCGCAGCGCTTTGTCGAGCTGGCAGGCGGCCCGGAGAAAGCCATCATCGCCGTGATCCCCATCTCCATGCCCGACCCCCTTCCCCCCAAAGACGGTATGGCGGAGACCTTTCGCCGCTTGGGCGCCAAAGAAGTGGTCGAGCTCACGGGCCGCACCCCCGAGGCCGTGGACAAGCCCGAGGTGCTGGCCCTGCTCAAGCGCGCCACCGGAGTCTGGTTTGGCGGCGGACGACAGTGGCGCTTTGTGGATGCCTACGAAAACACCAAGGCCGCCAAGCTGATGCACGAGGTCTTAAAGCGCGGCGGCGTGATCGGGGGCAGCAGCGCGGGCGCGTCCATTCAAGGCGAGTACATGGCCCGTGGCAACCCCCTCGGCCCCGAGGATATTATCGCCGGCGGCTACGAGCGCGGCCTGGGCTTTCTCCCCGGCATGGCCATTGACCAGCACTTTACCCAGCGGAATCGCTTCAAAGACATGGAGCTGCTCATCAAGACCTACCCGCAGCTGCTCGGGGTCGGCATAGACGAAGCCACCGCTCTGATCGTCCAAGGCTCCATCGCCGAGGTCACCGGCCGCACCCGCGTCAATTTCTACGACGCCGCCAAGCCCGGCCCCGAGTCCGTTCCCAGTGGAAAGAAATACGACCTCGCCACCCGGAAAGTGATTGAGTAGCTGTCGCTCTGCGGTATAACTTATT
>JAPLCP010000062.1 GCA_026392155.1 Armatimonadota bacterium | reverse complement strand
CCCGCTCTACGAAAAGTGGCTCACGTTTCGCGCACAGACCCTCAAGAGCTTTGTGAGCGATGCCGCAAAAACGGTGAAGGCGATCAAGCCTGAGCTGAAATTTGCCACCTATGTCGGCTCCAACTACCCGGACTACCCGGAGCTAGGTGCGAACTGGGCCGCCGATGACCTGCAAGCGGGCTTTCACTTCCTCAGTGACGACTACCGGAGCAAGGGCTGGGCAGGGCTAACGGACTTTGTGGTGACGGGCTGCTACTACAAAATCCCCACCCTGCGCGATGCGCTGGCGCTCGGGCGCAATATCGGCGACACGGTGGAGGCCGCAGGGCAGTTCTCTAACCGTGCTGTGGGAGATGCCAGCTTTGCCTACGCGGGGATTCTGTTAGAGCACTACAAAGACCGCCCCGAAGAGCTGAAGCGCACGCTCCAGGCTGCCTGCGCGACGACCCAGGGCATCATGTGCTTCGATCTCTCTCACGATATTGAGCCGCTCTGGCCAATCTTTCAAGAGGCGTTTAAAGTCAGTGCTCCCGCCCCGCACACCATCCCCGGCCTGCTGGGCGAGCTACGCCGCCGTCGCGCGGAACAAAAAGCCGCCGGAAAGCCCGAGCCACCTGTGATCCTCTATCGAGGAACCTCAGGGACGGGATTTTAAGCCAGATCCCGCATTGTAAAAACCTCGCCAAACTTTTGTGAGAGTCGTGGAAGCCTTAGAGCGAGCGTGATCAGTGCCCGGCGTGGGCTCAGAGGGGCGAGGGGACGGCCCATGTGGGTGTTGAAGGCGGCACGGCGAGCCACGCGCTGTGCTTTTTTGTGGTGCGCAGTCAGGGCAACTTTCAGCGACTCGGGGGTGCCGTCCCAGGCGTGGGCGAGAGCGGCAGCGCCTAGGATGCCCAGGTTCATGCCTTGGCCGCCAATCGGGCTGACCACGTGCGCCGCATCGCCCGCGAGTGCGACTCTTTCCTTGAGAAACGTCTCTGCGACAAAGCCCTCGATGCCAAACGGGCTGAGCCAGGTGCAAGTGTCCGTCGGGAGCCGTCGGCCTGTGCGAGCAAACACGAGTGCTGCGAGATCTTTGCTGTCCTGAGCTCTCTCATTGAGCCGGGCTACCCAGCGGCGCTGTTGGTTTGGCAGGGGAAACGACTCGACAATCCCCTCGCGGCTAAAAAAGAGCGCTGCATCGCTGCCAAACTCCGTGTCGTCGGCAAAGTCGCCCATGAGATAGCGGTCGGGGTAGAGGCGGCCCGTGCGCCCCATGCCTGAGAGCTTCCGTACACTGCTGTTCGTGCCATCACAGCCCACTAAAAGCGTTGCGGTGAGCGTCGTGCCTGAGGACGTTTGCAGCTCGATATGGTCTGGGGACTGCGTGAGTGACTCCAGGCTGAGCCCCCGCCGCAGCGCACCGGGTGCGAGGGTTTCCAGGTGGGCTTCCAAGAGCGCTTCGGTGCGTGCCTGGGGCAGTGCCAGCGGCGCTTCGGGCAGAGCAAGCCGTCCGAGCCGCCTCTTGCCGTAGAACACGTGGCCTCCCCCGATGGCAACTGCCTCGGTGGCAAGCGCCTCACCGAGCCCCAGTGCCCGAAGAACGTCTTGGGCAGGGGGATGGATTCCAATGGCGCGGGAGTGAGGGGAGCGCTCTCTGCGCCGCTCCAGAACGGCAACCGTCACGCCGCGCTGTGCCAGAAGCCCCGCCAGAGTCAGGCCCACCGGCCCCGCTCCGACAATAGCGATCTCTACGCTTTCCATTGGAGCTGGAGCCGAAACGGGGCGGAGGGGGTGACCTGCCAGCCAGGAGGGACGATTTTTTCTAGCTCTTTTTGCGTAAAAGCACGCTGAATCGAGCGCATGCCATCCTCAAAGATAAATGAGTGACGAAACCAGCCCCCGACAAAAGGAAAGAGCAGAAGCGCCCGGTCATCACGGCAAAGGTCGTTGTGAATGACTCTAACGGAGGCAAGGCGCTCGCAGGCCGTGCAGAGGGTTTTTATTTCGTCGCTGGTGAGGTGGTGCAAGACATGGTTGGAGAGAAGAATATCTGCGCCCGAGGGGAGTGTGTACAGATCGGCTTTCTCAAAGTGGAGGTTGGCAGGATTGTGCTGCGCCTGGGCAAAGGCAATGGCGCGTGGGTCGGGGTCTATGCCACGGAACTCTGCCGAAAGGCCATCGCGGTGGGTGAGCTTGGCCAGGTGTCGGAGGACATCCCCGCCGCCACAGCCGATGTCCAGAACGGTCCGAGCGCCCGCTTGTAGCGTGGGACGAAGCTCACGCCGGTAGATTTCCGTCCAGCCGGAGAGCAGCGCATTGATCGTGGCAAACTGCTCGTAGGTTCGTGCCAGCTTTTTCTCATCGCAGTGGGGATCGTCCATGCGCTCTGTCAGCGATTGGGCTCGCTCTCGCAGATAAAGCGTCATAGAGCCGTCAGGAGCGCCGTTTCTATCGTCAGGCCGGGGCCAAAGGCCATGGCTAGCAGTGTGTCCTCGGGTGCGACGCCGTGTGAAAGAAGCTCCTTGAGAACGAAGAGAATCGTGGCACTGCTCATGTTGCCGCAGTTGCGTAGCACCTCTCGCGATGCCACGAGAGCTGATTCTGGCAAGTCTAGCCCGCGCTCAACCCGATCTAGGATAGCACGGCCTCCGGGATGTACCGCCCAGTGCGTGATCTCTTCTTGCGTGCGCTCGGCTTTCTCCAAGATCGGCTGGATCGCGTCTTTCACGTTGGATTGAATGATCTCCGGCACGTACGACGAGAGTCGCATCTGGAAGCCCACATCACCAATCGTCCAGGCCATGTCCGAGTCGCCTGCGGGGGCAATCGCGGAAGAGAACGCGTCAAGGCGCAGGGCGCTTGTCGCGCTTTGCGGCTCACGGGCACTCACCACGGTAGCGCTGGCTCCATCGGCGAAGACAGAGCCCGCTAGAAGATCGTCCATGCCTGCCGTCCACTGGACATGCAGGGAGCATAGCTCCAGACAGACCACCAGCACCACAGCCTCCGGGTTGGCCTCACAGAACGCTTTTGCCATTCGCAGCGCGGGAAACGCCGCGTAGCAGCCCATGAAGCCTAAGTGGTAGCGCTCCGCATGGGCGGAGAGCCCTAACGCTTTTAAGATGGCAAAGTCGGGGCCGGGTTGGAAGAAACCCGTGCAGGAGACGGTAATCAGATGGGTGAGCTGCTCCGGTGCAAACCCCGAGGCCGCGAGTGTGCGGGTGGCAATCGTCGGAAACATCGTGCGTGCGGCTTCGGTGTAGAGTGCGTTGCGCGCCCCGGTCGAAGGGCATAGAAACGCGTCGGTTGCTCTGTCGTAGAAGATGCCGGGCTCCGCATCGGGGAGAAAGTCCGTCACCACACTGGAGCGCCGCTCAATCGCGGATTGGGCGTAGAGATGGTGGATAATTTTCTCCGTTCGCCGATCCCCCTTTGCCACCGAGCGCTTCAGAGTCGCGGCGATCTCTTCCTGTGGGTACGATGTTGGCGGCAGAAGAGTCTCGATATGGTGAAGATAGACAGGCATGACTTTGATCGTATCACTGGAAATGCATGAAACCATCTCAGGGTTCCCTGTCTTTCGACTTCCAAAGAGAAACGGCACGGGAAGTCGCTGCTTCCCGTGCCATCTTGGCGAGGCGCTAGAGCCCACTAGCCCCGGCGGTGATCCCGGTCGCGGCAGTCCCGCTCCCAATCGCGTCCCCGGTGCTCCCGCTCCCAGCGGAGGCGGGCCTCACGCTCTTCGCGCTCGATTCGCTCGCGCCGCTCTCGCTCAATGCGCTCTCGCTCCCAGCGGGAGGGAGTCTGAAACCGATCTCGGTCGTAGGCATCGGTGTTGTAGCGTCCGTCTCGGCTATCGCGTCCGAACCGATCCTCATCCCTCTGGGCCTTGCGAGCATCTTCGTACTTCTTGCCTGTGTAGGCGGCTCCTGCACCCAGAACAATCGCCTCCCCGACTCGGCCACGGACTGCGGAGCCCACGGCTGCCGCACCGAGGCCAGCCCCTAGGTTACGCATCGCGTTCTTGTCGTCCTGTCGGGTCAGTCTAGGGCCGTTTCCCTGCGCCCAGCCGGTTCCTACCAGCCCGATCATCGCTAGTCCTGTTAGTAGAATGTGCTTGGTATTCATCTCCGTAAGCTCCTTCTCCTCGTTTACTTAGGTAGCTTTCGCAGCGCCCTATATGAGAAGAAACGCCCCCCACTTGAGGTGTGTGACAGGAGTGACAAACGACACTCAGTCCCAGCTCTGGTAGGTGTCACGGACAGAGTCCGCCCAGCGCCGTAGAGCCTCTTTGCGCTTCTCAAACTGAAGGGCGATTGCTAGGACGCCGATCCCCAGGATCGTTAAGTACACGCCAAAGTTGATCTCCCTCAGAGGATCCCAGAGCTTATGGATCAGGAGCGCGATCAGAAAAGCAACGCCACCGCCTAAGTAAACTTTTACCCGCTGCCCAATCCCTGCCGCAACTGCGATCAGGCACTCTAGCACCAGAAGAATCGCGTGCTGCCACTCGTGTGGGTTTAGTGCGACAGCCAGAAACGACGAGCCCAGCAAGAGAAGCAGACCTGGT
Source organism: Armatimonadota bacterium (assembly GCA_026392155.1). Classification (GTDB taxonomy): domain Bacteria; phylum Armatimonadota; class Armatimonadia; order Armatimonadales; family Armatimonadaceae; genus Armatimonas. The sequence goes on along the minus strand of JAPLCP010000062.1, from coordinate 23,435 downwards.
CCCCGGAGAGGGGCTTGATCCATACGCTCTGCCACAAACAGCAGGTAGATTCCCAGCGGGAGCAAAAAGTAATTCAGCCGGTTTGAGCCCAGACCGTACTGGTCGAAGAAGTAGAGCCCAAAGGCGGCGAAGGCACAGGCAAAAGCGCTATGGAGGTAGTTTGGCTGGCTGCGTAGCCCCGCTGTCGCTGCGAGGGTGAGGGCTCCCAGCCCCAGCGTGAAGATTGTCCAGCGGCCTTGATCTTCGCCAGCCAGCCCCAGAAGCCCCACCACAACCGCCACACCGACGGTCGCGACGCTGACCGTACTGAGTACCTCCCAGAGGGGTGTGCTCCGGCGCAGACCCGCCGCAAGCCCGAGCCAGAAAAGGGCGATGCCTGAGAGCAGAAACCCCGCCTGGGCCAGTGAGAAGTGGGGATGTGGAAAGCCGCTGGCAGCAAGGGTGACCGTTGCCGTCGCGAGACCCGCCGCCGTCGCCACGCCGCTGGGACGGTGCAGGCGAAGGGGCACGACAGCAAGGGCAAGCCCGGTGACGAGAATGCTAAGAGGGGAGACACCTGAGGGCAGGAACACGGCGGCCAGAAAGCTCAGTGTGGTGAAAAACTCCGTCAGCCGGAGCGGCTCTTTCGACTCGCCCTCGGCGCGGTCTAGCCAGAGAAGGACAGGGAGCAGAGAAAGTCCCCAGAAGGGCAGAAGCGCCTGCGGCAACAAGCCCGCCGCCAGATGCCCCGCCGCGAACAGCCAGAGGATGGCACGGAGGGAAAGCTCCGGGCGCTGCGTGAGGGTGGCTCCCGCCAGTGCGAGAGAGAGCGCCAGAAGGGGCAGTGGCAAAAGTGGAGCATGATTGAGCCAGGAGAGCCACTGGACGGCGGTGACCAATCCTAGAGGCAGGAGGGCAGCTCGTGCCGCCAGCGACTGTCTCTGCCTGAGCCCCCAGAGCCCGAGCCCCGCGGCCGCTACCAAGAGAACTCCCGCACTAACGGTCGCCGCATGACGGTCGCTACCGAAGCTCCATAGCCCATCAAGCTGCCCGGCGCAGGCCCAGGCAAACGCCCCGATCCCACCCTGCCGCAGGATCGTCGCCTGCTCATCGGAGCGAGGGCGCAGGCTCAGGAGGCCGAGTGCCAGTGCCGGGACGAGAAGCCAGCGTAGCGCATTGGCAGGTAGGCCGGTTAGAGAGATAAAGTAGGCATCCAGAGGCATGGCAAGAAGACGAGAGGCTGCCAGACCCAGCAACACGGCGCAGCGGAAGCCCTGTGCGTTTTTAGCCGCCACAAGCCAGAGAATCGCTTCGGTGGCGAAGAGCCCCGCCAGTGGCAGGTCGCGTAGCTCAGGGCCGAGCAAGAGGGGGATCGTCCCCAGCAGCGTGAGAGCATCGGCACTTTTTTGGTAGGGCTTGGGGCACTGCTGGAGCCGTGCGAGAAGCTGGATCAGAGCTCCCGTTGCGCTTGCAATTGCTCCCCGAGCCACGAGACTGGCGCTGTCCGGGAGAAGAAGCTGGCTCCCCAGTGCGGCAGTGATCGTGGCGACATAGCCCAGCCACTCAACTTTGAGGCGGTTACTCGTCAGGCCGTAGAGTCCCGATGCTGCCAGGAGGGTAAGGCCAAAGATCGCGTTGCTCGTGTGACCATCGCCGTTGGCCACCCAGAGAGACGATGCACCGATCCCCGCCAGAGTCAGCCCATGTCCCGCCAGTGCTCGGACCCGCTCCAGGGGGGAGTCGCTTCCCTGAACTCCCCACAGAGCTATCGTGCCTAGCCCTAGCAGACCGAGGACGAGGACGGGCCAGGCGAGGCTGTTAGGGACGAGCCCTGCAATGCCCCAAACAGCTCCGGCTCCCGCCCCTGCCAGAAGGCCTACTAAGAGCGGCTCCTGTGTAATGCGAAGCCGCCAGGCATAGACGCCGGCGCTGACGAGAGCTGTCAAGAGCGCGACGAGAGGCCAGGAGAGCAGTGCCGCGAGGCCGAAGACTTTGAGGGCGATGCCACACAGCGGGACGATCAGGCAGCCGAGGATACCCAGCACTTGCGCACTCTGAGGATGCTCTTCACGCAGGCTGTCACTCAGACGCAACAGGCCCACGGAAGAGAGTGCTAGGACAATCAAGAGCAGGAAGCGCCCGATGCCCTCCCACTGCCACTGGACGAGTAAAAAGAGCCCGGCGAGTAAGAGCAGTGAGCCGACGAGGTGGAGCGCGGCGATATTGCGCTCCTCTAAAAAGGCAAAGAAACCACGACGGGGCGCAGAGGCAGGCACGGGGGGAGGCGTAGCGAGATCGGTTCCCAGGTCGTACATCGCCAGGCGTGGGGGATCCAGTGCCTCGCGGCGAGCCGCGTACTCGTCGTAGAGCGGTGCAAGAAAGGCATCGGGGACGCGGCCCTCGGTGCGCCAGCGACGTAGCTCATTCAAAAGAAAATCTAGGCAAACACGTTCCTCGGACATGACGGCGTCCTCCTAGGAAAGAGTATGCCGTGGCGGGAGAATAATTGCCTGAGTAAAAAGAGCTGTGCGAGGGCCTATTTTTTCTAGGACCGACGAAAACCTACGCCAGAGCCAAAATATCCCCTGAAAAATTACTTGCAAAACAAACTATAGTTTGATAGACTTCCCGGCATGAACGCAAGACTTTGGAAGATCGGGACACGCCGTGCGATGGCGTATGTTGAGGGGCGGGAGAACCGTGATTTGCTGCTGACAGCCGCCGGAAAGCCCTTAGAGCCGATAAAGCGCGGGGCGAGCCTGGAAGCGGAGCTACAAAATGCTGTCGCGGTCTACACCGACCGCAAGGGGAAGCCTTTTGCCTGGCTCATCGCCTTTGATGCGGGCCGCTGGGACGAAGTCAGCGCCGTGGCTTGTCCCAGCGGCTAGGGTTAGTTTGGACAGTTAACATGCCACGGCGTGCGGGCCGGGTTGGGTAAGGGGATGGGGTAGCGACGCATCAAGTCTACGCCCGACCACGGCAGGCCACACGGGTCTTTGAGAAGCGCTCCCTTGCTCATCCACTTGGCATGGCCATCAAAGAACGTCACATTGACCCCGCCCTGATGGCGTGTGATAGCAAGAACCGGCTCTCCGAAGCCTGCTTTATCGTAGAGGTTTTTGGGGGGCTCGAACCAGGAGTCATCAAACTGCCCGGCTTTTTCTGTAACGACGATAATATCTGCGGGAGTGTCTACGGCAGCAAGAGTCAGCGACTCTGCGGCGCGGTTGGCGACATACGAGCGCGGCTTGTTGTCCGTGGAGTTCGGGGTGCGCCTGCCATCGTCGGGGCAGATCAAGAGACTCGGGACGTTGGTGGTGTAGGGGAGGATCTGGTTCCACCAGCGATTGGAGGCATTGGCCCCTAAGGTCACGGCGGGGTTGGAGCGCGAAAAATCCACGTTGTGCCCGAAGAAAAAGAGCGTCTCATCGTAGTCTTGCGCGTACATCGAGAGCCCAATTCCAAGCTGGCGCATGTTGGAAAGACAGCTCACTTGGCGGGCCTTGGCACGCGCTTGGGCAAAAACTGGGAAGAGAATCGCTGCCAAAATCGCGATAATCGCGATCACGACGAGTAGCTCAATCAGAGTAAATCCACGCTTCATGGTGCCCATTGTAACCTGCCTGAGCAGCAGAATCATTAAAATTATGTTAGCCCGTTGCGCTCCATGGTGATCTCCTTGGAGAATCAGCAGGTGCTTCGGGGCGCTGGCAACGGCCTGGAGCGTTTCTCCCAGAATCTGCGGACAGAGGGTAGAGAGCTTTGATTGGTTGTCAAAGCGATGGCGCACCAGCGGCCCGAGCCTGAGCTTGTAGAGCCGGTGCGCCATGTTTTACCCCTGGAAAACTCTTCGCTGACGGGCTATAATCTCTCTATAACTTGACAGTCGCCATCTTGACGAAGGAAGAGTAGGCAGGTTTCCCCCACCAGAGAGTCGCAGTCACCGGCTGAGAGCTGCGATCGGGATGAGCTTGCTGAAGGTCGCCTTCTGAGTGGAGACGGGCTGCGCCCGAAACAGCGCACGAAAGTGCGTCGGTGGGATCACCGACGAACCGGGGTGGTACCGCGCGAGCGGCTCTAAATTTTTCTGGAGCCTCGCGTCCCTGGGCTATGTCGCCTAGAGACGCGGGGCTTTTTGTTCGCCCGCCCCGTGAACAGGGCGTGAAGTGGCGCTTCGCGCCGTAAAGCCCGTGCCAGGCTCCCGAGTATGTCCCCCGGAGGAGGTCAGCCCGGCACGGGCTTCGCAGCCGCAGGCTACTGCAGACGCCGGTTTCCAACCGGCGGAGAAAATAGGTATATGGAACTCGCAACACGCTACGAACCGCAGGAAGCCGAGGCGGCGATCTACGCCCTCTGGCTGGAAAATCACTGTTTTAAAGCGACGCCGGACAGCCGGACGCCGTATTGCATCACGATCCCACCGCCCAATGTCACAGGCGCACTGCACATGGGCCACGCGCTCAACCACACCGTGATGGACACGCTGGGGCGCTGGAAGCGCATGCTCGGATTTAATGTCTTAATTCTGCCTGGTACCGACCACGCGGGAATCGCGACGCAGGCTGTGGTGGAGAAAAAGATCCGCGCCGAGCAGAAAAAGACCCGCTATGACTTAGGGCGCGAGGCGTTTATCGAGAAAGTGTGGGAGTGGAAAGAGGAGTATGGCAATAAGATTGTCAGTCAGATGCAGCGACTCGGGGCCAGCTACGACTGGGACCGCCTGCGCTTTACCATGGACGAGAGCTATGTGGAGGCGATCCACACGGTTTTTGAGAAACTCTACGCTGACGGCTACATCTACATCGGGGAGCGCATGGTGAACTGGTCGCCAGGCTTCCAGAGCGTGATCTCGGATATTGAGATTGATAATCGAGAAGAAGACGGCTCCCTCTGGCACCTGCGCTACCCCTACTCCGACGGCAGCGGGCATATTATCGTGGCCACCAGCCGCCCCGAGACCATGCTCGGCGACACCGCCGTGGCCGTGAGCCCCAAAGACGAGCGCTACAAGGCCGTTTTGGGAAAGACCATCATGCTGCCGCTCGTGGGCCGTGAGATTCCCGTGCTCGCCGATGACTTTGTGGACCCGGCGTTTGGAACCGGCGCGGTGAAGATCACCCCGTTCCACGATCCCAACGACTACGAGATGGGCAACCGGCATGGCCTAGAGCGCATCGAGGTGATCGGCCCCGATGCCAAGATGACCGCGCACGCCGGGGTCTAGGCCGGGCTGGATCGCTTCGAGGCCCGCAAGCGGATCGTGGCGGACTTGGAGGAGCTGGGGCTGCTGGAGAAGATCGAGCCCTATCGCCATGCCGTGCCTTACTGCGATCGGTCTGGGGCTGTGATCGAGCCGCGCCCATCAAGCCAGTGGTTCTGCAAGATGGGCGGCACCGAGATGGTCAACACGTCCATTGACGTGGTCAAAGACGGCTCCATTCGCTTCCTGCCCGAGCGCTACCGCGAGCTCTATCTGCGCTGGATGGAGAACATCCGCGACTGGCCCATCTCGCGCCAGCTCTGGTGGGGCCATCGGCTGCCCGTGTGGCGCAAGACCGACGCGAACCCCGAGGAGGCGAGTAGCTGGGTCTTCGCGCGCACTCGAGACGAGGCGGCAGAAAAACTTGGCTCGCCTGATATTCTCCAGTCCGAAGACGTGCTCGACACGTGGTTTAGCTCCGCACTCTGGCCCTTTGCGACACTCGGCTGGCCGCACACGGAGGCGGATCTTGCCTACTACTACCCAACTAGCCTGCTCTCGACCGCCCAAGAAATTCTCTACCTCTGGGTGGCGCGCATGATCATGACCGGCGAGCTCTTTATCGGCAAGAAGCCCTTCGATGATGTCTATATCCACGCGACGGTTCTCGACGAGCACGGGCGGCGCATGAGCAAGTCCAAGGGCAATGGCATTGACCCCGTGGAGCTGATTGACCTCTACGGAGCCGACGCGCTTCGTTTTGCTCTGGCTCGTGAGGCCGGTCAGCGCCAGGACATTCGCTTCAAGCCCGTGAAGGCAGGCAAGCAGGAGCAGGTCGAGCAGGCCCGCAACTTCGCCAACAAGATCTGGAACGCCTCACGCTTTGTGATGATGAACCTGGAAGGGTATGCCCCCCCCGCCCCCGATAACGGGGGGGCCATTGTGGGGGGCGCACTGGTGGATCGCTGGATTCTCTCGCGCCTCGCTATTACTACCGAGATCGTCAACGAGGGCTTTGCAACCTACAACCTCGATGATGCGTCCCGTGCGCTCTACGAGTTCTTCTGGAGCGACTTCTGCGACTGGTACGTGGAAGCCGCCAAGCCCCGGTTTGCGGCGGGCGATGAAAGCGCGAAAGCCGTTCTCTGGTTCACCATGGAGCGTGCTCTGCGCCTCCTGCACCCGATCCTGCCGCACCTCACCGAGACTCTCTGGCAGGCGCTCCCGGGTGCAAAAGAAGCGGCAGGCTGCGACTTTCTGATGCAGGCCGCGTTTCCGCAGGATCTACCGTACCGCGATGAAGCCGCTGAAGCCGAGTGGGAGATGGTGCAGGAGATCACGGTGGCGATTCGCAATGTGCAGGCGGTTAACAACCTCAAGAAGGGCGGCGAGGCGTTTGTAGCCGCGACCAACCCCGATGTTCTGGAGAGCAATCGCGCAATCATCGAGTTCCTGACACGCTTCACGCTCGTGATCGGTGCGGGGCCGAGCGATGGCTACTTGCAACCCACGCGCTTTGGGGATGTGCGTCTGCCACGCCCCGAAGTGACGCCTGAGGAGCTGGCGGCGGAGAAGCTACGCATTGAGAGTGATCTGGCAAAGATCGAGCTTGATCTTGCGGTGCTTAATAAGCGCCTCGACGATCCCAGCTTCGCCGAGCGTGCTCCCGAGGCTGTGGTGACAAAAACGCGCACGCAGCATGCGGAGCTTCTCGATAAGCAAAGCAAGCTCACCGAGCGACTCGGGCAGCTCTCCGCGCCGTCCGCCCAATAAATTAGGCGTCGTCAGTGGCACTGTGTGCCGCAAAGCCCGTGCCGGGCTACAAATGTTCCCAGCCCGGCACGGGCTTCGCAGCCGCAGGCTATTGTAGCCACGGATTTCAATCCGTGAGCAGGTCGGCGAAGCGGCTGGTGTCCACGCTGGAGAAGCTCAGGAAACCCGCCTGGGCGTTCTCGTCTTTGTACTTTGCCAGGAGCACGGCGCTGTCGCGCTCCCAGGTGAAGCTTTTCTTACCCATGGCTTTCTGGATCATCTGGCTGAGGCGCACGCTATCTTGCTGGGCAAGACGCTCTAGTGCAAAGACGGGGACATCGGGTAGCTCGACATACTCCTGGACAATCTGACGGTGGTAGCCCTTCGCCGCCAGAGCGGGCTTTTCAAACGCCTCTAGGATCGTCCCGTACTCGGGGAACATGCACAAACCCTGCTCCGGGTGCGCGATCAGGCCTATACTGGTGAACTCTGCCTCTTCCAGGTCCGTGGGGGGCAGGGGAAGCTCGGGCGTCTCTCCCACGCGCTCCGCAATTGTCTTGCCGTCGGGGCCTTTGTGGACAAACGTGTGGTGGTGAAAGAAGCGCTGGAGGGTCTCGGGGAGCTCTTCGGGCGCGATGACGATGATCTCTCCGCTGAAACACTCGATAAACGAGGCACAGAACTCGCGGGCCTGCTCACGGCTTGCGGCAAGGCGCTCGGGCTTACGAAAAGCGCTGGCAGGATCGGCTTGCAGCAGCTCTTGTGCACTCTCCAGAGCATCGCTGGCTTCGTCGGGCGTGAACAGGCGCTGCTCGCCGCTGAGCATCCAGTAGGTCTCCAGCGGGACGATCCCACTGAAGAAAAAGTGCCGCACTTTGAACGGGGCCGCGCCGACAAGACCCTGGTTGGCGACCACAGAGTAGGTAATGTCGTCCACGAGGTTGTAGGCGCTAATAACTCCGTTCTCGACACTCTCGATATAGAAAATCCCCTCGCGCCGGTCGCTCCAGCTTGCCAGAAGCGCCTGCTCCTCGGGCGAGAGCGTCTTTTTCTGTGTCTTGAGGAACCTCTCGCGCGGCGTCAGTCCGTCGGGGAGCTGCCACTCAAAGAGAAACGACTCTAAGAGCGAGATCAGCGCATCGTCGGGGATGTCGTCGAGGCCCATCACGCCCTCGGTCATGTCGAAGATCATCTCCGCGAACTGCTCGCTCATTTTGGGGGTCTGCCCAAAGGCCACCAGCTTCTGCTTCAGCGTGCCTGCACACTCCAGCAGTGTCTCTAAATCTGTCATGGGCTTATTTTACCCAGAACGAAGCGCTTCTGGAGTATCGCCGACCACATAGAACGAGCCGGTGACGACCACGCGCAGGGGGCTTTTGAGGGCTTCGTGGATGGCTTCGGGGACGCGTGAGATACGCTGTACGCTCAGGCCCAGGGCGTTGGCGGCGGCAATCACCTCGGCGATGGGCGTGGGCTTAAACGACGGCTCTGTGGCGATCAGTGAGTCTATCAGGGGAACCAGCTCTGCGAGAAAGGGGCCGGGGGCGTGGCTCTGCTTCGAGCCCATCACAAACGTGAACTTCTCTCCTGGAAACTCCTCACGGAGCGCCGCCGCCAGTGTCTGGGCACCGTCCTCGTTGTGCGCCCCGTCCAAGATTAGCCGCCGACTCTGGCAGAGCTGGAAGCGACCGGGAAGCGTCGCCGTTTCCAGACCTTGCCGAATCGCCGCCTCGGGGATTTCTAAAGTCCGTGCGATACAAGTCGCGGTGCTCGCATTGGTGCGCTGGTGAGGGCCACGCAGGGCTAGATTTACGCTTGCCGGAAGCTCGTTGCCAGAGACAGGACACAGCGGGACGCCTTCCAGCGCCGCCTTCGTCTGAATTGCTGCCAGCGCCTCGGGCTCTGTCACCGGAGTCACGCAGGTGCGTGTGCCGCGCTTGAGAATCCCCGCTTTCTGGCTCGCGATCTCCCCGAGCGTGTTTCCCAGCAGGCTCATGTGGTCAAAGCCAATACTGGTAATCGCGGCCACCAGCGGCGGCGGGATGATATTGGTGGAGTCGTAGGTGCCCCCGATTCCCACCTCGATCACCGCATAGTCCACGCCCACTTCTGCAAAGTGCTTAAAGGCCACCGCCGTCTTAAGCTCGAACTCCGTGATCGCGCCGTACTCGCCATGGCGCTCCATCGCCTCCACATGCGGGGCCAGCTCCGCCACATGCCGTGCCAGCTCGGCTTCCGAGATCGGCTGCCCATTGACCATCCAGCGCTCCCGGACATCAAAGACATAGGGCGAGAGATAGGCACCGACCGAGTAGCCCGCCGCTTGAAGAATCGCGGAGGTCATGGTGGTCACGGAGCCCTTGCCATTGGTTCCGGCTACATGAATAATTGCTAGTTTTTCCTGCGGAGAGCCCACGGCTGCGAGTAAGAACTTGAGGCGTGTCGGGTCTTTTTTAGGGGAAAATAGGATTCGATTTGAGAGAAAACGAACCGCCTGATCAAAAGTCACGTCCTATTCTACCCTGACTGCCTACTGAGGGTAATTTCTACTCTACCAATAATGACTATATGCTGGAACAGCCTGATACCAAAAAACGAGGTCGCGAACGAGGTCGCGAAGGATTTACCTTGATCGAGATCATGGTGACCCTCATGATTGTTACCACTCTCATCGGAATCGCCGTTCCTAACTTCTTGCGTGCTCGCGAAGTCTCACGGTCACGTGCTTGCATCAAGAACTTGCGAACCATTACCGTCGCTAAAGAGCAGTATGCGATGGACAATCACTTGGCTTCAGGAGCGACGATGCCCGCTCTTTCTGCCCTTTGTGGCAATGGCACGACCGACTACATTCGAGGGAGTGGGCCTGTCTGTCCTTCAAATGGAACATATACCGTTGGGAATACAGCCACCGACCCGACTTGCTCTGTCGGGATAAATGCGGCAAATCCGTTTGCACCCCATATCTTGCCCTAAATAGTTCTTTATAAAAAAAACTATAGTTCTACATAGGATATAGCCATGAAGATTGTTCGTACGAAACGCAAAGCCTTTACTCTTGTGGAAGTGATGATGGTTTCTACGATTGTCAGTGTGATTTTTGCAATCGCATCCCCTAGTATTCGCCGAAGCCGTGAGGTCGCTCAAGCCCGTTCGTGCATTCGTAACCTCCGGCAGATTGACTCTGCTAAGGAGCAGTACGCCATGGACAACCGTCTGGTACAAGGGGCCACGATGCCTGCGCTATCGGTATTTTGTGGCGTAGGGACAGCCACCTACATCAAGGGAGGAACCCCCGCCTGTCCACGTGGAGGAACCTACACGGTCAATAGCCTTGGTACCGATCCCACTTGCTCGGTAGGCACGGCTGCGCTCATCGCCCATGCGCTGCCTTAGCTCAGGAACCCTGTAGCCAGCCGCTTGAACTCCGGCGAGAGCACCAAGCTAAGATGGTCTGTCCCCGGCACCGTCACAAACTCTGCGCTTGGAAGCGCTTCTCGCAGGCGCTCCGTCTCAGGCATGAACGTGTCGTTCTCCGCAAGAATCACCCGCGTCGGGACTGTCAAGGGCTGCCGCTCATCCACACGCCCTGGCCAGCCTGGCCCACGCATCATCGCCGCCAGTGCCAAGAGATCGTTGTTGGTCTTGGCGGCGAAGCTACGAAACTGCCTCCCTACCGGCGACTCAATGCTCTCCGGGTGATCGGTCTCCAGCGCCTGCGCAATAATGCTGGGGAGCATGGGGATATTTTTCGTGCGTAGGACTTTATCCCCAATCCCTGCCAGCACCAGCCGCCGCACGCGCCCCGGATGCAGCATGGCGTACTGCAGCGCCAGCCCACCACCCATCGAGAATCCCAGAATATCCGCTGGCACTGCCTTTTCCGCATCTTGGACGGCAGCAATATCGCGGCAGAGCTTGCTGGGCCAGTAGGCATCGTAGGTGTGGAACTTGCTGCTCTTTCCGTGTCCCCGAAAGTCCGGCCCGATCACTTTGCGCCCCGCTTCCACAAAGGCCTGTGTCCACCCAACTCCGTGCCAGTTGCGCCGAAACGAGCTAGAGAAGCCATGAAGCAGCATAACGGGCAAGCCATCGCCGTGCACTTCATAGCGAATCGTGACTCCCTCAGCCTCATCGGTCTGTAAATCGTGCGTCGAAAACTCCCAGCTCATTTTTTGGGAATCCTCCGAAGGGCGAGAGGCCCCTCATTGGGAACCAGATCCCAGGCAAACACTCCATCCAGGCTCTCGGGCTCCAGCAGGTGGAAGAGCAGGGCCTGAAGGGGCTGATCGGTGGCGACAATATAGCCGGTGAGGCTCTCGTCCTTTGCCTCGCTCCACTCTCCCTCTAGCTGAACCAGTCGATGTCCCTGGAACAGAGTCCGTGCCGCTGTCCTCTGGCGCACCGTAAATGTCTGTACTGGGCCACTGTAGGGAGCCTGCGCTCCCTTGATCCCATGACGCTCTAAAAGGCCGATGAGAGGACTGTTGCTCGGGAGGATATAGCTCTTTGGCACAGGACGCGAGGTTATTGCTTTAAACCGATCCCAGATGGGTAGGGTGTCTGGGCCAAGCTTCTCCAGCGGAATACTCTCCGCGCCCCGGCTCGCCATCTCGAAGCGCACGCCTAGCTCACTCCGGCGGCGCGTGTCGGCGTCTTTGACGAGCTTTTGGATTTTTGCGCTGTCTTTGGCGGCTTCCTCTAAGATCGCGAGCACAAAATCATAGGTTACTTTGACGCGCGTCTCAAAGGGCAGAAAACTCGCCGCCTCGGAGAGAATCGAAAGCCGACCGCGCAGGCCTGCGTAGTTGGTGACGTAGCGTGGCTCCTCACCAAAGGTCGCCCAGACGCGCTCCGTGCCGCGACGCTCCGTGTTGCCGTAGTCAAAGAGCTTCCAGGCTTTCTCTTTTTCTAGGCGCTTTCGCACCGTGGGAAGGAGTGAGTCGCGGACGTAGCCGAGTACGCTGGGGTCAGAGTTAGGGTTAAGGGGAGGGGAGTAGGTCAGATGGTAGCCGTGGCGCGTGCCGTTGGTGGTGTGCAGATCCATCACAACCGCGGGGTCATGTTTTCTATAGACATGCTCCAGTACGCCGCGCATCTCCGGCGACTCGGCCTTCATGCAGTCGCGATTGAGATCCAGCCCCGCGCCATTGGCCCGGTCCCCGATCTGCTCCGGCCCGTCTTGCGAGCCCCGGTTGCGCTTGCCCTCGCCCCATTTCTCGTTGCCGTCGCAGTTGTAGATCGGGCAGACGAGGAGCGTCAGCGTTTCCAAAAGTTTGGAGTGGCTCTTTGGCAGGTCGCGAAGTAGCATCAGCGCCGCCTCTTTTCCCTCCACCTCGCCGCCGTGGATATTGGCCTGAATGTAGACTTTCAGCTTGCCCTTCCCAAGCCTGACCAGCGGGACTTTGCGCCCCTGATCACTGGTCGCCATCCAGACAGTCGGCAACTTGAGAGCTTCTAAAAACGCAATCACATCGTCGTAGTGGCTCGTCTCGGCGTAGCGTGTGCGCTCGGCGCGGGTCTGGGGCAGGGGCTGTTGTAGCATACGGCGATTTTACCCGAAGACCGCCCCATGAAATGAAGCGTCTGGGTAGCCTGCGGCTGCAAAGCCCGTCCCGGGCTACCAATATCCCCAGCCCGGCACGGGCTTTGCGGCTGAGGAACGAAGCCATTGCAGACGCCCCCTTCGAGGGGGCGGCGAGAGTGTGGGGTACGAGATTTCAATCGGCAAAAAATAAATCTTCCGGGTTTTATCAGAATCGGGTAGTCTGAGCCGTACTACAGGCGAGATGCAAACAGATACAAAACAACGACTCGAAAAATACTTCGGCTTCTCCGAGTTCCGGCCCGGCCAAGAGCAAGTCGTGGAGACGCTGCTCTCGGGGCGCTCTGCGCTGGCGGTTTTTCCCACGGGCGGCGGTAAATCACTGTGCTACCAGCTCCCGGCGCTGTGCTTTGACGGGGTGACCATTGTGGTCTCGCCGCTGATCGCCCTGATGAAAGACCAGATTGACTTTCTGACCAAGCGCGGAATTCCCGCCGCGCGTTTGGACTCATCGCTGGGCCTCGACGAAGTGCGGAGCATTGGGGATGGACTGGCCAATGGGACGCTCAAGCTGCTCTATGTCTCGCCGGAGCGCTTTAACAACGAGCGTTTCTTAGGCCAGCTCCAGCGCACGAAGATCTCGCTTTTTGCCATTGACGAGGCGCACTGCATCTCGGAGTGGGGGCATAACTTTCGCCCGGACTATCTCAAGCTCGCCGATGCTGCCAAGCGCTACGGTGCCGAGCGGGTGCTGGCGCTCACGGCCACGGCGACGCCGCAAGTGGTCAAAGACATCCATGAGGCGTTTGGGATCACGCAGGGCGACGGCATCGTGACGGGGTTTTATCGCCCTAATTTAGAGCTCGCCACGAGCCCGGTGACGGCCACCGAGCGCGACGGTGTGCTACTGCGCGTTCTCAAGCAGCGCCCGCCCGGCCCAAGTATTGTCTATGTGACGCTCCAGAAAACCGCTGAGCGCTTGGCGGAGATGCTCAGCGAGAGTGGCCTGCCTGCCGAGCCCTACCATGCGGGAATGGAAGACGAGGCCCGGAGCGCGGTGCAGGAGCGCTGGATGGCGTCGGATCGGGGGATCGTGGTGGCGACCATTGCGTTTGGGATGGGAATTGATAAGAGCAATGTGCGCTATGTCTACCACTACAACCTGCCCAAGTCGCTGGAGAGCTACAGCCAGGAGATCGGGCGTGCGGGTCGCGACGGTGCCAACTCGGTGTGCCATATCCTGGCCTGCCTTGACGATGTCCCAACTCTGGAGAACTTTGTCTACGGCGACACGCCCACGCGAAACGCGCTCTACTCGCTGCTCTCGGACTTGCTCTCACGCGGCCCGGAGTTCGATGTGGCGCTGTATGACCTCAGCACCCGCCACGACATCCGGCAGTTGGTCTTGAAAACCATCCTGACTTACCTGGAGCTTAACGGCGTTCTGCGCCAGGGGACGCCGTTCTATGCCGCGTATGAGTTCCGGCCACTTCCCAATCAAAACCCCGTGAGCATCGCCGCCACCTTCCCCGAGGCGCATCGGCAGCTTGTCACCGACGTATTTCTCACGGCAAAACACGGACGGCTCTGGTACAAGCTCAGCCCCGACGAAGCTGCGGAGGCTCTGGCTATCGAGCGGGGGCGCATCGTCCGGGTGCTGGAAGTCCTCGAAGAGCGCGGCCATATCGAGCTGCGCACCGCCGATGTCCGCCAGCGCTTCTTCCGTCTGAATCCTCACGACGATACCGATGCCCTCACGGATGAACTAGACGCTCGCTTTGCCTTGCGCGAGAAAAACGAGCTGGTGCGCCTGGCGAAAGTCGTAAAATTAATCGGACTCGGAAGCTGCCAGACCAACGCCCTCACCGGCTACTTCGGCGAGCGCCGCACACAACCCTGCGGCCACTGCTCGTTCTGCCTTACCGGCGAAGCCCAGCGCCTCCCTGAGCCCCGTGATCGAGGACAGATTCCCGACGCGCTTACGAGCGAAGCGCAAGCCCTCCGTCACGCCTACCCTGAAGCCCTCGGAGAAGACCGCCAGCTCGCGCGCTTTCTCTGCGGCATCGCCAGCCCTGCGGTCTCAAAAGCGCGGCTTGGTCGCCACAAGTGCTTCGGCATCCTCGAAGACCACGCGTTCGGTCGCGTCTTGGCGTGGCTCGCCGAGGGCTAGGGTATACTGACCCGGCATGGCAAAGATTCTCAATATGATTATTGCCTGGCTCCAGTCTCTGGGGCCACTGGCATACGGTGGGCTGTTTCTGATTATTTTCGTTGAGACCGGCGTCGTCGTGATGCCCTTTCTTCCCGGCGACTCGCTCCTCTTCACGGTGGGGGCGCTGGCCGCGGGGGAGAAACCAGCGTTCTTGCTCGGGGTTCTCTATCCGCTCCTGATGGCGGCGGCACTACTTGGGGATAACTGCAACTACTTTCTCGGCAAGAAGTTTGGGCGCGGGCTCTTTAACAACCCGAACTCAAAAATCTTCAAGCGCGAGAATCTCATTAAGACCGAGAATTTTTTCGCTAAACACGGTCCTAAAGCCATCATCATGGCGCGCTTTGTTCCGATCGTGCGTACTTTCATGCCGTTTGTCGCCGGAATGGGCGCAATGACCTACGGGCGCTTCTTAGCTTTCTCCGTGGCGGGCGCGGTTTTATGGGTGGGCTTGTGTGTCACGGCGGGCTTTTTCTTTGGCAATATCCCCTTTGTCAAGAAGAACTTTGAGCTGGTCTTGATTGGGATTATTCTCGTCTCGGTACTCCCCATGGTCTTTGAGTTTTTTCAGCACCAAAAGCACGAGAAAGCGGCGAAGGAAGAGGAGTCGCGCTAGCGGCTTTTCGGCTACAATAGAGGCATGGAAACGGCCCCGATGCTGGCGAACCCGATTGCGGTTCCTCGAATTTTAAGCGACGACCAAGTCGCGTTTTTTGTCGAGAATGGCTACTTGGTTCTGGAGAGCTTGGTCACTCCCGAAGAAGTTGACGAGCTGCGGTGTGACACGGTGCACCTGGCGCGGGGGGGCTACCCGTGCGAGAATCTTCAGCCACTCTCTGCGGAGCTCACCGACGACGAGGCGCTACGACGAATCCTCTGTATTCATCAGCCGCACTTTGTGAGCCCGGTGATCGAGAAGTATGTCAAGCACGCAAAAATCTGCGGCGCACTCTCGCAGATCACGGCGGCGCACCTGCCGTTCTGGGATGGCTCGGTCAAGTGCATGCAGTCTATGCTCTTTGTGAAGCCGCCGGCGTTTCAGGGGCAAGCCTGGCACCAGGACGAGATCTACATCCCGACGCGTGACCGAAGCCTCATTGGGGCGTGGATCGCGCTCGACGATGCGACTATCGAGAACGGCTGCCTCTGGGTGATTCCTGGCTCGCACAAGCCGGGCTATCTCTACCCCCAGCGCGATCATAATAATACGGAAGAGCATGACTTTGGGCAGGAGAGCTACGGTTTTGACGAGAGCCTGGCCGTGCCAGTCGAGGTGCCGGTCGGGAGCGTGGTGTTCTTTAACGGCTATCTTCTTCATAAGTCGCATAAAAACCGCAGTGAGATCTACCGGCGTGTGCTGGTCAGCCACTACATGAACGCCTGGAGCCTGCTTCCCTGGAGCCTCAAAGACGGTGAGTCCGTCGCGACGGCAGATCGGCGCAGCGTGATTCCCGTGGCGGGCGTGGATCCTTACACCTGGAAAGGCTACGACAACCCGCCCCGCAATGTCTGGCTGCGGACGTGTAAAGCAACAGAGCAGCTCAAGATTCCTGAGGAACACACCACCACCGACGAGCCGTCTGAGTAGCGCATGGCATTTCGAGCACTCTCTCTGCGCACCACGATCACTGCGGCCACACTGACCACACTTACGGCGACCCTGCTCGTGGTGCTGATCAGTACCTACAACCAGTGGCGGCTGACCTCGGAGGAGCTTTCCCAGCAGGTAATTACACGAACATCGCAGGTGATCGAGCGGCGCATGAGCCGCCTGCTTGCTACGGCACAGAGTGCCAGTGCGCTTGCCCAGAGCTTTGTTGCACGCCATGAAGCCACGGGGCTGGACTTTGCCGACTTTGAGAGTATCGGGGAGGATTTCTACAATGTCACGGCCGCTCTTCCCGAAGTCTCGTACTTGACGCTCGGGGTGGAAAACACGGGAGCCTACTGTCAGCTCCAGCGCTTAGACGATGGCATGCTTCGGATTCAGCACTGTGCTCCTCCCAATAAAAACGCGATCACACACCGCAAGGAGTTTATTCACCTGCGGGATGGCACACGCCAGCAAGTCACCGACGATCCGCGCTGGAAGTACGATCCCCGGCTTCGTCCTTACTACAAAGCGGCGGTCAAGGCGCAAAAGGCCACTTGGACGGAGACCTACAGCTTTGTAGACCCCAAGCGCGGCGATATTATCGGGGTGACCTACGCCACACCACGCTACGATAAAACCAAGAAACTACGCTGTGTTGTCTCTGTGGACTTCACCCTTGAAGATATCACACGATTTCTTCGCAGTGTCCGGCTCGGAGAAACGGGCTTTGGTTTTGTGGTAGAGGAGAAGGAAAAGGGGGCTCAGATCATCGCCAGTGGTAGCGACTACCCGGAGGTACTCAAGGTTGCTCTGGCACGAATCACCTACCCGCATCCGGGCGACTCACTCCAAATTGCTCAGATCCAGTCCAAGGGAGCAGACTACATGATCAGCTGGCGGCGGCTTGTTGAGCCTAATGCACCACGCTGGGTGGTCTGTACCCTGACTCCTCAAAAAGAGCTGACGGGCCGTGTGGATGCCAGCCTTAGAACGACTCTCTACTGGGTTGGACTGGGCAGTCTGCTTGGAATTGTAGGCAGCCTCTGGCTCGCCCAGGGAATTGCCCGTCGGCTTCGTCGGATCGCCCGTGAGATGGAGCAGACACGCCTCCTGCAGCTGGCTCCCCAACCCACCCTGGGCAAGGGGCGTATTATCGAAGTAAATCAGCTAGGGGAGGGACTAGAGCGGCTCAAGGCAAGCCTCCGAAGCTTTGAGCGATTCGTGCCCACGGAGTATGTTCGCCAGCTTATTGCCACAGGTAAGGAGGCCGAACTCGGCGGGATTCAAACAGAGGTCACGGTGTTTTTTGCCGATCTTGCGAACTTTACGGCGATTGCAGAGTCCCATCCTCCGGAGGAAGCAGTTTCGATCCTCAATGCGTTCCTGGAGCAAGTCAGTCAGGAGGTTGCGCGCGTACATGGGGTGGTCGATAAGTACAACGGCGATGAGGTAATGGCCTTCTTCCATGGGAAAGACCATGCGAAGCGTGCCTGCCACGCTGCGCTCCAGGCACAGGCCGCCATGACAGACCTGCGTCATCGGCTTAAGAGCGAGTCACTCTCCATGCGCATCGGGCTTCACACCGGCGAGGTGATTCTGGGCGTGGTCGGCTCTGCCGTGCGCTACAACTACACTATTCTGGGCGATACAGTCAATACAAGCAAGCGGCTCGAAGGCCAGAACAAGGCCTATAAAACCAAGATCATGCTGAGCCAGGCGACTCTAAAGCAGACGGAAGAAAGCTTTCTAGCACGTCCTCTCGACATACTCACCGTGATTGGCAAGACCGAGGCGCTGCATGTTTTTGAGCTGATGGACTCGCGCGAGGGAGCGGACCCTGAGAAGCAAGCCCTTGTGGCGCAAACGGAGCAGGCTCTGGTAGCCTACCTTCAGCGCGATTTTGCCCAAGCCCGGCAGCTCTATGAAGCGATTCTTACGGCCCATCCCGATGATGGGCCTACAAAGGTGCTCCTAGCCCGTGCCCTCGCTTTTGAAAAAGACCCGCCGCCTGCTGACTGGGACGGTATTTGGCGGGCTACGGAGAAGTAAGATCCGGGATACGGCTGAGTAGCAGAGCGGATCAGAGGACTCATGGCACGCTTACCTCTTTGCTTGCCATGGGAATTTACTTCCAGTAGCGCTCGGCCCAGGTGAGCAGGTAGGGCCAGTTGGGGCCGATAGTGTGGCCGCCCTCGTGCTGGCGGTAGGCGATATCGCTCTCGATAAGGCTCTCCCCGATCTTGGGCTGCTCGCTGACGGGAAGCGGCTTCTTCCCTAGCAGACTATAAACCGGCCCGGCGGCGACTCCGGCCAGAAACTGCCCCTTGCTATCCACCCAGTTTCCCTCCACAAACGGCGAGCCGCAGCTAATAAAGACCGGGCGCGGGGCACACAGCGCGACAAGCTCATGGGCATCGACGGGCAGATCGTTGGGCCCCAGTGCCCCCGAGGCGTACTTGACAAAGTTGCCGCCCATCCAGTGGTACTCACCGGAGCTGGCGACATTCTCGATCTGCTCGCCGAAGTGTCGCCGGTAGAGCTTCGCCCCGCCCGTCCCCGAGGAGCCGATGTAGCCAATGGAGAAGCGCGGCTCGTAGGCCATGGTGACAAGTGCCGCTTTTCCGTAGCGCGAGAGCCCCTCAATCATGGTGACAAGTGCCGCTTTTCCGTAGCGCGAGAGCCCTTCAATCGCGACACGCTTTGCATTCACGGCCTTGTCGGTCTCGAAGTAGTCCAGCGCACGGCTCGCGCCCCACGCCCACGCTTTGAGCGCACCCCAGTCATCCGGCTTGCGCGGCTCTCCTTTGTTGACCAGGCCGATAATGCCCTCACGTAGCCCCGCGCCATTGTCGGCCTGCACGGATGCGGGGGAGAGGATGGCATAGCCCCAGCCTTTCTCTAAAACTTGCTCCTGCCAGCTCTTGCCCGCGCCGGGGGGCGGGGCGAAGGCGGGCGGGTACCCGCTGGGTGCGGGGCGGGTGGGGAAGATGAAGCCAAACTCTAGGACGACGGGAACGGGCTTGGTCGCGCTCTCGGGGGTGGTGAGGGTGAGCTGGATATCGATCTTGATGCTCGGAAACTCTTTGTTGTCCACATGCCCAACCAGCTTCTTGGTCACAACCGCGATCTCGCCCTTTTTCTCTTTCAGCGTCTCGGTCACTTCCCAGGTCACTTTGGGCGTCTTTTTGGGCGTACGGCCGTACATCTCTCGGTCAAAGTCCTCAAAGAGCTCTTTTCTGCGCACTTCCCAGTCGCGTTTGTTGGTAACTTTCTTGCCGTTTTTGAGCGTTAGCGCATCAGGAAGCGTGTAGGCACCCACTTTGGCCTCGTCGGAGTTGGCGGCATTGGGCGCTGTGGGCGTCCCGCTGGGGCCAGGACGCAGCGACTCGATCTTGAGCAGCTCCAGCAGGTGCTTGTGGTCGGCTTGGGTCTTGGCTTGCAGCTCAGGGTTGGGGCCAAAGCGTGGCGGCTGTGCCATGAGCGTCAGTGCTAAGAGAAACGGAATCATCATTGTTGTCCTAAGTAATACTACATCACATTGAGCGGGCGGAACTTGCGGCTCTGGATACTGATCTGCTGGGCGAGCTTCCCGGCGACCTCGTGGAAGGTTTTGGCTTGGATGCTCTCGGGGTCGGAGACCAGTACAGGTTCGCCACAGTCGCTGGCCTCGCGGGTGGCGATCTCTAGCGGGATGCGGCCCAGAAAGGGAACCTGGAGCCCTTCCGCAGCTTCCATACCACCACCACGTCCGAAGATGTAGTAGGTGTTGCCTGTGTCCGGGGCGATGAAATACGCCATGTTCTCGATGATCCCAAGAATGGGGACATTGAGCTTCTGGAACGCCTTGAGGCTCTTGACCGCGATACTCGCCGCGACATCTTGCGGCGTCATGACGATCACTGCACCGGAGAGGGGAATTGCATCTACCAGGCTGATCGTGGTGTCGCCGGTGCCGGGGGGCATGTCCACCAGTAAGTAATCTAGCTCGCCCCAGGCGACATCGCCAATGAGCTGGTTGACGAACTTTCCGAGCATGGGGCCACGCATCACCAAGGGCTGGCCCGGCTCTACCAGAAAGCCTACCGAGACACAGCTTACCCCGTGGCGCTCAGCGGGGGCGATCTTCGGGATGACATTGCCATCGGCCTGGCGCTCCGCAATCTGCTCTAGCGTTTCGTCTTCGAGCCCTAAAAGCATCGGAATGGTCGGGCCATAGACATCGGCGTCTAAGATGCCCACCTTTGCGCCCGCTTGCGCGAGGGCAATGGCAAGGTTGGCGGTCACGGTGGACTTACCCACGCCGCCCTTGCCGGAGGCCACCGCGATCACGTGCTTGACCTTGGGGATCACTTTTCCGCCCTGAGGCCGCCGCGCGACCACGTTGGCGGTCAGCTCGATCTTGATATGGGTAACGCCCTCAATAGCTCCCACAGCGGCGCGGCAGTCGGCCTCAATCTTGGCTTTCATCGGGCAGGCGGGCGTGGTCAGCTCCACGACAAAGGCGACATTTCCCTCACAGATCTTGATGTTCTTGATCATATTAAGCGTGACTAAGTCTTTGCCTAGATCGGGGTCAGGAACGGTGCGGAGGGCATTTAGTATCTGAGTTTCAGTGATATTAACAGGATTCATATTGCTCGTTTTTTTTCCGACTATAGAACACAGGAACCTAGCTAGGGGTTCCGCAGGTATTTAGATTTAAATAGAATGATTATCAGGGAGACAAGAATGCGAACGTCCTACTTTATCATTGGGCTGGCACTACTAAGTGCACTGCCCGCCACTGCTCAGCAAAATCCTGTCGGCCCGACCGGAGGGCAGACGCCACTGGGACAGATCGTACAAGATCCTATCACGGAGCCGATTCGTAAGAACGATATTCTACGAGTCACGGTGGTGGGGGAGCCACTCTACACCGGAGCAGGTGAGTTCAAGGTCAGCGACGATGGCACGATTGAGCTGCCTCGGATCGGCCAGGTGCTGGTGGCAGGAAGCTCTACCATTAGGGCAGCGACCTTTATCGAGCTGCGCCTCAAGAGCGGGAAATATCTTAAGAACCCCAATGTGGTGGTGCAGATTTTTGGGCGCAAGGCTCGGGAAGTCAGCCTCAATGGTGCGATTGGGCTCCAAGGCCGGCGCGTTTTGCGGGATGGAACGCGTCTCTCCGACATGCTTGAAGAGGCCGTTCCAGCGCAGCTTGCCGATCTCGAAAATGTCGAGATTCTGCGCGGGAAAGCCACTCTGAAAGTCAACTACAAGAAGTTCCGTAATGGCCTGGACAGCTCAGAGACTGTCAATCCGTTTCTGGAAGATGGCGACCGGATTTTTGTGCGACTGGGTGAGCCCACCGAAGGGACGATTAAGATTATTGGCGAGGTGAAAGATACCACCAAGCCGACCATTCAGATCACGTCGGGAACCATGCTGAGCCAGGTGATTAGTATTGTGGGTGGCCTGAGCGAGCTCGGTGACCGAAAAAATGTCTATCTCATGCGAGGAGGGCTGCGAATCGTGGTGCCTTACGAAGAGATCGCGGCGGGAGTCGCGGATAAAGACATCAAGCTCCAAGACAAAGACGAGATCTATGTCCCGCGTCTGGAGAAACCGCGTCAGTACACGGTCTTTGGGGGCGTAGAGCGAAAAGGCGCGTTTCCGCTTCTGGGCAAAGTGACGATCTATCAAGCCGTGGCGACTGCGGGGCCTATGGAGGGAGCCAAGCGCAAAGAAGTCGAGTTTGTGCGCGCCGTTGATGGTAAGTACCCGGACAAGCCCCGCAAGATCAACCTGGAGAAGCCCAGCGAGGCGGCTCTTGAGCTACAGGACGGTGACATTATCCGCATCCCTGAAGGCCGCCGTGGCGGTGGAATTGACTTTGGGCAAGCACTGGGCCTCATCGGCAACATCGTCTGGATCACAAGCCTGATCCGGCGGTAGTACCCTCTCGGCCCTCCTCCCAATCCTGGGAGGAGGGAGGGAGGGAGCCTGCCAGAGTTTTAAAAAAGCTCCTGAAAAAATAGTTTTTTATTTTGTGATCTCTCCTGAATCCCTTGACTTTCTCCGAAAAATTAAGGTAAACTAACCGAAACTTCCTCTCCCCGCGAAAGTAGGTAGGAAGAGGGGAATATCCCAAAAAAGCAAGGCATACCGAGACCGTGTGCTATTAGTGTTGCGTTTGTAGTGCTTGGTACTTATAGTTTCTGGTGTGCTTGGGAGCGTAGATGGCTATCGAAGATCGCGATGATTTTGTGGATGTAGTTGCGCAAGCCGTGATAGACCGAATCGAGGAACATCACCGTACTAACAGCCTTGTCGAGCAAGTTGTCGCCCGTGTTATTGAAATTCAGAAAAAAGAATCCGCGCTGAAGGCAAAAGAAGCAGGAGCGCAATCAACGAAAACGATAGAGGAATAACAATGGATAGTTTGGAAGAAAAAGTAGAAGTAGAGCTGACCGTCGCCGAAGAGCGGGCACAGTTTGAAAAAGAAAAGCTCTCTCGTCGTCAAGCCCTAGTGAGAATCGGCTTTCAAGCAGGAGCCGCCGCAATCGCCGCATTAACCGCCGATGAACTCCTCCGTAAAGTCGGAAAAGAGATGCAACGCCGCGCTAGCGATAATAAAGTTGCTCAGCAAGTCGCAAAAGAACTAGAACAATCTGGTGTTGCTTCTGCACAGTTTTTTGATCCTTGTATGTTTGAATATCCTTGTGTACAAGGATTGCCATGCATGCAGTGTGCAGATTCATATTGTGGGCCAGGGCATACCTGTGAAGATGCTTGTCAGTATGCAATGTGTGGTTGTAAACAGTTACTGATTAATGATTATCCAGAATGCTTTGACTCTAATGGTGTACCTCTTGGGATTTGTCCGCAAATTGGTGCAGCTTTACTTGCCTGCCAATCAGCACTTGACGCATGTGTTTTAAATTGTTAGTGTTTTTGCGTTTTGAATGGTAGGCATTTTGTAAATGTCTGCCATTCCATATGATGGAGTGATTTATATGAATAGATTTTTGGTTTTATTATTATTTTTAGTATTTTCTTCTTGTAAATCAGATTCTGACAAGAATATTAAATATATTTTGACTCCAGAACAGATTCGAGACTTGGCAACTCCTTCTGATATTGTAGCTAGGATTGATTTTAATAGCGCTTCGAG
>JAPLCP010000052.1 GCA_026392155.1 Armatimonadota bacterium | reverse complement strand
TTAAAACATGAGTATTGATGACAGTGAGTGTAAGAAGTGTCATAATATTGAGTATTGCCGCACCCAAGAGGGTACCCGGCCTTTGTAGCCGCAGACTCTCCAGCACTGCCGTTCTGATCAGCGGTGCTTCAGATATGCTCGGGGTATAAAGAGCCATGACACGACGTAATCTTCTTTTGGGAGCAGGAGGTCTGCTTCTGCCCACCGCTCAGCTTAGTATCACAGGAGTCTGGGAGACGAACTCGGGGCCGCTGCGGCTGGAGCAAGTGGGGGCCTCGGTGACGGGAACCTATCCCACCGGGAAGCTGATGGGCAAGCTGGCCGGGAGCGTGCTGACGTTTAGCTGGACGGAGAATACCGGCGCGGATGGCACGGGGACGTTCACATTTAATACACGCACTGATAGATTCACGGGGGAGTGGAAGCAGGCCAATGGCAACAAGAGCGCCTGGAACGGCACTCGTGCGGCAAGTACGGCAGGCAAGACGTTTCTGGTGGTGCTGGAGGCGCACTGGGAGAACTCGCTGAGTGAGCCAGAGTACTCGTTTGGGGCGATGCTAAGGAGCTTCTTTGCCCGCGTCCCGAGTGTCGAGGTGCGCCAGCGCTTCTTCCACGACGAAGCCGACCTGCGCCGTTTTCTCACGGAGGCTGCCTACTTGGCGGCTCCGACAGTGGTCTATCTCTCCTCTCACGGAACTCCCGAGGGAATCTCCGTCGGCGGCAAGACAGTCGCTCCAGGTGTCATAGGGGAGTGTCTAAAGCCTGCAAAGAATCTCCAGCTACTCCACTTGGGGAGCTGCCGCCTGATGGCAGGCAGCGGCCCTGCCAGTATCCGAAAAACGTCTGGGCTTGGCTTTCCCATCTCGGGCTACATGAATGTCGCCGACTGGGCAGGAAGCGCCGCAATAGACTTTCTGTATCTTGACTTGGTGCTCTGCCGAGGGATTGCGCCTAATAAAGCTGTTGCCCAGACCCGGAAGATGCTCTCGATTGCGACAGACAAAACGGCTGCCGACGCACCCGTGGACCCCTGTGATCTGAGGATTTACTGAGAACCAGAAGGAGAGCTCCATCGGGTACAATGGCTCGACGTGATTAGAAAACGTGCTGCTACTATAATCTCCGTGCAGGCGCTCGCCGCACCAGGACACTTTGTCCTCACCTTCGACGACCCCGAGACAGCCCATGATGCTCGGCCCGGCCACTTTATCGCGGTGGCCGCCACCACACCCGCGAATGCCGGAAGCTCGATCCTGCGCAAGCCTTTCTCGATCTTTACCGTGGATAGAGAGGCCGGGCTCTGTACGGTTCTCTTCTCGGTCTACGGCCCCACCACAAGCACCATGGCACTCTACAAGCCCGGCGATAAGCTGGACTTTCTGGGACCGCTCGGAGGCCGCGTCTTCGATGCCGATCCACACGCCGATGTCCATCATGTCATGGTGGGTGGCGGCTATGGGGTTCCACCGCTGAACTTCTTGGCAAAGACGATCAAGGCCGCCAATCCAAGGGCAAAAGTCACGCTGATCTACGGCGCTCGTAGCGCCAACTTTCTAGTTGGCGACGAGGGGCTACGCGAGGTGGGCGTCGAGATTGTCGCCTGCACCGACGATGGTAGCTTAGGGGTGAAGGGAAAAGTCACCGACGGCTTAGCGCCTCTTCTGAGCGAGAACATCGCGGTCTATACCTGTGGCCCGACTCCGATGATGCGCGCCGTGGCAGAGCTCTGCACCGCAAATCACAAGCCTTGTCAGGTCTCGATGGAGACACCCATGCCCTGTGGAATTGGAATCTGTGTCGGGTGCGTGCTCAAGAAAGCCGACGGGACGTTCTCGCGCACCTGCACCGATGGCCCGGTCTACCCCGCGACGGAGGTCACATGGCAGTAAATCTTGAGGTGAAGATCGGCTCGCTGACCATGCGCACGCCCGTCACCACGGGCTCTGGCACGTTTGGTTTTGGCTCCGAGACCAAAGACTTAGTAGATCTGAGCAAGCTAGGCGCGGTCTGCGTCAAAGCCACGACCCGTGAGCGACGCCTGGGCAACCCACCTGCACGTATGTGCGAGACGGCCTCGGGAGTGCTCAATGCGATTGGCCTGCAAAACGGTGGCATCGAGAACTATCTCCTCGAAAAGCTCCCGTATCTGCGGCAGTTCGATGTCCCGATTATTGTCAATGTCCCTGGCGAGAACCCCGAGGACTTTGCCTACGTTGCCCGACGCCTCGCCGAGAGCGGGGGAGCGGATGCGATTGAGCTGAATATCTCGTTCCCGAATGTCTCCCATGGCCTTGACTACGCCACGCAGCCGCACCTGACCGCTGACGTGATCGCCGCGGTGAAGGCTGTCACGGATCTGCCGATTATCGCCAAGCTCTCGCCCAATGTGACCGACATTCGGCCCATCGCAAAAGCCGCCGAAGATGCGGGAGCGGATGCGATCTCGCTGATCAATACCGTGATTGGAACCGCCATTGATGCTCGCAAGCGCACGTTTAAGCTCGCCAACAAGACCGGTGGGCTCTCCGGCCCCGCGATTAAGCCGATTGCACTGCTGGCTGTCTACCGCGTGGCGCAGACGGTAAATGTGCCTATTATAGGGATGGGGGGGATCATGAACGCCACCGACGCTATCGAGTTTATCCTCGCAGGCGCAACCGCCGTGGCCGCAGGAACGGTCAATTTTGTCAATCCGCTGGCCGCTATCGAGATCGCCGATGGGATTGCGGACTATCTGGAGAAGAACGGCTTCACCGATATCCATGAGCTGATTGGAGCTGTCGAATGAGTACCCCCTTAACGTGGAGCAATCTTATTGCGTTTGCGACCACGGGCAACCCAAAACCAAATCGCGTTGTGGAAAAGACCGAGAGTGAGTGGCGTGCCCAGCTCACTGCTGAGCAGTTCTATGTCACCCGACAGCATGGCACTGAGCGAGCCTTTAGCTCAGAGCTCTGTAGCCGGTTCGAGGCGGGAATCTACGCTTGTGTCTGCTGCAATACGGTTCTCTTTGACTCCGCTGAGAAGTTCGACTCAGGAACCGGCTGGCCGTCGTTTACACAGCCGGTCGAGACCAACGCGATTGCCTACAATCTGGACGTTTCCCACGGGATGCAGCGGATCGAGGCGGTCTGCAACACCTGCCAGGCGCACTTGGGGCATGTCTTCCCGGATGGCCCCGCGCCCAGCCGCCTGCGCTACTGCATGAACGCGGTCGCGCTGAAAAAACAAGAGAGGGCAGTATGACAGAGCTTGCGACGTTTGGGGGGGGCTGTTTCTGGTGCACCGAGGCGGTCTTCCAGCAGCTACGCGGGGTGCACTCGGTGGTAAGTGGCTACACGGGGGGGCATGTCGTCTCGCCGACCTACAAAGATGTCTGTAGCGGACAGACGGGCCATGCCGAGGTGATCCAGCTTACCTTTGACCCCACCGAGATCTCGTACGCGGACCTTGTGGCGATTCATCTGGCGACCCATGACCCGACCACGCCGAACCGTCAGGGAGCAGATGTGGGAACCCAGTACCGCAGTGCGATCTACACCCACAGCCCCGAGCAGGCCGAGATCGCAAACCGCGTTCTGGACGAGCTTGCCCCTGCGTTTAGTGCGCCGATCACCACGGAAGTCGGTCCGCTGGGGCCATTTTATCCGGCAGAGGCGTACCACCAGAACTACTACCAGACCAATCCGGGGGCGGGGTACTGCCAGGCGGTCATTAGCCCGAAGCTCATCAAAGCCCGCAAGCTCCTCCAAGACCGTTTGAAATAGGCACCTCGAGCCTGTTTTTTTGCGGAACTGGGTACAATAATACCTAAACCTATGCCTTACCGAAGTTTGCCCATTGGCGATAATGCGCCTGAAGAAGTCCATGCGGTGATCGAGATCCCGCGTGGCTCGTCCAATAAGTACGAGTACGACAAAGATTTGGGCGTCTTCAAGCTCGACCGTCCCCTCTACTCGCCCTTGTTCTATCCCTTTGACTACGGCTGGATTGCCGGAACCATGAGCGCCGATGGCGATGCGCTGGATGTTCTCGTGATCGGCTCGCACCCGACTTTTTGTGGCTGCGTCGTGAACTGCCGCCCGCTGGGGGTCTTGATGATGCGCGATGAAAAAGGGGCCGATGAAAAGATCCTCGCCCGCGTCGCCCACGATCCACGCTTTCATGGTGTCCGCAAGCTCGAAGATGTCCCTGAGCACTACTTAAGAGAGATCGAGCACTTCTTCGATGTCTACAAAACCCTGGAGAAAAAATCCGTCCAGATCGGCGAGTGGATGGACGTGGATCGGGCCAAAGAGATGATCAACACCTGTCGCCTCATCCACGGTGCAGTTTAATCCGCTATGCGTGATGAACTCCTTAAAATATTAGCGAACTTCCCCGGAAAGCGTGTGCTGGTAATTGGGGATCTTATGGCCGATGAGCATATCTGGGGCCATGTGAACCGCATCTCTCCGGAAGCGCCTGTGCCGATCGTGGAGGTGGAGCGTGAGACCTTTGTGCCGGGCGGCGCGGCCAATACGGCGGCGCAGCTTGTCGCTTTCGAGGCTGAGGTCTTTGTGGCGGGCGTGGTCGGTGACGATGCAGCGGGCGAGAAACTGCGTCAGGCGCTGAAGGCACTGGGAGCGGATGTGGCGGCGGTCGTGACCGCTTCTGACCGCCCGACCACGCGCAAGACCCGCGTGACGGCGGGCTCCTACCAGGGGGCGCAGCAGATCGTCCGTGTGGACCGGGAGAAGCGTGCGCCGCTGACCCAAGAGACTGAAGACGCGCTTATCGCTGCCTGTGAAGGGATCTTGCAGCGCGGCTGCGAGGCGATTTTATTTTCGGACTATCTCAAGGGCGTGCTCACCGAGACCCTCGTGGCGCGGCTGACGGCGCTAGCACGGGCGCAAGGAATTGTGGTGACGGCCAATCCCAAGCCCGCGAGTGTCGGGTTCTACAAAGACGCCGACTTGATCTCACTCAACCGAAAAGAGGCCGATGAAGCCAGCCGCACCACCCTCTTTGAGTCGCTAGATAACGGCATCTTTCACGACGCCGGGGCGCGTCTCAGAGTCGCGCTGGAAGTCCGTAATCTCCTGATCACCCGTGGCGCACGTGGCCTGACGGTATTCGAGCCGGAGCGCTTCGTGGATGTCGCCGCCGTGCCCGTCGAGGTCTTCGATGGCACTGGTGCGGGCGACTCCACGATTGCCGGAATCACGATGGGGCTTGCCGCAGGCGGCACCATCGAGCAAGCCGTGCGCCTCGGCAACGCCTCCGGCGGTGCCGTCGTCCGCCACGTTGG